>NZ_JBFTZQ010000041.1:0-27792 GCF_056406715.1 Arthrobacter sp. P1_B11
GGCCGAGGCCGCGGCCGCGCCGGCTCCCGCTGCCGCCTACTACGCCAACTGCGCGGCAGTCCGGGCGGCCGGTGCCGCGCCCATCCACGCCGGCCAGCCGGGCTACAGCGGAAAGCTGGACCGCGACGGCGTGGGCTGCGAATAGCCGGATCCCGCTGTTTCGGCTCCCCTACTGCTGTTCCTCTCCCGCAAACGGGTAGTCCTCCTCGTCCCCGCCCGGGGTTGCTGCCGACTGCTCAATGGCGTCCGCTTCAGCAGCGTCCTCGAGTGCGACGTGCGGTGCGGGAACATCGGTCATGGCCCCAGCAACGCGGGGTCTTTCACGGCCCGATCCTCGCAGGATATTGAGTGGCCGCTGACCCCGTGCTGCTGCTCATGCCGTCAGCTCAGATATCCGTTCGGGTTGAGGACGTACTTGGTGGCGGCGCCGGCGTCGAATTCGGCGTAGCCCTTGGGTGCATCGTCCAGCAGAATCGGCTTCGCGTTGACGTTCTTGGCGATTTGCACCCTGTCGTGCAGGATGGCCATCATCAGCTGCCGGTTGTACTTCATCACCGGACACTGCCCCGTGGTGAAGCTCAGCGATTTCGCCCAGCCCGTGCCGAGGCTCAGGCTCAGCGACCCCTTCTTTGCGGCCTCGTCCACGCCCCCGGGGTCGCCCGTCACGTAGAGCCCGGGAATCCCGAGTGCGCCACCCGCAGCCGTAAGTTCCATGAGCGAGTTCAGCACAGTGGCCGGGGCCTCCTGCGCGCCCGAGCCGTGGCCCTTGGCCTCGAAGCCCACGGCATCCACGCCACAGTCCACCTCCGGCACGCCGAGGATCTGCTCGATCTGCTCCGCCGGACCGCCCTTGGACAGGTCCACGGTTTCGCACCCGAAGCTGCGCGCCTGCGCGAGCCGCTGCTCATTCAGGTCACCGACAATTACGACGGCGGCACCCAGCAGCTGCGCGCTGGTCGCCGCAGCGAGGCCAACAGGACCGGCACCGGCGACGTAAACAGTGGAGCCGACACCCACGCCGGCACTCACGGCGCCGTGGTACCCGGTGGGGAAGATGTCCGAGAGCATGGCGAGGTCGAGGATTTTCTCCATGGCTCGGTCCTTGTCCGGGAACTTCAGCAGATTCCAGTCGGCGTACGGCACCAGCACATAGTTGGCCTGGCCGCCCACCCAGCCACCCATGTCCACGTAGCCGTAGGCGCTGCCCGGGCGGTCCGGGTTCACGTTCAGGCAGATGCCGGTCTTGCGCTCCTTGCAGTTCCGGCAGCGGCCGCAGGCAATGTTGAACGGCACCGAGCAGAGGTCACCCACCTTGATGAACTCGACGCCCGGCCCCACTTCCACTACCTCGCCGGTGATTTCGTGGCCCAGGACCAGGTCCGGCGGCGCCGTTGTCCGCCCCCGGACCATGTGCTGGTCGGAGCCGCAGATGTTGGTGGCCACCGTCTTGAGAATTGCCCCGTGAGGAACCGAACGCCCCACGTTTGCCGGGTTAACGCCCGGCCCGTCCTTGAGTTCAAAGCTGGGGTAGTCGATGTCAATGACTTCCACCTTGCCGGGCCCTTTGTAGGCAACGGCTTTGTTCCCTTCCATCTTTTCCTCCTGGCGTCACGGACCCTCCCCAATGAAGGGCCGGCTGTGATTCATCAAGCGTCCTGATGTTCCCTCCAGGGCGGGTACAGACGGCAGACCGGACGGCGTCGTCGGTGCCTTTGATGGTGGAGGGTGCCGCCAGTCTAAGACGCCCGCCTTGGTGAGGTCTATAACGTTCCGCGATCATCGCCCGGCAGGGCCTGGTGGCGGATAAATACGCAACACTATTGGGTCTTTTTGATCAGGCCGGACAGGCCTACGTTGGGACAAGCGGGCCGTCCAGCCGGGACGGCCAGAACCATGGAGGAACTTGCTATGTCCACGCATGTCGCCGACTGCAGCGTATCCAACTGCTCCTTCAACGATCACACCCACTGCAATGCCGAGGCCATCACGGTCGGCGGCACCACAGACCACGCCTCCTGTGCCACGTTCATCGACACCGGAATCCACGGCGGGCTGCCCAAGGTCCTGGCCGGAGTCGGTGCCTGCCAGCGCGGGGAGTGCGTCCATAACGACCACCTGATGTGCCAGGCACCGGAAGTCCACGTGGGCCCGGGCCCGGACAACGCCGACTGCCTTACGTACGCCCACACGTAAGCCGATCGGGGCACTTCCGCCAACGCTGCAGATGGCCTTCACCGTCAGAGCCTTCATTGTCAGAGCCACTTGCTAGATTCGAATTAGCACACCGGGAGCCCTCCCGGAGTGAGGCTGCCAATGGGGAGGCCCCATGTTCCTGCTCGATGCCCTGACGCTGGAAGCACCCGCCGATCTGGTGTTCTCGGCCAGTGACCTTGTGGCCGCAAGCGAGTGCGAATACCGCACCCTCCGGATCCTGGACGAGAAACTCGGCCGCTCCTCCAAGGCCGACTTTCCCGCCGACGAGATGCAGGCCCGCGCCGGCAAACTCGGCGATCTCCACGAGCACCAGGTGCTGGCCGGCCTCATCGCAGAGTACGGCGCCTGGGATCCGGCCCGCGGCACCGGCGTGTACTGCGTGGAGCGCGGAACCACCGCCCGGTCAGACCTGGCCGCCAGGCACGAAGAAACGGCAGCGGCGCTCCGGGCAGGGGCCGACGTAGTCTTCCAAGCAACCTTTTTCGACGGCGAATTCCTCGGCTATGCGGACTTCCTGGTTAAGGATGGCACTGGCAGCGAGAGCACTGGCAGCGAGGCCGCGGACAAACCCGGTCCTGACGCCAACGGCGGCCGCTACGCCGTATGGGACACCAAGCTGGCCAGGCATGCCAAGGTGGGCGCGCTTCTGCAGCTTGCCGCCTACGGGGACCAGCTGATCAAACTCGGACTTAATCCCGCTCCCCGCGTCACGCTGGTGCTGGGCAACCTCGAACGAAGCATCCACTCGCTCACCGACCTGCTGCCGGTGTACCGCGAGCGCCGCGACCGCTTCCGCGAACTGACCGCCGCACACCGCGTCTCCGGTGTTCCCGTGGCGTGGCAGCAGCCGGGCATCGGCTATTGCGGAAGGTGCGACTACTGCGCCGAGCAGGTGTCCGAACACCGCGACCTGCTGATGGTGGCCGGCATGACCTCCGTCCAGCGGAAAAAACTGATCGCTGGCGGCATCACCAGCATCGATGCCCTCGCGGAGTTGCCTCCGGAGAAGGCCACCGGGTCAACCCGGCGCCTGCGTGACCAGGCCCGCATGCAGACCGCCCGTGAATCTCCGGACGGTTCGCGGACCTTCCTCAAGGACGGCCAGGAACATACCATCACCTTCAAAGTGTTGCCTGAGAACGCCCTGGCCAGCATCCCCGCTCCCAGCGACGGCGACATCTTCTTCGACTTCGAAGGCGACCCGCTGTGGCAGGATCCCGTCACGGGCCAGTGGGGATTGGAATACCTCTTTGGCGTGATCGAGGCGCCCCTGCCCGGGGATCCACCCGGCGCGACGCCCGTGTTCCGGCCTTTCTGGGCRCATTCCCGTTCTGGTGAACGGCAGGCGTTCCTCGACTTCCTCGCCTACGTGGAGGAACGCCGCGCCAGGTATCCGGAGATGCACGTCTATCACTACGCGCCGTACGAAAAGACAGCGCTGCGCCACCTCTCGCTGACTCACGTCGCCGGCGAGGACATTGTGGATTCCTGGCTTCGCGAGGGAGTCCTCGTGGACCTCTACGCCACAGTGCGGCACTCGCTCAGGATTTCGGAGGCCTCCTACTCCATCAAGAAACTCGAGCCGCTGTACATGGGGAGCAACCTGAGGTCCGGAGACGTCAAAGACGCCGGTGCTTCGGTGGTGGCCTACGCGGCGTTCTGCACCGCACGCGACGGCGGACCCGAGACTCAGGCCGAGGCCGCTGCCATCCTTTCCTCCATCTCCGACTACAACCAGTACGACTGCCTCTCCACCCTGCGCCTGCGCGACTGGCTGCTGCAGCTGCGCGGGCCGTCCGCCTCTGACGCCTCCCGTGAGGCGACCGTCCCGGCCATCGCCTCTGAGGGCGGTGCCGCCGAGTCCGGCGCGGAACCGCCTGCGGAGGAAGAAACCCTTCGCTCCTATCTGGATTCACTCCCGGATAACCATGAACTCACCGCCGACGAACAGGCCGTGGCGATGGTGGCGGCGGCTACGGGCTATCACCGCCGGGAACGCAAGCAGTTCTGGTGGGAGCATTTCGACCGCCTTGAATCGGAGGTGGACCGCTGGTCGGACCAGCGCAACGTCTTCGTGGTTGAGGACGCTTCCGTGGTCTCCGACTGGGCACCGCCCAGCTCCCGCGCCCGCACGGAATCCAGGACCCTGCGGCTCACCGGCACCATGAGCGAAGGCTCGGAGTTCCGCACAGGCTCCACGTGGTTCCGGATGTTCGAGGATCCCCTGCCCGACGGTCTCGGAGAGGTCGACGGCGGCCGTACGCCGCGGGCTCCGGGCACAGCCGCCGATTCAATTGGGCGGGAGGCGCTGTCCCGCGACGGAATCTTCGGCACTCTGGTGGAGGCGGTTGAGGACCACCCCGGCCAGCCGGGCAAGACCATCATCACCATCACCGAGAAGTCAACAGGCAAGGTACCGCCGTACTTCCAGTTGCCCGTGGCCCTCACCCCGGACCGGCCCATTCCCACAGCGAACATCGAGGCGGCCCTGGCCGACCTCGCGCAACTCGTAGGGTCCACGCTTCCATCGCTGCCCAAGCACTCCGGACTCGACGTCCTCCGCCGGGTGCCCCCGCGCCTGGCCACGCTGGAGGCACTCCCGGCAGTCGGCCACGACGACTCCGGCAACGCTGACTACGTCTCAGCCATCACTGAAGCCCTCGGCGATCTGGACAGGTCCTACCTCGCAGTCCAGGGGCCGCCGGGGACGGGCAAGACGTACGTTGGCTCGCACGTCATCGCACGCCTGGTGCGACGCGGGTGGAAGGTGGGCGTCGTTGCCCAGTCGCACGCGGTCATCGAGAACATGCTCTGCACGGCCATCGAGAAGGCGGGCGTCGACCCGCGGGTTGTGGCCAAGGACGTCAGGGCTCCGCGCTCCGGCTCCGACGTCCCCTGGCACCTGACCACGGACAATGACGTCGCACGGATCCTCACCGGCGATGGGGGTTGCTTGATCGGCGGGACGGCCTGGACCATGACTGGCAAGTGTGTACCCGCCGGCTCACTGGACTTGCTGGTCATCGACGAGGCGGGCCAGTATTCGCTGGCCAACACCCTTGCCGTTGCCCGGTCTGCAAAGCGCCTCCTGCTGCTCGGCGATCCCCAGCAACTGCCCCAAGTCACGCAAGGCTCCCATCCGCAGCCTGTTGACGAGTCAGCCCTCGGCTGGCTGTCCGCCGGCCACGCCACCATGCCCGCCGAGATGGGCTACTTCCTCGCCGATTCCTGGCGGATGCATCCCCAGCTGTGTCAGGCGGTTTCGCTCCTCAGCTACGACGGCAGGCTCGAGTCAGCGCCGGCTGCCACGTATCGGCAGCTGGACGGCGTGCCGGCCGGTGTGGAGACGGTCCTCGTGGAGCACACCGGCAACACGACGAGTTCCAAAGAGGAGGCCGCGAAGATCGTCGAACTGGCAAACGACCATATCGGCCTCAAATGGACTCCCGGCATGGCTGATCCGGTCCGCCGGCTCGAGGCAAAAGACATCCTGGTGGTGGCCGCCTACAACGCCCAGGTGCAGGCCATCCGGCATGCGCTCGACCGGAAGGGGCTGGCAGAGGTGCGGGTGGGAACGGTCGACAAGTTCCAGGGGCAGGAAGCTCCCGTGGTGCTCGTGTCCATGGCGTGCTCTGCCATTGCCGAAGCACCCCGCGGCGCAGAGTTCCTCCTGAACCGCAACCGCATCAACGTTGCTGTGTCACGCGGCCAGTGGCGGGCGGTGATCGTCCGCTCCCCCGAGCTGACAAACTACATGCCCAACAAACCCTCGGCTTTGGAGGAGCTTGGTGCTTTCATCGGGCTCAGTCCGCGCCCTCCCCGGCTGTGAGCGTTTAGTCGACGCCGACAGCCCGCACGTCGAAGGACCGTCCACCCGGCAGCTGTCCCGTCTGCCGGTCAACAAACCCCGTCAGCCCACCACGTTGAAAGTGTTGAACTTCCCCTCGGCCGGGGTCATCTTCTCGTCAACGTGGGCTACCCGGCCGGGAGCTTGGCTGGATCCGAGCCAGCGCCGGAATTCGATGATGACCGGCTGCGGCCCCTCGGCGACGACGGCGACCGAACCGTCGTCGTCGTTCCTTACCGAACCGGTGATTCCCAACTCGTCGGCTTTGCGCGCCGTCCAGTAGCGAAAGCCGACGCCCTGGACTGCCCCGGTGACGCGCGCCGTGAGGCGCACGCTGTCCGCATCTGACGCATTTGAGTGAGTCATGAGTCCAATGTAGCGCCGGGTCTTCGGTCCCGACAGGCTCGAGCAGCACACCCTGACCGACCAGCGGGACGGTCCCGAGAGGCCCGACCAGCACGCACTCATCGCCCAGCGGTTGTCAGCCCGCGGGACGGAGGGATGTGATCATCTTGCGAATGTCCCTGTACTCGGCCGTCTCCTTGTATGCCTCAGGTGTGTCCACGAACGGTTCGTTGCCGGGCGTCGTGTCGAACGGGTTGTAGACACCGCCAAACATCGCACCGCTCGGCGGCCAGGTGAAGAAGTGGAAAATCGGGCAGGCCTCAGTTCCGGTGGGCTCCGGCGCGGATGTGATGCCGTAGGCAAGGATATTCGCCTTCGTCGGGTCGGTTGCTTCGGGGTCCATGCGGGACTCGAAGGCGAACCGGGGTGTCTTTCCTGCCTGGGCCAGCGCAGGCAGAGGCTGGGAGTCCAGCATTCCGTAAGGCTGCTTCTTGGTGCACTCGGCGCCGGTGACCACGTTGGTGCGCAGGGTGGCCATGGACTTTCCGTTGGCCTTGGAGACTTCCACAAAAGCGCCGCCGCCTGCGGGCGTTTGCCCGGCCGGATCCTTGATGGTCCAATCGGCCGGGTAATCAAAGGACAGCGAACCGTCCGTCGTCGTAAAGGTCTTCCAGCCTTCGGCGGGCGTGGTGGCGCCCGCCGAAGGGGTAGCCGACGGCGACGATGTGGCGCTCGCGCTGGCGGACGCTGTGGGCGATCCCCCTGCCGGAGACGTTGTGGGCGGAGCCGATGCCGGCGAACCGCAGGAAGCGAGCAGGAGCGCCACGCACACACCCGAGAAAACCGTCACTGCTGATGATGCTGATGCTGATCGGCGCATCAAGGCCCCTCCTCAAAGGTTAGAAAAGACGATGGATTAATTGTGCGGCAGCCGACCTTGGAAAAACCTTGGAATCGGCCCGATCGCTACCGAACCGTTGCCGCCATAGCCCATTCCCGACGATTTCAACAGGCTGAGGAGAGGTTGGTAACGGTTTATGCATGCAAGACCTTGTAAACCAAGCAATGCCCTGTCTCGCAATAGCCGTTGCCGTAGCCGCAGGGCTGTTCCTCTCCTGGCTGCTCCGCAGAATCCTCCTCCGCCTCAACCGCAGGCTACCCGCGCTGCGCGAGACCTCCCGCATGGGCCGGGTTCCGCTCCGCCTGGCCCTCTGCCTGACCGGCATCCGGATCGCCCTGGCACTCATCACGGACGACGCCCCGTGGCGCACGAATGTGGACCACATCCTGCTGATCGCGCTCATCGCCTCTGTGGCCTGGCTGGCAGTTGCCATCCTGCTGATCATCGAAGCACTGATGCTCATGCACTACAGCGTGGACGTGGCGGACAACCGCCGCGCAAGACGCCTGCGCACCCAGGTGATTCTCGCCAGGCGCATCGGCATAGCCCTGGTGGTCATTTTGGCGCTCGGCATCGCGCTGCTCACCTTCCCGGACGTCCGGGCCCTCGGGGCAGGCATCCTGGCCTCGGCCGGACTGATCTCCATCGTTGCCGGCCTGGCGGTACAGTCCGCACTGGTCAACGTTTTCGCCGGCGTCCAGCTGGCCTTCACCGATGCCATCCGCGTTGACGACGTAGTGGTGGTGCAGAAGGAATGGGGCCGGATCGAGGAGATTACCCTGACCTACGTGGTGGTCCACATCTGGGATGACCGCCGCCTCATTCTTCCCTCCACCTACTTCACCACCACGCCCTTCGAAAACTGGACGCGTGGGCATCCTCCAGGTCACCGACGCCACCAGCGGCTTCGTGCGCGTCCGGATCCTCGTGAGTGCCGCGGACAGCGCCTCCCTGTTCGACCTGCGCTGCCTCGTCCGCGAAGAGTTGGTGGGATTCCTGCAGCGACAGCATCCGCAGGCACTGCCCCATGTCCGCTGGGAAACCGTCAATTCCTCGCAGCAAAATTCAACGCAGCCACATGCCACGATTACCTCGCCCCAGCGCCCGTAGCTTGAGGCGCAGCCTAGGCAGCCGTCGGATCCGCGCGACTCCCAGCTGTTCACCGGTACCATTGCAGCCGTGGAGCGGTCGCGCGCCTTCAGCGGCCCGGGAGAGGAAGTGTTCGAGGACCGGGAAAAGACCTGTCCGCCCACGAATGACGCTCGGACAGCCTGACAGCCTGACAGCCTGTATCCTCCCGGAGAATCAAACCCGGAGCATCCGCCACGTTTGCATCAGACCGCCGCTTCGGGACGACCGGCGCTTCCGGACACAGCGAAGCCCCGCTGCCGCGGTTGCGGCAACGGGGCTTCTCAGCTGCGTACTGAGCTGTCCCAGTTCACGGGCCGCGTCAGTTGGCGGGCCGCGTACTGACCCGGGTCAGTTGGCGGGCCGGGTCATGCGTTTACGGTGATATCCCGCGTGCGGTGGTCGTACCGGATGGTGAGGCGGCCGCCGTCGTGGTGCAGTTCGTGGTTTGCACCGTCGAAAGCACCGAAAGCGCCGTAGTTCTCCTCCCAGGAGCGGTTCAGCGCGATCTTGAAAGTGTAGTGGCCGGCCGGAATGTCAGCCGTCAGCTTCCACAGCTGGTCGAGGGCGTCGAGCTCCATCTGGGCTTCGTCATACTGCGGAGCCCAGTTCTCCGGGGCACCCAGCAGCGTGTTGAAGTCACCGGCAACGGCTACCGCTTCCGGCTGCGGGGCAGTTTCGACGGCGGGAGCTTCAGTTTCGGAGCTCGCCTCGGCCTTCTTGCTGCGAACCGCCTTGGCAACGGGAGCAACCGCGTCTTCGATCAGCTTGGCAGCCTTGTCCACGACCTTCGCAGCCTTGGACGGAGCCTTCCCAGCCTTGACAGCAGCTGCCTTCTTAGCGGCAGGTTTGGCGGGCACGGCCACCGGAAGGGGCGTGTTGGCAGGAACCGGCGTTCCGGCGTCGAGCGCTACAGCGAAGCTGTCGGCGTCCGCGAACGCGACAGTAGCTCGCAGGCCGTCTTCGGTGATGGTCCAGCCGGAGCGGCCCTTGACCAACCAACCGGCCTTGACCAGCTTGGCCGTGGCAGTAGTGAGCGACTTGTGGCCGCGGGGGATCCCCCCGCTGAGCAGTTCAGCCTCGTAGGCGTTCAACGGAACTCGGATGAGTGCCTCGGCGAGTACTTCGCCAGCATTCTGCGACTCACCAGTCAACACCCCCTCCGCCAGAACGTCCAGCACGGCCTTCAGCCGGAAGTTGGTGTTTTCTGCGGCAGTCTTGCGCATGGTTCCCCTTAAAGAGCGATTGTTCCCCCAGTAGTTTGCCAAGTAGACGGTAAATCTGGCGACTTGAAATGGTAAATACCGCGTGTCGCGACCGGATATGACGCGGATTACACCCGATCTGAGCCTGGAGTCTCGGATTTCCGGACGTCGGCCGCCGCGGTGGTGCAGCCAAAACCCAGCTGACCGGGTGGTTGACAAAGGAGTGCATTTCCCGCCGCGCGCAATCGAAAGTAGGCTTACCATGTGCGTTGATTACCAGGACAGCACAGCACTGGAAAGGATGAAGGCCATGAGCGTGCACAATGCCAAGGAAGACGGCTTCATAGTCCCGAACCCCTCAAAGATCCGCGACGACGGCCCCGGCGACGCGGGCGATGACGCCAACGCAATCCGCTTCAGTGAAGAGCAGGCGCTGATCGAGGAACAGTCCCACGGAATCCGCCCCGAGCGCTACGACATCCCGTCCGGCGGGCCCACCATGGCCGAAGCGCGCGGCAATATGGACTTGTCGGATGACACCGGGGATGCAACTTCGGGCGACAGCAGCGACGACGGCCTGCACGGCGGAGCTGAGCAGTAAAGCGCCGAAGCAATAGAGCACTGAAGCAGTAAAGCTCCCGACGTCGGCACGCCGGATTGCGGCGGCCAGGACGGGAGTCCGGGCCTACTGCCGGTAGCCCTCGACTTCGCTGGCGGGCCGCACGTCGGCCTCGTCAGGATCCTCCCCGGCCTTCGCCTTGGCCCGGCGCTGCCGCAGCAGATCCCAGCATTGATCCAGGGCCTCCTCCACCTGCCGCAGCCGGGCCAGCCGATCCTCCGGCTCCGGGCTGGCGCCGTCCGACGCGTGCCCCTCCCCCACCTCGCGCAGTCGGTGCTCTTCGTCAACCAGCGACTGGATCCGCTGCAGAATGTCCTGATTGTCCATCGCTTGCACTCCTCACATCATGCGGCTCGCCAATACCAGCCGGCTCAGCAGGCCTGGAATTTCCAGCCTAGTGAGGCTGGCCCGTCCGCGAAAGGGCCTGACCGCACAGCACCCAGCACTGCGCGGACCCCCAGGCACCGATCGTGCTGGCCACGCGGCAGACCGTTCGCTAGGCTTGAACGTAAGCATGCTTAGCATTCTGCTGGGAGCTTGTTCAACCACTTGCGAACCTGTCCGTGTTCAACCCCGCCATCAGGAGGAGCACCATGACCGATCAGTACACGTTCAAAAATCCCGTCACGGCTTACGAGCACATCGAGCCGCCGAAGCAGCACCAGCCCGAGCCCGGCCTGGACGCAAAGCTGGAACCCAAGGCCGATCTGGGTGAGGACACCTACCGCGGGACGGGCCGCCTCGAAGGGCGCAAGGCGATTGTCACGGGCGCCGACTCCGGCATCGGCGCTGCCACGGCGATTGCGTTCGCGCGCGAGGGTGCCGACGTCGTCCTCTCCTACCTTCCTGAAGAGGAAGAGGACGCCGCGAAGATCGCCAACCTGATCGAAAAGGCCGGGCGAAAGGCCGTGAAGGTTCCCGGCGACCTTAAGGACGCGAACACGTGCCGCGAGCTGGTGGACACTGCGCTCCGCGAGCTTGGCGGACTGGACCTCCTCGTGAACAACGCCGGCAAGCAGGTGGCACAGGCGGACATCGCCGACATCACCGACGAACAGTTCGACCACACGCTGAAGACCAACGTCTACGCCATGTTCTGGCTCACCAAAGCAGCGGTACCGCATCTTCCGGCGGGCTCCACCATCATCAACACGACGTCGATCCAGGCCTACAACCCCTCGCCCACCCTGGTGGACTACGCAACCACAAAGGCCAGCATCAACAACTTCACCAAGGGCCTCGCCCAACAGCTGGCGCCAAAGGGAATCCGGGTCAACGCGGTAGCTCCCGGCCCCATCTGGACACCGCTTCAGGTCAGCAGCGGCCAGCCCAAGGAAGCCCTCCCCGAGTTCGGCAAGGACACCCCGCTGGGACGGGCAGGCCAGCCCGCGGAACTTGCCCCTGCGTACGTGTTCCTTGCATCGGCGGAGTCGAGCTACGTCGTAGGCGAAACGCTGAACGTCAACGGCGGAAGCCCGACGCCCTAGCCGTTCCGACGAGTACCGCGCTGGTCCAAACCGCTGGTCCAACCCGCGTCTCACCCAGACGGGACGGTCCGGTGCATTACTGCACCGCTTTACGGAACCATGCCGCCGTCAGGCCCGGAATATGCCCCGGAAACACAGGCCCGCCGGCGGCACAGCCCGGCTGAAGTGGGGCAAGAATGCCGCCCAGGGAACCGTTCCGGCCATTGTGGCCCCGAAAGCAAGGTGCTTATAGTGGCGGTCTGCACACCCCTGAGCCACTCCGCCGCAAATACCTGATGAGGAGAGCCGGATGGAATCCCGCACCCTTGGTTCCCTGACCGTTTCCGCCCTCGGCCTTGGCTGCATGGGGATGAGCGAGTTCTACGGCACCGGCGATGAAAATGAGTCCATTGCCACGATCCGCACTTTCCTCGATGCCGGCGGCACCCTCCTTGATACAGCTGACATGTACGGGCCATTCACGAACGAGATGCTCGTGGGCACGGCGATCGCGGGCCGCCGCTCGGACGTGGTCCTTGCCACCAAGTTCGGTAACGAACGCCGCCAGGACGGTTCGTGGGTGGGCATCAATGGGCGGCCCGACTACGTCCGGTCCGCCTGCGATGCGAGCCTGCAGCGCCTCGGCGTGGACCACATCGACCTCTACTACCAGCATCGGGTGGACAAGACGGTACCGATCGAGGACACCGTGGGGGCCATGGCCGAGCTCGTCGAGGCCGGCAAGGTCCGGCACCTGGGCCTGTCCGAGGCCAGCGCCGAGACCATCCGCCGGGGCCACGCGGTCCACCCCATCACGGCCCTGCAGACCGAATACTCCCTGTGGGAGCGCGAACCCGAAACGAAGGTCTTCCCCGTGCTCGAGGAACTCGGCATTGGATTCGTCCCCTACAGCCCGTTGGGCCGGGGCTTCCTGACCGGCCAGCTGCGGAGCCCTGACGACTTCGCACCGGATGACTTCCGTCGCCACTCGCCCCGGTTCCAGGGCGAAAACTTCACCCGCAACCTGGAGCTCGTGGACCGGGTGAAGGACCTTGCGGATGAGAAGCAGTGCTCGCCCGCACAGCTGGCGCTCGCGTGGCTCCTTGCGCAGGGCGAACACATCGTGCCCATTCCCGGCACCAAGAAGCGGGAGCGGCTTAACGAAAACCTGGGGGCGACCGCCGTCGAGCTTTCCGCAGAGGACCTGGCGCGCCTCGATGAACTGGCCCCGGCGGGAGCCGCGGCTGGCGCGCGCTATCCGCACATGAACACGATCGACACCTAAACCGACCCCGCAGCACCGAAAGGGAATCCCATGACCGGCAGCACCGAGGGCACCAGCGGCACTGGCGATACAAGCGAAGATCAGGTCCTCGACCAGTGGAGCCGACGGCTCACCCAGGCCCTGCAGATCCTGGACCTCAAGGTTGACCACGGGCTGGTCCGCCGGCTCGCCGACGAATCGGCGCAGGCTGTCAACGGTTCCGCCGGGCCCGTCAGCGCCCTGCTCGTGGGCTACGCGGCCGGCCTTGCAGCCCAGCACGGAAAGACCACGCCAACGGAGGCCGTGGAGTCCGCTGCGCAGGTGGTGCTGCAGCTGTGCGAGCACGGAGCCGACGGCGGCCCGGACAGCAAGGGCTGGTCCAGCACCGCTCAATGACCGTTAGCGGTACCACGCAGGTGCGCCGGCCCGCCAGCGCACGCGCGGGAGGTCCCCGTGACGCCGTGGCCCCGAGACCCCTGCCCCGGCGACTCAGGCTGCGCCCGTCAGGCCGTGGCCGGCTCCAGCCGCACTAGCACCGCCTTCGAGACCGGGGTGTTGCTTCCCTCCGCCACGCTGTCTAGCGGAACCAGCACATTCGCCTCGGGGTAGTACGTGGCGGCGCAGCCCTGGGCCGTGGGATAGGACACCACGCGCAGGTTCTTCATGATCCGCTCCACGTCGTCCTCATAGACTCCGTGGATATCCACGAACTGGCCGTCGCTGAGGCCGAGCTCAGCGATGTCCTCGGGGCTGACGAACACCACGTTCCGGCCCTTCTTGATGCCGCGATAGCGGTCGTCGTGGCCGTAGATGGTGGTGTTGAACTGGTCGTGCGAGCGCACAGACTGCAGGATCAGGGTTCCCGCCGGCCGCTC
This sequence comes from Arthrobacter sp. P1_B11, assembly GCF_056406715.1. Taxonomy (NCBI): domain Bacteria; kingdom Bacillati; phylum Actinomycetota; class Actinomycetes; order Micrococcales; family Micrococcaceae; genus Arthrobacter; species Arthrobacter sp. P1_B11. The sequence goes on from NZ_JBFTZQ010000041.1 coordinate 13,865, forward strand.
CACGTGCTCCAGGTGGTTGACCGTCAGCATCGCCTTGCCCGTGGGCGTGTGGAACGTGCGCGAGTCCCTCGGGCCGTTCGGCAGCACGAAGCCGCCCTTTTGCCGGATCTTGTCGTTGTAGTTTTCACACCCGGCCACGACGTGGGAAATGTGCTCGCGGATGAGGTCGTAGTTCTTCTCGAAGCCGTCCCAGTCCGCGCTGGTCCTTCCGGCCACCGTCTCCCGTGCAAGGCGGCAGACGATGGCCACCTCGGACAGCAGATTCGGCGCGACTGGCCTCACCTTGCCCTCCGAGGAGTGGACGGCGCACACGGTGTCTTCAACAGAGACGAACTGCGGCCCCGACGCCTGCATGTCAATCTCCGTGCGTCCCATGGTGGGCAGGATGAGCGCCTCCTTGCCGGTCACGGTGTGAGAGCGGTTGATCTTCGTGGAGATCTGCACCGTCATTTCAGTGTTCTCCATGGCCGCCTCCGCAGCGTGGGTGTCCGAAATGGCGGCCACGAGGTTGCCTCCCAGCGCCACGAAAACCTTAATGTCGCCGTCGCGCATGTTCCTGATGGTCTGGACGGAATCCGCGCCGTGCTCACGGGGCGGGTCGAACGCGAATTCCTTGCCGAGGGCGTCCAGGAAGGCTGGCGGCATCTGCTCCCAGATGCCCATCGTGCGGTCGCCCTGGACGTTGCTGTGACCGCGGATGGGCGAGGCGCCGGCGCCCGGCTTGCCCATGTTGCCGCGCAGGAGCAGCAGGTTGATGATTTCCTTGATGGTGGCGACGCCCTTCTTGTGCTGGGTGATGCCCATGGCCCAGGTGACGATGACCCTGTCCGCCTTCAGGTACCGGGCAGCTAGTTCGTCGATCTCGTCGCTCCGCAGGCCCGTGGCCTCAAGGACATTGTCCTCATCCAGCTCCGCCAGGTGCGCCCTGAGTTCCTCCAGCCCCTGGCAATGCTCCTCGAGAAACTGGTGGTCCAGCACCGTTCCGGGATTCTTCGCTTCTGCGTCGAGGACCCGTTTGGAGATGGCCTGCATAAGAGCCATATCGCCGCCGACGCGGATCTGCAGGAACTGGTCTGCTATTTCCGTTCCATGGCCAACGATTCCCTTGACCTTTTGCGGGTTCTTGTACCGCATGAGCCCGGCTTCCGGGAGCGGGTTGACGGCAACGATCTCGCAGCCGGCCTCCTTGGCCTCCTCGAGTGCCGTGAGCATGCGCGGATGGTTGGTGCCAGGGTTCTGGCCCATGATGATGATCAGCTGCGCCTTGGCGAAGTCGTCATAGGAAATCGTGGCCTTGCCGATGCCGATGGTCTGGCCCATGGCCCAGCCCGAGGACTCGTGGCACATGTTGGAGCAGTCCGGCAGGTTGTTGGTTCCAAAGGCACGCACATACAGCTGGTAGATGAAGGCAGCCTCGTTTGACGTCCGGCCACTCGTGTAGAAAGCAGCCTCGTCCGGGCTGGCCAGGCCCTTGAGTTTGTCGCCGAGAATCCTGAATGCCTCGTCCCAGCTGACCGGCCTGTAGTGGTCCTCCCCTGCAGGCTTGTAGACCGGCTCGGTGAGGCGTCCCTGCATTCCCAGCCAGTACTCGGGCTTTTGCCGCAGTTCACTGACCGGGTGCTCTGCCCAAAACTCCGACGCCACCACCACCGGCGTGGCCTCCCATGTGACGGCCTTCGCGCCGTTCTCACAGAATTCAAAGGCCTTGCGGTGGTCGGGATCCGGCCACGCGCAGCTCATGCAGTCGAAACCGCCCTTCTGGTTCATGGCCAGCAGCGTTTTCTCGGTCCTGACCACGCCCATGTGCTTCAGGGCCGGCTGCATCGAGTGCAGGACACCGGGCATACCGGCTGCCCATTCCTTCGGCCTGCCCACCTCAAGGTCTTTGTCGTCAGCCTCTTCCACACGCGGATTCTTGCGCGGCATGCTGCACTCTCCTTGACTCGCTGCATCGTCTGGGTCCTGCTGCTTAGGGCCCGGGCACTACACATTGTGTTACCCCAGTCACAGGACTAGCAGGAATGGGAAGGGGCTGCAAGCATTTGGCCTGGAAGTTGGGACAGTGCTCTCTCGCCGGCGTGGCCCGGGAAGCCGCCCATCCTTCTCTGGCGCCCTGGAGCGGATCGGGAGGACAATTGGGGCACTACGCATTGACCGTTTGGAGCCGCCGTGCGTCGTTCCAACACCTGGCTAAGACGTCACAGGCTTGTGGCCTTCTTCATTCTGGCCTACGCAATTGCCTGGGCATCGTGGCCTCTCTACGCGGCAGGGCTGATGCCGCGGATGGAGTTCCTGCCCGTCGGCCCGCTCTTGGCGGCCGTCATTGTGATCGCCCTGGCCGAGGGCCGGCCCGGCTTCCGGGCCTGGGGCCGGCGGCTCGTGCGGTGGCGCGTGGGCTGGGTCTGGTACGCCGTCGCGCTTCTGCTTCCCGCGCTGCTGGTGCTGGTCACCGGCTTCATCAACATCGCTCTCGGCGCATCCGCCCCAGGGCTTGCGGACCTGACCTGGAACGGGCTGCTGATGGCCTTTGCCGTGCGTCTCGTCAACCCGTTGGACGGCCCCCTGGGTGAAGAACCGGGCTTCCGCGGCTACGCCCTTCCCCTCCTGCAGGCCGCCCGTCCGCCGCTGCAGTCGGCGGCGATCCTCGGCGTCCTTGTCGCCATCTGGCACCTGCCGCTCATCCTTTTCAACGGCCTAAGCCTGATCGGACTGCCGACGACGTTCGTCATCACCTTCCTGTACGTATGGCTCTTCAACCGCACGGGCGGAAGCGTTTTGCTGACCTTCCTGTTCCACAACAGCCAGGGCACCTTCACGGTCGGTTCCTTCGGCTTCACCGGCGCAGCCGGCGGCCGCGCTGAACTGATCTATTTCGCCGTGGTGCTCGCCGCGGTCCTGGCCACCCTGCTGCTCGACCGCAAAGCCTGGCGCAAGGCACCCCGCTCAGCCACCGCCATCGGGCGCTTCTCCCTCAAGATGCGCCCGATGTAAGGGCACCAGAAACCAAGGAGGAAAGATGTCCTCACCGCTCGCCTCAGCCGCCGGGCCGATCGCCCTGGTGGCCGGACTCGCATTCGCTGCTGTGGACGTCGCCCGCCTGCTCGCCGCCGACCGGAGCCTGGACAGGATCGAGATGATGCGCCAGACGCCGTTCGTGGTGACCAACGCACTGTACTGGGCGGTCTTCATCGGCCTCGTCCTCGCCCTCGTATCGGTCTACTTCCGCTCCGCCGGACGTACCGGCGGCCTCGGCGCCGTCGGCTTCTGTTTCGCGCTCGTTGGCACCCTGGACATGGCCGGCAACATGTGGTTCGACGGGTTCGCCGGCCCCTGGATCGCCGACGTTGCACCGGGCGCGATCCTCGCGGGCGGATCCGGAATGCTGGCTGTCGGCGGCCTCTCCAGCTATGTCCTGTTTGCACTCGGCTGGATAGTCTTCGGCATCACCGGCTGGCGGTCACGGATGTTCCCGGCGTGGGCGGGCGTGGCGTTTGTCGTGGCCGGCGTCCTGGGCTACAACGCGGGCCTTCCGCCGTACGGAATCCCCATCGGACTCACCATGGCCGCCCTGGGATGGTGGATTCTGCGCGGTTCCTCCCCGCGCCAGCCGGCCTCAGCCTGACAGTTCAGCCAGCAGCTCCGCCTTACGCTCGTCGCTGGCGAACGAGGACCCGATGGAGTTCGCGGCAAGCCGGACGCGGTCGAATTCGGACAGCCCCATGACCGATTCCAGCTGGGCGAAGTTATCGTCCACATAGCCGCCGAAATACGCCGGATCATCCGAGTTCACGCTCACGTTCAGTCCGGCCGCCAGCATCGCCGGAAGGGGATGGTCAGCCAGCATGTCCACCGCCCGCAACCGCACGTTCGACAGCGGGCAGACGGTCAGCGGCACGCGGTCGGCCACCAGCCGCTCCACCAGGTCGGGGTCCTCCATGCACCGGATGCCATGGTCGATCCGATCCACCCCCAGCACGTCCAGCGCCTCAATAATGTACGACGGCGGTCCCTCCTCGCCTGCGTGCGCGATCTTCCGCAGGCCTGCTTCGCCGGCCCGGGCAAACAGCCGCTCGAACTTGGCTGGCGGATTGCCGACTTCCGCAGAATCCAGGCCGATGCCCGTAATCGGCGCGTTCATCGCGATCAATGCTTCAAGAACCTCCAGCGCGGACTCTTCAGACAGGTCCCGCAGGAAGGCGGCGATCAGCAGGGTGGACATCCCAAACTCCTCCTGCGACGTGGCGAGCACTGAGGCCACACCGTTGACGCAGGTCTCCAATGAAACGCCGCGGGACAGATGGGCCTGCGGGTCCAGCATGATCTCCGCATGACGCACTCCCGCAGCCGCGGCCCGGCCAAGGTAGGCGCGGGTCATGTCAGCGAAGTCCTCCTCGGTCCGCAGCACCGCCATGTTGGCGTAGTACAGGTCCAGGAAGGACTGCAGGTCCGTGAATTCGTACCGCGCCCGCAGCTCGTCCAGGTCCGCATACGGCAGCTCGATGCCGTTGCGTTCGGCCAGTGCGAAGATCAGTTCGGGTTCCAGCGTTCCCTCGATATGCAGGTGCAGTTCGGCCAACGGCGTGAGCGGCGGGGCCGCCGGGCCCTCCGTTCCGTCCAGAATCGGGGCTTGATCGGTCGGTTCGGTGGCGGCGTCGTAAGTGTTCACTCCGCCAGAATAGTCCCCGGATCTGCCATCACCGCTAGAGTCGAATAGATGCGAAGTGAAAAGTATGCTGATCATCTGCCGGACCTGGCGCCTGACCACACAGCAGACGGCTTTGTCCGGGTGCGCGGAGCCCGCGAAAACAACCTTCGCAACGTGGACGTGGATGTCCCGCGCGACGCGATCGTCGCCTTCACAGGCGTCTCCGGCTCGGGTAAATCCTCGCTGGCGTTCGGCACCATCTACGCCGAGGCCCAGCGCCGCTACTTCGAATCCGTGGCGCCCTACGCCCGGCGCCTCATCCAGCAGGGGCACAACCCGAAAGTGGAGATGATCACCGGGCTGCCTCCCGCCGTCGCGCTTCAACAGCGCCGCGGCACGCCCAGCAGCCGGTCAACGGTGGGCACTGTCACCACGTTGTCGAACTCGCTCCGCATGCTGTTTTCGCGGGCCGGGACGTATCCGGCTGGTGCGGCGCAATTGGACTCGGATGCCTTCTCCCCCAACACCGCCGCCGGCGCCTGCCCCGAGTGCCACGGCCTGGGCATCGCGCACACCGTCAGCGAAGCGTCCCTGGTTCCCGACACCTCGCTCAGCATCCGGGACGGCGCCATCGCCGCCTGGCCGGGCGCGTGGCAGGGCAAAAACCTGCGCGACATCCTCACCCACCTCGGCTATGACGTGGACACTCCATGGCGGAAGCTCCCCAAGAAGCAGCGCGACTGGATTCTCTTCACCGACGAACAGCCGGTGGTAGAGGTGACGCCCCAGCGCGACCGCGTGGCCAAACCGTACAAGGGCCGCTTCTGGAGCGCGAAGAGCTACGTCCTGCACACCCTCGCCGACTCCAAGAGCAACACCATGCGCGAGCGTGTCCTGGCGTACATGGAAACCGGGCCGTGTCCCCGCTGCGGCGGCACCGGACTGACACCAGAGGCGTTGGCGGTGACCTTCGCCGGACACACCATCGCCGGACTGAACGCCGTTCCCATGGCCGAACTGGCAGAGATCATCCGTCCTACCGCGGAGCTCACCGATTCGGTCACCGCATCACGGCAGCAGAGCTCGGGCGAAGGCAACGAGGTGGCTGTCGCCATCACGCGGGATCTCCTGCAGCGGGTCAACGTGCTGCTGGAGCTTGGCCTGGGCTATCTGGCACTGGGACGCTCCACCCCCACGCTCTCCCCCGGCGAAATGCAGCGGCTCCGCATCGCCACCCAACTGCGCTCCGGGCTGTTCGGCGTGATCTACGTGCTCGATGAGCCATCCGCCGGGCTGCACCCCGCCGACGCCGAACCGTTGCTGGCGGTGCTCGACCAGCTCAAGTCGTCCGGCAACTCAGTGTTCGTGGTGGAGCACAACATGGACGTGGTGCGCCGTGCTGACTGGCTCGTGGACGTGGGGCCGCACGCCGGAGAAGGCGGCGGCGAGGTGCTCTACAGCGGTCCTGTGGCCGGCCTGGCCGACGTGGAGGAGTCCGTCACCCGGGCGTTCCTCTTTCCGGACGGTTCCGCCAGGTCAGCGGCCGACGGTGGCACTCGCCGTGAACCCGACGGCTGGCTTGAGCTGCGGGACATCAGCCGCCACAACCTGCGCGAGCTTGATGCAAACTTCCCGCTGGGCGTCCTGACTGCGGTGACCGGCGTCTCCGGCTCCGGCAAGTCGACGCTGGTCAGCCAGGTGCTCGCGGAAGTGGTCGGCGCCCGGCTGCATTCCGGGGCCGGGCCCGCAGACAGGGCAGCGTTGGAGGAGGAACCGGAGGACGCCGGCGAGGTCACAGCACCTTTGTCAGTGGGGCCCGTGTCCGGTCTGGACCGAGTGGACCGGCTGGTGACGGTGGACCAGAAACCGATCGGCCGGACCCCGCGCTCCAACCTCGCCACCTACACCGGGCTCTTCGACGCCGTCCGCAAGGAATTCGCCGCCACGGACGAGGCCAGGTCCCGGGGTTTCGGCGCAGGACGCTTCTCTTTCAACGTGGTGGGCGGCCGCTGCGAGACCTGCCAGGGTGAGGGTTTCGTGGCCGTGGAGCTGCTGTTCCTGCCCGGCAGCTACGGTCCATGCCCGGAATGCCATGGCTCGCGCTACAACCCGGAAACCCTGGAAGTCACCTACCGCGGCAAGAATGTGGCGGAAGTCCTGGGCATGACCGTCAATGCGGCAGCAGAATTCCTGGACGACGTTCCGGCGGCCGCGCGCAGCCTGCAGACCTTGCGGGACGTGGGTCTGGGATACCTCAGGCTGGGCCAGCCCGCCACTGAGCTCTCCGGCGGCGAAGCCCAGCGCATCAAGCTCGCCACCGAGCTGCAGCGAGCCCGCCGTGGCCACACGCTGTACCTGCTGGATGAACCCACCACCGGCCTGCACCCGGCGGACGTCCAGCTTCTCATGACGCAGCTGCACCGCCTGGTGGATGCCGGCAACACGGTGGTCGTCGTGGAACACGAGATGGATGTCGTGGCCGCCGCGGACTGGGTCATCGATCTGGGACCGTCGGGCGGTGACGCCGGCGGTGAGATTGTCGCCGCCGGTACGGCAGCCGCCGTCGCGCTTTCACCCGACAGCCGGACGGCGCCGTACCTGGCCACAGCACTGAATTCCTGAGGCGAAAGAGGCCGCCGCGGACCCGTCTGCGGCGGCCCCCGCTCGACTTGGGCGCCTGTCACATGGGCCTCCAGCCGCCCACTTGACTGTCAATATTGATCTCGATTTGATAACGGGGACTCACTGCTTTACCGTTGAACACATGCCCGCGCCACGCGGGCCCATGAATGCCCGGTGCCGCCTCCACCAGTTACTGCCCGGCCGGCGGACACCGAAATGACCTCTATTTGTCAGGGGCGGGCGGTAGCGCGACAACGTCCGGGGACGGACCGAGCGCGGGTGGCCTCAGGAGCATCCCACCATGAAGAAATCTACTTTCAGCACTGCCGCGCGCCGTGGAGTAACTCTCGCCGCCGTTTCTGTTGCAGGGCTTGCACTTTCCGCCACCGCCGCAAACGCGGCAACCCCCACCGCCAGCACCTCCACCTGGGACGCCCTCGCCCAGTGTGAGAGCGGCGGTAACTGGGCCACGAACACCGGCAACGGTTTCTCCGGCGGCCTGCAGTTCACCCCGCAGACTTGGGCCGCCTACGGCGGCACCGGCTCCCCTCAAGGCGCCTCCCGCGCCCAGCAGATCGCTGTAGCCGAAAAGGTCCAGGCCGGCCAGGGCTGGGGCGCATGGCCAGCCTGCGCCGCCAAGCTGGGCCTGAGCGGCGGCGCTACCGCAGCTGCCCCGCAGATCCTGCCGCAGAGTGCACCCGTCCAGGCCGCACCGGTTCAGACTGCTCCGGTTGCCCAGGCCCCGGTTGCCCAGGCCCCGGTCGCCACCGCGGCCCCGGTCCAGGCTCCCGTGCAGGCCGAAGCCCCCGTCCAGGCCAAGCATGTGGCTGCCGTCGCCGTGAGCGGCGAGACGTACACCGTTCAGGCCGGCGACACCCTGAGCAAGATCGCCGACAAGCTCGGTGTTGACGGCGGCTGGCAGAGCCTCGCCGACGCCAACGCTGCCACCATCGCCGACCCCGACCTGGTGTTCGTTGGCCAGGTTCTGCAGCTGCCTGCCTAATTTGGCGGCCGTGGCCTGCTGACAGTTCCGCACTGTCGTGTAGACCCACCCCTGTAGTCCAACGCCGGGCCGCTCCACTTTGTGGGGGCGGCCCGGCGTCGTTCTTTTAACTGGCTTTTCATACGTCAGCGCGCGAACGTGTTTTCTTCCGCAGCAGGCGGTCATTCGCCACGATGGCCGCCGGGCCGCTCCCCTCTGCGGGGCGGCCCGGCGTCATTCGCCTGGATCAGTCGGGCGTCCGGACTGTCCGCTTCGCGCACCCGGGCGTCAGGTCGCTGCTGAACCGGGGACGACGCCGGAACGTGACGTTCGCGGGTGGCGCCCGCCGTCGTTTTCCAGCGGTTCTTCCTCTCAAGTCTTTCCCTTAAAGCAATACAACGCCGGGACGTCCCCATTGTGGGGCGTCCCGGCGTCGTTGTCTGTTCAGTTGCTGATGCTACTGCCTGGCAGGCGTCAGGCGGTTACTTCTGAGGCGTCGCCTTAGGCTGCTGCCGGCAGTTCACGAACGATGCGCACCTTCCAGGCGGCGTCGTCGCTCGTGTCCAGCAGGGCCACTGTGCCCGATGCGAGGTGCAGGGCGACCCGCTTGGCGTGGAGCAGCTCCAGGTAGAGGTGCTCGTTCATGCGGGAAGGGGTGTCGATGACGAACTTCACGGCGTCACGCACCTTGCGGTAGTTGGCGCTGTGTTCGCGGTGCCGGTGGAGTTCAAGCTCGTGGCGCTGCTTCACCCGCGGTTCGTGTTTGTTCAGCCAGTTCACTGCCAGGTGCACTCCGATGACCAGAGCGAGCGAGACGGCGTAAATCCACCAGCCCGTCGACATCAGGAACAGCGGCAGGTTGGCAACAGCGACGATCGCGATCACAACGCGCAGGGCCACCAGCCGGCGCAGAGTCAGCGCGACGGAAGCGAGTGCCGTTCGAAAGCGGTGCTGGTCCTTGCGGGCGGCCGCCGGATCGAGCGTAAACTCGTCCAGAACCAGGATGCCGTTTGCCTCGGGGCCAAGCATTTTGCCGTACTTCGGAACGAAGTGCTGAGGCGCCTGTGACCCGTGTGATTTGGCCGCTGAGGGCGCGGGCAACAGGGGCGCGGGAGAGGTAAGAGTCATGTGAGGGCTTCCAGACGCTGGTGAGGTTTCGGCTATCTTAGTGGTCGGCGCACATTGGTGTATGCATAGGTCCACTATGTGAACACCTTTATTTGGGCTGGGCGTTTGCGAACGTGTGGGCTCGGACACCGTAATTGGCACATCGGGCGCGGGGCGTCAGACTGAAAGGATGCAAACCTTCCTTCCGTATCCCGATTTCCAGCAAAGCGCTGCCGTGCTGGACCCCGCCAGGCTCGGCAAGCAGCGCGTCGAGGCGCTGCAAACACTGCGTGCGCTGGTGATCCCGGAGTACGGCTGGCAGTCACACCCGGCCATCCGCATGTGGATGGGTTACGTCCCGGCGCTCACCATGTACGGCCTGGCCATGGCCGACGAGTGGACCAAGCGGGGGTTTGCGGACAACACCCGAGACAACATTCGCGAGTTCGCCCCACAGGCGGCCCACCCGGATTACGCCGCCAAAATCGCCATGCCGCCATGGCTGGGCGACCCCGAACTGCACCTGAGCCACCGTTCCAACCTCATCCGGAAGGATCCGCGGTTCTATGCGCCGGTTTTCCCGGACACGGAAGCCGACCTGGAGTATGTCTGGCCTGAACCCCGCCACGAGTTCCTGCCCGAGGACCCGGAGGACGACGTGCTGTGGATCCTGCGCGAGCACGTGGGTGACATCGACCCCGAACGCTTGGACAAAGTGGGACTGCCGGCCGTGGGACGTGCAACCCTGACTGCGGCCAGCACCGAAGACGACTACCAGCCGGTCTACGCGGACTCAGGCTCGCGCCGCCCGTCCAAGGTCGCCCGCAAGTTGCCTCCCAAGCAGCTCGTCAAGAAGCCGTCGCGGAAACGCCAGCGCCAGGAAGCGGCCTTCTCCACCCTGCCCGGCAAGTCGCCGGTGGCCGTACCGTTTGAAGGCGGCAGCAAGTTCGCCGTCGGCATGGTTCTCGGCCGGCCCATCACGCTCGACGACGGCCGCTTCGGCCGCAACTTCAAAGTCACCGAAATCATTGACCGTTCAGCGTTCGACTACCCAGCCCTGCTGCAGGATCCCCGAGTGTTCTTCCCGGTTCCTGCGCTGTAAGGGCACAGAGCTTCCAGGTTCCGGTGGATGCGCGGGCCAAGCCGCTCTCGGCAATCGACGGGCCTCGATTTCCGGAAGAACCGAATATTGATTGCCATGGCACGTGCAGATAAGGGCGAGATCGATGCCCCGTCTGGGCCTGTTGATCTAATACAGTGTTCCTCGTGCGCTTCGCGGTGGAACCGCACGTCATATGGATGGGGGCCAAAATGGCGGCAGGGGACGGGGCTGCCGAACAGTCGCGTTTAGCGGCGGAACGCGCGGCAAAACTGCGTCGCCAGCTCGATCAGGCAGAACGAGCTGAACGAGCTTGGGCGGCGGGCGCGGCAGGCGAAGCCCGAGTGGCGGATGTGCTGGATGAGCTTGAACCGCAGGGCTGGCGAGTTTTGCACGACGTTCGATGGCCGGGACGGCCAAAGGCTAACCTTGACCATGTCTTGGTCGGCCCGGGCGGCGTCATCGTCATCGATGCAAAGAACTGGTCCGGCGAAGTGCAGCTCCGAAACGGTACCCTCCGCCAAAATAGATACTCACGAGAGCGAGAAGTCTCGGGGGTCTTGGAACAATGTTCGGCGGTCGCGGCACTCCTCGAACCGCAACACCGCCGGCACGTCCAGGCCTGGCTGTGCATGGTGGGCCAAGCAACCATGCACGGAATCACAGCCAGCGGTGCACGAATACAAGGCCTCGATACTCTTCGCAACGCCATCGGCGCTCTCCCCGCTGTTCTGGATTTGGTGACCGTGGAGATCATCCACACTTATCTGAGGGAGCTGCTGTCAGGCGGCACGAGTCCAACCCTGCTGACCACCCGGCAGTTGGACATCGGGACACCTGACCTTGCGCGTGATGCGTTGCCAGCCGCTTCACTGGCGACGTGGCGGAGTGCGCGTCACGCCAGCGACAGCGTTGTTCAAGTGCCCACCGGACGCAAGCCGAAACGCCGGAAAACCAAGAGCTGCCTCGGCGCTCTCCTTTACATTGCGTCGATCATCTTTATCCTTGGTGTCCTCGTCAACGTGATGTCCCACTTGTCGCAGCCAGCCCCGCAGGCTCCTCGCCCCACACCTTCCGTCGTAAAGACAGTGCCCTCCCGTTGATGTTCTGCGCAGGCCGGCACACGGCAGACGGGCGGAACTGGCAGACTGGCAGGCATGACTATCCTTCTGGCAGGCTGTGGCGACCTGGGCACCGAAGCCGGGCTGCGGTTCGCTGCAGCCGGGCACCGCGTTGTGGGGTGGCGGCGTTCGCCCGCGAAACTGCCAGTGGAAATCGAAGGGGCGGCGGCTGACCTGAGCACCGCTGACCTTCCGCCGGTCCCGGCAGATACAACCGCCGTCGTCGTTGCCGTTGCCGCCGATTCGCCGACTGAGGCGGCATACCGTGCGGCGTACGTGGACGGCCTTTCACATGTCCTGGACGCGCTCGTGCGCGACGGTGTGACGCCGCGTCGCGTCCTGTTTGTCTCCTCCACCGCCGTTTACGGCGACGCCGGCGGCGATTGGGTGGATGAAAGCACGACGCCGGCACCCGGCAGCTTCTCTGGCCGCATCCTCCGCGAGGCCGAGGATCTGCTCCTGACGCGGCTGCACGGGACGTCCACGACGGCTGTGGTGCTACGCCTCGGGGGCATCTACGGGCCCGGGCGTACAAGGCTAATAGATCAGGTCCGCAGCGGGTCGGCCGTGATCCCCGAAGACAAGCGATACACCAACCGGATTCACCGGGACGACGCCGCCGGCGCAATCCTTCGACTGTGCACCATGGCCGAGGAGCCCGCGCCTGTCTATATCGGGGTTGACGACGATCCTGCCGAACTCGGTGATGTCCTGCGGTTCCTGGCATCGGAGCTGGGGCTCGATGTCCCGCCGTCGGGCCCGGTTGGCGAGGCGCGCGGCGGCAACAAGCGATGCAGCAACGCGTTGCTGCGAGGGACCGGATATTCCTTCGCCTATCCGACGTTTCGTGAGGGATACCGCGACATTCTGGCCGGGGTTGGAGTGCGGCACCCCTAGGCCGTTGCTCTAAGCAGCACCGGCCGCCCGGACCAAGCTCGCTGGGGAAACGGGAACCAGCCCGGACCGAACGAGACCGAACGCAACTTCAACGAGGGGCCCGATGGATTTTCAGCACATTATTGAAGCAGTCGGCAGGTTCATGGACTTCGCAGGCGTGGCTGTAATGGTGATCGGCGCTGTGGTCTCGATCCCCATGGCACTGCGCGGCTACCAGCCCCGGCGCCTGCCCGCCGATGCCGGGCGCATGTCCGTCTACCGCTCGTACCGCCAACTGCTCGGCCGCTCCATTCTGCTAGGACTGGAACTCCTCGTTGCAGCCGACATCATCCGCACCGTAGCCGTCACTCCGACGTTTGAAAGTGTCGGCGTGCTGGCCATCATCGTGCTCATCCGTACTTTCCTGAGCTTCTCGCTGGAACTGGAAATCACAGGCAGATGGCCTTGGCAGAAGGAGCCGTCTGCGGGCGGTTCCGGATCTAAGGGCAGCTCGCAGAGCAGGGAGTCCGCTGTTTCAGAGACGTAGTCCGTCGGTCGGTTCGCGACAACGTTTCCCGCCAGGCCGTGGTCTGTGGCTGTTCGGTCTATCTTCGTGGCCATCCATTTAAGATTTCGCTCCCTTCAACTCGGTTATCCTTGCGCAGCTAAAAATGTCAGACCCCTCTGACAAAGTTTTCCTATGGAAGCCATGGGGGAACACGCAGCGGATCACACCGCGGGCCAGGCGGTAACGCCGGGCCTTAGCGCGGCTTCCCTGTTGCGGGGCCGCGCGCTTCGCAGCGTTCCCGCTTCAGCTTTGCTCACGGATCACGCGGCGTCCGACGGCGGTGCCGCCGCCGGCGGTGCTGTCACCGGCGGGTCTGTCACCGGCGTGACGTCTACTGGCACCGCCTTCAGTGGCGGGGCTGCTGAGGCCCTGGAACAGTGTCTGGAGGCGCTGGCATCGGCAGTCGACGCCGCGGACAACGAACTCGGGCTGGCTTCCTTCCGGGAGGCGGCGGATTTCGCGGACCTGACCGAGGAGCTCTCCCGCCGTGCCGAGCACCTTCAGCTGCTCGCCGCGGCCGCGGTGGAACGGACCCGCACCGAGGCGGTCAACGCCGCCGGACCCGCGGCCAAAGCCACCGGCTGGACCACCGGCTGGGGCACCGGCACCGACACCGCGGGGGACGTCTCCGGATCCGGAGCGACGTCCGCAGGCGCGGCGCCGGGAACAGCGCCGGGGCCGGCGCGGGTGCGGTCTGTGCCTGCCGATGACGGGTGCCGGAACACCGCCGAATACCTCCGGGTCCGGCTCCGGATCAGCATCGGCGAAGCCCGCCGCCGGCTCGCCCTCGCCGCGGCCGTGCTGCCCCGCACCGGCCTCAACGCCCACCCCATGCCCCCCGCCTGCGAACAGACCGCCGCGAACCTCGCCGCCGGGACCATCGCCTCCCGCGCCGGAACCATCATCAC
>NZ_JBFTZQ010000042.1:0-27324 GCF_056406715.1 Arthrobacter sp. P1_B11
AATCAATCCCACCGAGAACGCCCAGACGCTGAAGCTGTTCCAGGACGGAAAGCTCGACGGCGCGTGGCTGCCGGAGCCGTGGGCCTCCCGCCTGGTGCTCCAGGCCGGCGCGAAGGTCCTGGTCGATGAGAAGGACCTGTGGGACGGGTCGCTGACGGGCAAGCCGGGCGGGTTCCCCACCACCATCCTGATCGTGAACAAAAAGTTCGCCGCCGAGCACCCGCAGACCGTCGAAGGGCTGCTGAAGGGCCACGCCCAAGCGGTGAAGTGGCTCAATGACACTCCCGCCGCGGAAAAGGCCGCCAAGGTCAACGCGGCCCTGAAACAGGACGCCGGCAAGGCGCTCCCGCAGGACGTCATCGACCGGTCCCTGAAGAACATCGTGTTCACCGTTGACCCGCTGGCCGGAGCCTTCAACAAGCTGCTGCAGGACGGCGTGGACGCCGGCACCACCAAACAGGCCGACCTCAACGGCATCTTCGATCTCCGGGCACTAAACGCGGTGACCGACGACAAGGCATCCGCAGCGGGGCTGGGCCTGGACTAGCCCAACCGGCTTCACCGCACACCAAGCTCCACGCACCACGAACAAAGGACGGGACCATGCCAGTCGTACTGGAAAACCTGGGCAAGCGCTTCGGCGAAGGCGCCCCGGTGCTGGACGACGTCAACGCCACCATCGGCAAGGGCGAGTTCGTCGCCCTCCTCGGTGCGTCCGGCTGCGGCAAGTCCACCCTGCTGAACATCATGGCGGGACTGGAGGTCCCGACGTCGGGCGCTCTTGAGGTGCCCAGCGACGGCGCCGCGTTCATGTTCCAGGACGCCGCCCTGTTCCCGTGGCTCACAGCCCGGGAGAACGTCGAGCTCGCGCTGAAACTGCGCGGCGTCGGCAAGGCCGAGCGCCGCACGAAAGCCGATGAACTGCTGGACCTGGTGCACCTCGCGGAGGCCGGCGACAAGCGCCCGCACGAGCTCTCCGGCGGCATGCGCCAGCGTGTGGCCCTGGCGCGTTCGCTCGCGCAGGACCGCCAGCTGCTGCTCATGGACGAGCCGTTCGCTGCCCTGGACGCCATCACCCGCGACCTGCTCCATGACGAACTCGAACGCATCTGGAAGGAAACCGGGCGCACCATCGTGTTTGTGACGCACAACGTCCGCGAAGCCGTCCGGCTGGGCCAGCGCGTGCTCCTGCTGTCCTCCCGGCCCGGCCGCGTGGTGCAGGAATGGAACGTCACCGAAGAACACCGTACCGACGCCGGTCTTGCCGGACAGCTGACCGGGGTCATCACCGCCCGGCTGCGAGAGGAGATCCGCCGCCATGCCAAGTAACCCGACCCCTGTGGCAGAAGAGAAGCCGGCGGTCCTCCCTGACGAGGCCCCGGTGTCGGCAGGCTCAGCCACCGGTTCCACAAAAATCCATGCGGCCCTGACCCGTTCCTCCACCGGTTCCGCAGACCTGCGCGAACTCGAATCCGGGCTCGACTCGCTGCAGTCGGACGCCATCCGCAAGGCGCGTGTCGACTGGAGCCGCATCCTGCTGCCGGTGGCCGCCCTTGTGGTGCTCATCATCATCTGGCAGTTCTACGTCTCGCTGGGCCTCAAGCGCCGCGACCAGGTGCCCGGACCGATGGACGTGCTGGAGCAGTTCGGCACGCTGTGGGCTGAGGGATCGCTCCAGGAGGCCGTGTGGACCTCGTTGCAGCGCGGGATCATGGGCTTCCTGATCAGCGTGGTGATCGCGACGCCGATCGGCCTGCTGCTGGCCCAGGTGGCTCCGCTGCGCAGGGCGTTCGGGCCCCTCATCTCCGGGCTTCAGGTCCTGCCGTCCGTGGCGTGGGTGCCCGCGGCCATCATCTGGTTCGGCCTCACCGACGCCACCGTGTACTTCGTGGTTTTCATGGGCGCCATCCCGTCCATCATCAATGGCCTGATCTCCGGCGTGGACCAGATCCCGCCGCAGTACCGCAGCGTAGGCACAGTTTTGGGTGCGTCCCGGTTTCAGATGGCGGTGCAGATCATCCTGCCGGCCGCATTGCCGGGCTACCTGAGCGGGCTCAAGCAGGGCTGGGCATTTTCCTGGCGGTCGCTCATGGCCGCGGAAATCATCGCCGTGGGCGGCACCATCGGCTTCGGCCTCGGCTCCATGCTGAACCAGGGCCGCGACCTCGCGGACATGACCATCGTGATGTCCGCAATCCTGCTGATCCTCGCCGTGGGCATCCTGATCGAGCTGCTCGTCTTCGCGCCCATCGAGAAGCGCCTGCTCCAGCGCCGCGGCCTCCTGGCCGGCAGCACGCGCTAAGCGCGTCCGCACTGACCCAACAAGAAAGCCCGACGGCGATACTCGCCGTCGGGCTTTCCGCTGTCCTTTGTCCTGGCACCGTCGCACCCTTGTTCCACCGATGCAGCGTGCCTACACTCACGACAAGGCCGGCAGCCGGCCCGATCCCACAACTGTTCAGGAGGTAGCCGTGGCACCAAAATTTGGCTTGCTGGCACTGGTCGAGGCCAAGCCCGGGAAGGAACAGGAAGTTTGGGACTTCCTCAACGGAGGCCGCGAGATAGTACTCGGCGAGCCTGGCACGAGGACCTGGTACGCGTTCCGGGTCAGCGAGAACACGTTCGGCATTTTCGACACTTTTGACACCGAGGAGGACCGGCAGGCCCACCTCAACGGGGCCATTCCTGCCGCCCTGGGCCAACATGGCCCGTCCCTGCTCGCCAAGGATCCGGACATCCGGCCGATCGAACTTATCGCCGTGAAGTAGCGGCCCGCGCGGGGCGGGGGCGGCTCTACGCCGCGACCGCCCCTATGTGACGCAGCGTTACCTTACGTGAACTGGTGTTTCCGCCGCCGTTGTTGGTGAATGTGACCCGGCCCTACCGTTGATTCATGGCAATTCAGGACATCTACCCAACGGCACTGCGCCTGCTCGGCCGCCCTGTGCTGGTGGTGGGCGGCGGACCCGTGGCCACGCGCCGCGCCAAGGGCCTACTCGACGCCGGTGCACGGGTCACCGTGGTGGCCCCGGTTGCCTCAGCCGCGCTCCAGGAACTCGCCGACGCCGGCCTGCTCACCTGGGTACCGCGCGCCTACTCTTCCTCCGACGTCGACGGCGCGTGGTTCGTTCAGACCGCCACTGGCGATTCCGCCGTGGACTCGCAGGTTTCTGCCGATGCCGAGGCGCAGCGCATCTGGTGCGTCAACGCCTCCGACCACGAAGCTTCGGCTGCCTGGACCCCCGCCGTCGCCGTGGTGGACGACGTCAAGATCGCCGTCAACGCCGGCGGAGACCCGCGCCGCGCGATGGCCCTGCGTGACGCCGTCGCTACGGCCCTGGAAACCGGTGACCTGCCGCTCCGCCGGCGCCGGGCGACTGCCGGCTCCGTGGCCCTCGTGGGCGGCGGCCCCGGCGACACCGGCCTCATCACCGTCCGCGGCCGCAGGCTCCTGGGCCAGGCCGATGTTGTGGTGGCAGACCGCCTCGGCCCCCGCGAACTGCTCAACGAACTTGCCCCCGATGTGCGCGTGATCGAGGTGGGCAAGACGCCCGGCAACCATCCCGTGCCGCAGGCCGAGATTAACCGCATCCTCGTCGACGAGGCCCTCGCCGGACACCGCGTGGTGCGCCTCAAGGGCGGCGACCCCTACGTCCTGGGCCGCGGCGGCGAGGAAGCGGAGTTCTGCCGGCAGCACGGCGTCGAGGTTGAAGTGGTTTCGGGCGTCACATCCGCGATCTCCGTCCCGGCCGCCGCAGGCATTCCGGTAACGCACCGCGGCCTGGCCAAGGGCTTCAGCGTGGTCACCGGCCACGAGGAACTGTCCGAGGTCCCGGCCCGCGCAGACCATACCGTGGTGCTCCTCATGGGAGTGGGCCAGCTGCGCGAATCGGCGTCCGCCCTGGGCAAAGCCGGACTGCCGGGGGACACTCCGGTTGGTATTGTGGAAAACGGCTACCTGCCGAACCAGCGCGTGACGATTGGCACCCTCGGGTCCATCGCCGACCAGGCCGAGGCCACCGGCGTCGCGAATCCTGCCGTGATCGTGATCGGTGACGTTGTCCGCGTGAGCCCCTTTGCGCCGTCGCACTTCAAGACCGCTGACTACAGCACCACCAGCCCCAATAAGCCCCGCACCACCCGCGTTCTCACCCCGTAAAGCCCGTCGATTGCTCCATAACTGCCGTTATCAAGCCTCAGAAGGGCAGTTGTGGAGCAACGGATGCAGAAGAAAAGGAACACAGCCGTGTCATCAAGCACCACCGTAGGTTCTGCCGAACGTCCACTGCGCGTCGCCGTCGTGGGCTCCGGCCCGGCCGGCGTCTACGCTGCGGACATCCTCACCAAGAGCGAAGCCGTCAAGAGCGGCGAGCTGACCGTGAGCATCGACCTCTTTGACCGCTACCCGGCGCCCTACGGACTGATCCGCTACGGCGTGGCCCCGGACCACCCGCGCATCAAGGGCATCGTCAATGCCCTGCACAAGGTCCTGGACCGCGGCGACATCCGCTTCTTCGGCAACGTGGACTACGGCACGGACCTCTCCATCGAGGACCTGCGCACCCACTACGACGCCGTCATCTTCGCCACCGGCGCCATCAAGGACGCCGACCTGAACATCCCGGGCATCGAGCTTGAGGGCTCCTACGGCGGCGCGGACTTCGTTTCCTGGTACGACGGCCACCCGGACGTGTCCCGCGAATGGCCGCTGGACGCCAAGGAAATCGCCGTGATCGGCAACGGCAACGTGGCGCTTGACGTGGCCCGCGTCCTCTCAAAGCACGCTGATGACCTCCTCGTCTCCGAAATCCCGGACAACGTCTACGCCGGCCTGAAGTCCTCGCCCGTCACGGACGTCCACGTCTTCGGCCGCCGCGGCCCGGCCCAGGTCAAGTTCACCCCGCTGGAACTCCGCGAACTGTCCCACTCCAAGGACGTGGACATCATCCTGTACCCGGAGGACTTCGAGTTCGACGAGGAATCGGACCGCCAGATCCAGAGCAACAACCAGACCAAGACCATGGTGGGCACGCTCACCAACTGGATCGCCGAGCAGCCCGAGGACCTCTCAGAGCTCAAGGCCTCCCGCCGCCTGCACCTGCACTTCCTGCACAGCCCGGTGGAAATTTACGACGACGCCGCGAACCCCGGGCGCGTCAGCGGCATGAAGTTTGAACGCACCGAGCTGGACGGCACGGGCAACGCCCGCGGCACCGGCGAATACGTCGACTACCCCGTGCAGGCCGTCTACCGCGCAATCGGCTACTTCGGTTCGGCCCTGCCGGAGGTCGAGTTCGACCACAAGAAGGGCGTCGTCCCGAACGCCGGCGGCCGCGTCCTGGACGCGTCCGGCGAGCACGTCCCGGGCATCTACGCCACCGGCTGGATCAAGCGCGGTCCCGTGGGCCTCATCGGCCACACCAAGGGCGACGCCCTCGAAACCGTGACGTACCTGCTGGAAGACCGTGAAAACCTGCCGGTGGCCGAGGCGCCCGCCGCAAGCGCCGTCGTCGACCTTCTCGAAAGCCGCGGCGTGGAGTACACCAGCTGGGAAGGCTGGCTGGCACTGGACGCGCACGAGCTTGCCCTGGGCGCCGAGGCCACGGCGGCCGGCGGATCGCACGGCGTACAGGTCAAGCGCGAGCGCATCAAGGTTGTGCCCCGCGAGGACATGGTGTCCATCTCCCGCGACGGGGTCGCCGCCAGCGTCTAGCTCTCTACACAACGCGGGGTCACTCACCGCCCGTTCCATTCGGATCACCGGGCGTAGAGTGACCCCGCGTTGTGCTTAACGTCCGGCTAGCGGCCAGCCCCGCCGGCGGCCATGAGTTCGAGCCGCTTCAGGGTTTCCCGGTTCCGCACCGAGATCAGGGGATCCCGCACTACTTTGGGCACGGCCAGGCCGGGACCTCTGACGGCGTCTTCGGCAATCGAGACGCGGCATTGGGTCCCCTGGTCCTCCAGCGTGATGACCACCTTCGCCTCGCCCAAGGGCCAGCCGCGGGCCATCAGTTCCAGTGACTTCCCTGGATCAACGGCCGTCACCTTGGTGGAGTCGTTGATGATCAGGGGCCATGCGCCCACGGAATGATGCAAGCGTGCGCCAACCTTGGGCCAGTGCGCGTCGACGGAGCGGATCCGCGAGGCGCCGACAACCCAGCCGGAGTACAGCCAGCCATCGGCGATCACCTTCCAGACGTCCGGTGCCGGGGAATTGAAGACCTGCGTGACGGTTGACATGGGTTTCCTCTCGAGGGGCGGCGGGGTGTGCTGCTGGGTTGTTGTGTCAGCCGCGGTTTTCCGGGCGTCGGGCTGCCCTGGCGCGGTCCCGCGGGCGGTTCGGTAGGAACGTTCCCGGAGGCGCCGCGCCCACGGGTAGGTCCCGGCTCCCGGCAGCGGGTGTTCGAGCGGGTCGAAGCGGATGGTGGTGTCGTCGGGCCCGGGGACGGCCCGCAGCCGGAGGGTCCCCGCGTGGACCCACCGGCCGGCGGGTTTGGCGAAGGAGAGCGCCAGGACCCAGTCGCCCGCGATGAGGGCGTCCCTGAAGTCTGCGCCGGTTTCGGCGCGGCCGGTGGCGCCCGGAGGCAGTGAAAGCGTGCGCAACCCCAGCAGGACCGGGCCGTTCGCACCCTTGTAGGGCATCAGCGTGGTGAATCTGGCGGCACCGACGTCGAGCTTGGGAAGCAGCGCATACCGCGCCGGAAAGCCCCAGCCGGTCGATGCGAAGAGAATATCCGCCGGCTGGCCGCCGGCAGTACCCTCGGAGGCGGCGCCGATGCGGAGGGCGAGGCCAAGAATGTCGGGCAGCGCTTCCGGCAGGCCCACCGAGCGGGAAAAACGGGCCTGCACCTGTTCACTGCCGGCAGCGTCGAGCCAGCTGATTCCGCTGTGCGTACCCTGGAGCCCGCCGGCAGCGTGTTCGTCCATGCCATGCCGCGACAGCTCGCCGACAAGGCCGAGGCCGTGGGGATGGATCGGACGGAGAGGGCGTACTGCCTTGATCGCCTTGAAGACAGCGGCGAAGGCCTGCCCTGCCAGCGCGCTTGCCCCGCCTGCCGGTCTGCGTGTCTGCGTCATTCGAGCCCTCCTCAGGGATTACCCGTCACATCCTGCCAAACCGTGACCGGACCAAGGCAAAAACGCCGTAGCAAATGAAGCCGGCGCCGATCGCCAGGAGCAGGTAGGGGCCGTAGGCGTGCTCGCGCAGGGCCTTGAGGCTGCCGTCCAGTCCGGTGGATTCTTCCGGGGTGTGCTTGGCGGCGGCGATCACGAAGAGCAGCCCGGCAAGGTTCAGTGCGATGCCTTTTGCCACATGGCCGGTGACGCCCAGGGAATCAATGACCTTCCCGCGGCGGGTGCCGTCAAAATGAAAGAGCTCCTCCTTGAACCCCCGCCGGACTCCTTTCACAATGAAGTAGACGCCCACGCCCATGACGGTGAGGCCCAGCGCGCTGAGCGCCACGGCGCCAAACGGGGCATTGAGGAGCGCCGTGCTGACGTCCTTCGTTGATTCACCCGAGTCACCGCGCAGGCCCAACGCAAAGCCGCCGAAGCTCAACGCCACGCTGCCGTAGGCGATGGCCAGGAAGCCCGAGGAGATGTTTTTGCCGATTCGTTCCTTGCGCGGGAGATGGCGTGCCCGGAGTGTCGCCTCGCTGAGTTGCCACAGGGCCAGGCCGATGCAGGCGACCGTTCCTGCCCACATGACGGCGGGTCCCCAGGCGTTGGCGGCCAGTTGCTCGATCGCCCCGGTGGCTTCGGCCTGCCCTGGCTGGCCGAGGGCCAGCGCGATCGCGATGCCGCCGATGACGACGTGGAGCAGTGCCATGACGGCAAACCCTGAACGCGCGACGACGTCAAGCGCCTTGGTGTTCGACGCAGCCTCTGCGGCGTCGGCCGCCTCTCCGATGGGGGTTGTGCTGTCCGTCATTCCCGTATCAGCCGTTCATGGGTCCCTCGGCATGGACCTTGCTGGCTCCCTCACCCGTCAATTTCACAGTGCAGCGCACCACAAGGTTGTCCGGCGCGGTGTCGATGTCCACCAGGGCGTCACCGGCGCTGAGGATGGTGAAGACCTCCGAGCCGGGCTCCACGTCAAAGCCCTTGGACCGTGCAGCCTGCCGGGCGTTTTCCAGCGCTTCATGGCGGAGCCCGTCCACATAGACTTGGTCGTCCTCGCGGGCAGAGTCGCCGAAGGCCCAGCCGAACAATGTTCCCGTTGCTTCCATGGCGTTGATTTTACGCACAAAGCCGGCGCTATTACGGGCTTCCGTAACATTAGTAAGTGTGCTTACCATACTTGCACCATGACTTTGGTGCGGCGGCCGTCCGCAGGAAGAGCCTGAGGGCGGCAAAGCCATCTTTTCCATCTTCAGGTTCCGATTTCTACGTTAGGAAGCACATCATGGCAGGAAATCTACTGGCCCGCTCTGTTCACGATCTGACGGCGGCCGCATGGTTCGGCGGCTCGCTGATGGGTGCCATCGGCCTCAACGGGGCCGCGGCGGAAGCCAAGGACCCCGCCGAACGAACACGGCTGTCCAGCCTTGGCTGGATGAAGTGGGCGCCCATTCAAACCGCTGCCTTTGCCACTCACCTTGTCGCGGACCTGGCCATCGCCTGGGAGAACAGGGAGCGGATCGCCAAGCAGGACAGCGTGGGCGCCGACACCATCTACAAGACGGCAGTCACGCTGGCGGGTGCGGCCGTCACCTTGTATGCGGGCATCCTGGGCAAGAAGGTCGAAAAACTGGCGGACGAGGGGGCGGAAGGCGCCACCGAGCCCCGGCGCGGAGCATCGGACAAGTTGCAGGCAGCCCAGAAGCAGCTGAAGGTGCTGCAGTGGACCATCCCGGCATTCGCGGCATGGGTCATCGTCCTCGGTGCCAAGCACGGTGAGATGCAGCGGCCCAAGAATGTTTTCAAGGGCCTTCGGTAACGGCGGTCTATTCTTTGCCTGAACGCACGACCTGACTGAATATACGACGGCGGGCGGGCACCTAAAGTGCCCACCCGCCATCCTGCGTGGGAACAGTTCCGCCCACCGCAGGGCGCCGTGTCTACGTGGGCTGGCTGTTGAGCGGCGGCAGGTCCGGGTTGAGCGGTTCGAGACTGGGATCCTCCGCCGTCCACACCTGGATGACCGCCCAGATTACGGCTGCCAGCGGCACGGACAGCACTGCGCCGATGATGCCGGCGAGGATGGTGCCGGCCGTCAGGGCCATGAGGATGACCAGCGCGTGGAGCTGGAGTGACTTGCCCATGACGACCGGCTGCAGCAGATCGCCTTCGAGCTGGTTGACCGCGATCACCACCGCGACGACGATCAGGGCGACGACCGGCCCGTTGGCCACCAGGGCCACCAGCGCGGCGAGGATCCCGGCCACGGTGGCGCCCACCAGCGGGATGAACGCCGTGATAAAGACGATGATGGCCAAGGGGATGGCCAGCGGCACCTGCATGATCAGCAGCGCGGCGCCGATCGCCACCGTATCCACGAGCGCCACGATGGCGGTTCCCCTGACATAGCCGCCCAGGACTTCCAGGGTGCGCTGGCCCGCCCGGCGAAGCCTGGCCTCCCGGTGACCGGAGAAGGGCCGCAGGATGAAGTTCCAGATCCTGGCGCCGTCCTTGAGGAAGAAAAACAGGATCACCACCACGAGGCTCGCGCCGGCGAAGAACTCGGTCACCACGGAGAGGCCGGACAGGGCGCCGGAGCGGACCTGGCTGCTCGTGGCGAACTGGACCGCACCCTCCCTCGCCTGGTTCAGCTGCTCGCGGTCAATAGGGAGGGGGCCGGAGAGAAGGAACTTTTCAAGTTCGTCCAGTCCGGAGGAGGCTTGCTGCACGAGCTCGCCCCACTGGCTTCGGACCGAAAAGAAAATGACCGTGGCAACGCCGGCGAGCACCAGGAGCAGCGCCACGAAGGCCAGGCCGGTGGCCGCGCCGCCGGGCATGCCGCGGCGCCGCAGCACATTCACAAAGGGGCCGATGGCGGCGGCGAGGATCAGTGCGATCACCACCGGAATGACCAGGAGGCGGATCTGCAGGAGGCCGTAGATGGATACCACGGCGACGGCCAGCACCAGCAGCACCTGCGCGCTGCGGATGCCGACCCTGCCAAGTCCGTCGCCCCACAGTTCGCGGGGTGGCCTCTGTTCCCGTGCCGGCCTTTCAGGCCGGTTGCGCCGGACAGATGCCTCTGGTCCGGGTGTTTGGGTGCCTCCCGCTTGCGGGCTGGGCATCTGCTGCCCCGGTGGTGCTTGCTGCTCGGACTCTTGTGCTGCTCGGGCCATGGGAACTCCTAGTCGTCAGCGGGCACACGGCAGCATTGGACTCCCTGCGGTGACTCCCCGTCTCGGGTAGTAAGCCTACTGATCGGTTTGGCGATGGCGAAACCCCGGCAGGGTTGGAACCCGGCTTCAGAACTCGGCGTTGACGAAACCGATGACGATGGCCGTCCACCAGCAGACCTGCGAAATCGTCAGGCAGGCGAGCATATGGAAGCGCTGGCCGGGGGTCAGCGCCCCGAACGTGGTGGTGGGCGGCATGACGAGCAGGCGGCGCATGAGGGGGATCAGCATGATGCCGTTCAGGATCAGGATCAGTACGGCGGCAAGTTTGATCACCGTCAGCGGATTGTTCAGGTGCGGGCTGAGAAACGCGCCGGTGAACAGCATGGCGGTGATGCCCACCCAGATCAGCGGGCTGGCGGCGTCGTCCAGCCGGATGGTTTCGGAGAGTTCGCGTTTGCCGATGAGCCACAGAAAGCCGTGCCAGTCCACCAACAGGATGGCGCCAAAAGCCAGGACCATCGCGAGGATGTGTGCGGCAATGGCCAGGACGTGGAGCGGCCCCTGGAGGGTCACGGACGTTCCCACCATGACGGCGAGTGACCAGGTCACGAAGGCAGCCACGCAGAGGATGCCGACCAGCCGGCGGGACGACTTGTGTGATTTCGGCCGCACGCGCCTGCCCGCGGAGCGGCCGGCCGATGCACTGTACGCCACGGGATACCTCCAACTGCCTGAAGGACTTTGTCCGCGGCCGTCCCGGTATTGACGGAGGGTAAACCGCTGGTTCGAGCATCAGTCCGTGGCATTGGAAAAACCTTGGAAAAACCCTAGAAAAACATCGCAGCCCCCCACATCTGGGGGAGTCATGCCCGCGGGCGGGGGCTTCGGTGTTAATCCCGCAGCCACTCGGCGCAAGAATTAAGGTTCCGGTTCACGCTGGCCACGGCGGCATCGCCGTCGTGCGCCTCGATGGCGTCCACGAGTTCGCCGTGGCCCTCATGCGGCAGGCCGTCGAAGCCGCCACGGCGCTGCTGCTTCAGCAGGTCGTTGTGGAAAACCTCGCCGAAGCTGACATAGAGCTCGTGCAGCAGCGGGTTGCCGGAGGCGTGGGCCACGCGCTCGTGGAAGCCCCAGTCCGCTCCGGCCCACCCGGCGTAGTCGGCTGCCTTCCAGGCCACATCGCGCTCGGCGAGCAGCGCGCGCATGGCGGCGACGTCGTCGGCCGTGGCGTTCCTGGCCGCGAGGCGTGCCGCCTGGGTGTCCAGTCCCAGCCGGACCTCGAGGATGTGCTCCTGGGTGTGGTCCTGGTACATGCGGCGGGCTGCCCCGGAAATCTCGCTCGTGGCGCGGACATAGGTGCCGTCGCCGCGGCGGACCTCCAGCATCCCGCTGTGGGCCAGGGCCTTGACCGCTTCGCGCAGCGTCCCGCGGGATACGCCCAGGCCTGCCATCAGTTCGGTCTCGGAGGGGATCCGCTGCTGAAGCGGCCACTCGCCGGAGTGGATCATCTCCCGGAGTTTGGCCGTGATTTCGTCGGCCAGCGGCTGGCGGTGCGAGGTGCTCAGAGTCACGGCGGCTAACCTTTCGTCTTGGCCGTGAGGAGGTGCACCACGACGATCTGGGCCAGCGCGATGGCCAGCAGCAGCGCCAGTGGCAGCGTCCAGCCGCCCGTCGCGCTGTGCAGCAGGCCCATTCCGAACGGCCCCACGGTAGCCAGAAGATAGCCGGTGGACTGCGCCAGAGTGGACAGGGCTGTGGTCTCGGCTGTGTCCCGCCCGCTGCGGCTGATCATCACCATGACCAGCGGAAAGATGCCGAGCCCGAAGCCGAGCAGCACCGCGGGGACGGCCGCCAGGGAAACGGGCAGTACCAGGAGCGCGGCCACCCCGATGAGCATGGTGACGCTGACCACGTAAAAGGCGGGGCGCAGCATCCGGGGGCGGGACCCGACGGCGATCAGCACCATGCCCGCCGGAACGGACACCAGCTGCATGAGTCCGAACATCAGGCCGCTCTCAGCCGCGCTGAGTCCCATGGTGGTCAGCATGTAGGGGAACCAGCTCAGCAGTGCGTAGGCCAGCAGGGCCTGCAGCGTGAAGGTCGCCGTGAGCAGCACGCCTTTCCGGGTCCGGAGCAGCGGCCAGGGCGAAACGTGGGCGGAGGTTCCCCGGACGCTGTTGCGGTGCGCATGCAGCGCCACGGGCACGAACCCCAGGAACGCTGCCACGCCGAGAATCCCGATGGCGCCGACTCCCGCCGACGGTGATCCAAGCACCTGGGCCAGCGGCACCACGACCACGGCCGTGACGGTGGCGCCAGTGGTCATGGTCACGGTGTACAGCGCCGTCATGAGAGAGGTGCGGTCGGCAAAATGCTCGCGGATGAAAGAGGGCATGGCGACATTGCAGACCGCCAGGCCGGACATGCCCAGCACCGTGCCGGCCACCAGCATGCCGGTGGACGGGATGCCGCGCACCAGCAGCCCCGCAGCCAGCATTCCGAGGGAGAGCAGGATGGACTTCTCAACGCCGATCCGGCCCGTAAGCCACGACGTTGCCGCCCCCGCCACCGCGAAACACAGCGTGGGGATGGAGGGGATGACCGAAGCAACCAGGGGACCGTAGCCCAGCACCAGCTGAAGGTCGTGCAGCAGTGCGGAGGCGCCGGTGATTCCGGCCCGGAGGTTCAGCCCGATCAGCACCAGGGCAATGACACTGACGACGACGGCGGCGCGCGGTTTGGGCTGTCGGGCGGCGGTAGCCGGGGGAGCTGAAGAGATGGAAGCCATCCCTTAACGTTAGACGTTAGACGTTTGATGTCTAGGGTTTTGTGGTCAACCTCTCGCGGCCCTGCGTTCCCGGGGAATAGACTCGGGCCACCGACACAGTGGGCCGCTGCGGGCCGCCCATGCGAAAGGATGCCCGGCCATGACTCCCGAGGGCCTTGAAACCGAGAAGAAGTACGACGTCGATCCCGGGGCCGGGCTGCCGGCGCTTCGGGAGATCCCGGGGGTCGGACGGGTGGGCGAGGCCTCCGAGGCAGTCCTGGAAGCGGTCTATTTCGACACCGACGATCTTACGCTCGCCTCCCGGGGCATCACCCTCCGGCGCCGGACGGGCGGTGCGGACGCCGGCTGGCACGTCAAGCTGCCTGCAGAATCAGGAACGGAGTCAGCACCTCAGCAGCGCCGGGAGATTCATGCGCCCCTCGGCCAGGCCGCCGTCGTGCCCGAAAAACTGCTGGCGCATGTGTACGTTTACCTCCGCGGTGCCCAGCTGGCGCCGGCCGCCCGGCTGACGACCAAGCGCACCACCCATGCGCTGTACGGGGACGACGGCGTGCACCTGGCTGACTTCGCCGATGACAGGGTCGGGTCCGAGTCCCTGGGCGGGGCGGGACAGCACCAGGAGTGGCGCGAATGGGAACTGGAGCTCGTCCACGGCAGTGCGGAGCTTTTCGCGTCCGCCGAACCAATCCTGGCTGCGGCGGGTGCCTGGCCGGCAGCGCATAAGTCCAAACTCGGCAGGGCGCTGGGGGAGGCCTGGCCGCAGCCGTCCGGACAGCGGTCGTCCGGACAGCAGCCGTCCGGACAGCGCGGGGAAATCCCGGACGAAGAGGCGGCGGAACCGCACAAAAAGGCGAGGGACAAGAAAGAGCCCGTGTCCGGCGTCGTGACCGCGTACTTGGGCGGGCAGATCGGCGAAATCCTCGCGTGCGATCCCGGCGTGCGGCTGGAGGAACCGGACGCCGTGCACAATATGCGCACGGCCACCCGCCGCCTGCGGTCCACCCTGGCGGTCTACCGCACGCTGTTCGGTGCTGCCGCCGTCCGGAGGCTCCGTGATGAACTCCAGTGGCTCGGCCGGATCCTCGGTTCCCCCCGCGACGCCGAAGTCATGCGCGAACGGCTGCGCGCCCACGCGGCCGAACTTCCGCCGGGCCAGGCAAGCCGAGCCGTGCAGGACAGTGTGGAGCGCGAACTGGGCAACCGGTTCGACGCCGGATACCGGAAGGCTCTGGAAGTGCTCGCGGCCGACCGCTACTTCCGGCTGCTGGATGACCTCGAGGACTTCCGGGACAACCCCCCGGTTCGGCCGCCGGCGTCGGGACCCGGCGGCAAAGTGGCGGCCAAACGGGTGAAAAAGACTGTCCGGCGGCTGCGCCGCTCCCATCGGGCGGCCATGCGCGCCGTGGAGGGTGCGGCCCATGAAACCGCGCTGCACCAGGTGCGAAAGGACGCCAAGCGCCTGCGGCACGCGGCGGAATCGGTGGTGCCCCTCTATGGAAAGCGTGCGGTGAAGCTCGCCAAAGCCGCGCACCGGCAGCAGAAAATCCTCGGCGACCACCACGACAGCGTGATGGCCCGGGTCTTCCTCGGGAAACTGGGGCGTGGCCCGGAGCTGCCGGAGGCGGTGGCCGACGCCTACCGTTCGCTGCTGGAGCGGGAGGAAAGGATCGCCGCCCGCGACGAGGCCAAGTACCGCAAGGCCCGGCGAAAGGCCCGCAAGCTCCTGAAGCGCGGCGTCAACTAGGTTTGTCAGCCGGAGTGACGCGACCCCAGCCGCGAAACCGCCAGGGAGAGCCACAGCTGGACGCGGTCGGCGGTGACCGAGGGGTCGTAACCGGTGAGCTCGGTGATCTGCGCGAGCCGGTAACGGACCGTGTTCCGGTGCAGCGTGAGGGCTTCGGCGACGGCGGCCACCGAACCGTTGTTGGTCAGGTAGCTCTCCAGCGTGGTCATCAGCTCGGCGCCGTGGGCGGCGTCGAAGGTGCGGAGCGGGTTCAGCGATTCATTGGCCATGTCCGCGAGCGGCACGTCCTCGCTCGCCAGCAGCAGGGATGTCAGGCTGAGCCGCTCCGGTTCATTGACTGGCAGCCCGTGGCTGGCGGCGTCCCGGGCCTCGAAGTAGCTCCAGCGCAGGCCGTTGGGCTTGGTGTACGCACCGCCGATGCCGATGGTCGCGTGGATGCCGGCCTCGGCTAGATGGTCGCTGAGGTTCCGGGCCAGGGCCGTGGCGCCGCGGCCGTCGTCGGGCACCACGGTGATCAGGTCCTTTCCGACGACGGCGGTCACCGCCTTCTCGAGCGTCCGCGGCAGCGAGGAAGTAACCAGCTGCTTGTGGTGCGCCTCGGATCCGGCCAGCAGCACCACGTTCTTGCGGGTGCTGTTGATGCCCGTCCCCGCCAGCCGGCGGGTGGCTTCACTGGGATCCAGGGTTCCGTGAATGACGTCCTCCAGCACCTGCCCGCAGAGCGCCCGCTCGGCCTGGCGCTGCTTGACCATGTTGTTCAGCTCCACGCTGATGAGGTTTTGCGCGTAGCCGATGATGCCGGAGTCCTCGAACGGCTGCTTGACCCACAGCGTGCACGCGTCACGTCGGCCGGTGGGAATGGGATAGGACGCCCACGAGTGCGCCACCGGAGGCTCGGAGCCGCTGTTGTACAGCTGGGCCGTGAACTGGGTCAGGACAATTTCCGTGCGCAGCATGCCGCCCAGGTGCCTCAGCAGTTCGGCCAGCCCGCCGCCGGTGAGCAGCGCCCGCGCCAGAATCTGGTGACCGGCAATCAGGCGTTCCAGCTTGGAATAGTGGTCGGCCGACTGCGCGTCCGCCACGAGCTTGCCGATGGCGATGAAGGGCGTCTTATAGGGGACTTCGACTACCGGAAGCCCCCATCGGTTCGCTTCCGCGACCAAAGCCGGCGGAACGGCGTCGTGGGTTAATCCCACACCGAAGCCGATCCCCACCGCGCCGGCGCGCTGGACCTGGCGGACGAAGCGTCGCTGCTCGGGTGCGCTGCGCAGGCGCATGCCGGTGGTGAGCACCAGCTCACCGCCGTTGAGGAAGCGCTGCGGATCCTCCTGCTCGGTGACGGCAACCCAGTGGATGTCCTGGTGGGAGGTGGTCTCGGCGAGGCCGGATTTCTTCAGCCCAAGGGACTGCACGGCCAGCAACGCGGCGAGGGAGATTGCCATGCATCAAGCGTAGCCGGAGGCTGGCCGATCGCACTAAAACCCCGGCCGGAGGGTGTGCAGGTGGCTATTCCCCGGCTTGCCGCGCTGACATAGGCTCGGAGCAGCTGCATCACATCATTCAGTACGAAAGAGGTTGTACACCGTGGTTCAAACCTTGCAGAACTTCATCAACGGCGAGTTCGTCACGCCCGCCGGCACCGGACTGCTTGACATCGTGAATCCCGCGACCGGTGACGTGGTGGCCAAGTCGCCCATCTCCGTCGCGGCGGACGTCGACGCCGCCATGGCTGCCGCCAAGGACGCCTTCAAGACCTGGAAGCACACCACACCCGGACAGCGCCAGCTCATGCTCCTCAAGCTCGCAGATGCCGTCGAGGCCAACAGCGACGAACTTGTCGATGCCCAGCACCGCAACACCGGGCAGGTCCGCTCCCTGATCGCGTCCGAGGAAGTTGCCGCCGGCGCCGACCAGCTGCGCTTCTTCGCCGGCGCCGCCCGCATTCTCGAAGGCAAGTCGGCAGGCGAGTACTTCGAGGGCCACACCTCCTTCGTGCGCCGCGAACCCATCGGCGTCGTGGCCCAGGTTGCGCCCTGGAACTACCCGTTCCTGATGGCCATCTGGAAGATCGGCCCCGCGCTCGCCGCCGGCAACACGGTGGTCCTGAAGCCTTCCGACACCACGCCCGAATCCACGCTGGTGCTGGCGAAGCTGGCCAAGGACATCTTCCCGGCCGGCGTCCTCAACGTCATCCTGGGCACCGGGGAAACCGGCGCCATGATGGTGGAGCACAAGGTCCCGGGCCTGGTATCCATCACCGGCTCCGTCCGTGCCGGCATTGCCGTTGCCTCCGGCGCCGCCAAGGGCCTCAAGCGGGCCCACCTGGAGCTGGGCGGCAAGGCCCCGGCCATCGTGTTCAAAGACGCCGACATCAAGAAGAGTGCGGCGGCCATCGCAGAGTTCGCCTTCTTCAACGCCGGCCAGGACTGCACCGCCATCACACGCGTGCTGGTCGAGGATTCGGTGCACGACGACGTCGTGGCGGCAATGGTGGAACATACCAAGACGCTGCACACCGGTTCGCAGAACGACGAAGACAACTACTTCGGCCCGCTGAACAACGTCAACCACTTCAACGCGGTCAGCGCCGTGGTGGAGTCGCTGCCGGAGAACTGCCAGATTGAGACCGGCGGACACCGTGCCGGGGACAAAGGCTTCTTCTTCGAGCCCACCATCATCACGGGCGCCAAACAGACCGATGACATCGTGCAGAAGGAAACCTTCGGCCCCGTCATCACCGTGCAGAAGTTCAGCACGGAGGCCGAGGCCGTGGAGCTGGCCAACGACGTCGAGTACGCCCTGGCCTCCAGCGTCTGGACCTCAGACCACGGCACCGCCATGCGGCTCAGCCGCGACCTGGACTTCGGTGCGGTCTGGATCAACACCCACATCCTGCTCACCGCCGAAATGCCCCACGGCGGGTTCAAACAGTCCGGCTACGGCAAGGACCTCTCCATGTACGGCGTCGAGGACTACACGCGCATCAAGCACGTCATGAGTGCACTCGACTCCTAACAATTCGCTGGTTGAGCTTGTCGAAACCAAGATCTCGACAGGCTCGATCACCTGGCACCGAAAGGCCTCCCCATGACTACCACCGCAAGCGAAATCACCTACCGCCTTGAGCAGAAGCGCCGTATCCAGGCTGACTTCCCGGGCCCCAAGTCCCTCGCGCTGACCGAACGCCGTAAGGCGGTCGTCGCTGCCGGCGTCGCCTCGAGCGTCCCCGTTTATGTCGCGGACGCCGACGGCGGCATCATCCACGACGTCGACGGCAACTCCTTCATCGACCTCGGCTCGGGCATCGCGGTGACCAGCGTCGGCGCGTCAGATCCCGCCGTCGTCGGCGCCGTCAAGGAAGCTGTGGAGCACTTCACCCACACCTGCTTCATGGTCACGCCCTACGAAGGCTATGTTGCCGTCGCCGAGCAGCTGAACCGCCTCACGCCGGGCGACCACGAGAAGCGCACCGTGCTGTTCAACTCCGGTGCCGAAGCTGTGGAAAACGCCGTCAAGGTGGCGCGCCTCGCCACCGGCCGTGACGCCGTCGTCGCTTTTGACCACGCCTACCACGGCCGCACCAACCTGACCATGGCGCTGACCGCCAAGGCCATGCCGTACAAGACCAACTTCGGCCCGTTCGCGCCCGAGGTCTACCGCATGCCCATGAGCTACCCGTTCCGCGAGGAAAACCCGGAGATCACCGGTGCCGAGGCCGCCAAGCGCGCCATCACCATGATCGAGAAGCAGATCGGCGGCGAGCAGGTCGCCGCGATCATCATCGAACCCATCCAGGGCGAGGGCGGCTTCATCGTTCCGGCCGACGGCTTCCTGCCGGCACTGGCTGACTGGGCCAAGGAAAAGGGCATCGTCTTCATCGCGGACGAGGTCCAGTCCGGATTCTGCCGCACCGGCGAGTGGTTCGCCGTCAACCACGAGGGCGTCGTTCCGGACATCATCACCATGGCCAAGGGAATCGCCGGCGGCATGCCGCTGTCCGCGATCACCGGCCGCGCCGACCTGCTCGACGCCGTCCACCCGGGCGGCCTGGGCGGCACCTACGGCGGCAACCCGGTGGCATGCGCCGCCGCGCTGGCCTCCATCGGCTCCATGGAGGAATACAACCTCAACGGCCGTGCCAAGCACATCGAGGAACTCGCCCTTGGCCGGCTGCGTGAGCTGGCAGCTGAGCTTCCGGGCGGTACCGGCGGCTCCGTGATCGGTGACATCCGCGGCCGCGGCGCCATGCTTGCCATCGAGCTGGTGCAGGCCGGCTCCAAGGAACCCAACCCCGAGCTGACCAAGGCCGTGGCGGCCGCCTGCCTCAAGGAGGGCGTGATCATCCTGACCTGCGGCACCTACGGCAACGTCATCCGCCTGCTGCCGCCGCTGGTCATCAGCGACGACCTGCTGAAGGACGGCCTTGAGGTGCTGGCTGCGGCCATCCGCGCCAACGCGTAGTTACTCGATCAGGCCACGGGCCGGGCACCCTCTCGGGTGCCCGGCCCATCGTCGTTTCCGCGGGTAGAGTCATGCTTATCACTGCAACGCAGACCAGGCAGCGTCGCCGGGAACCCGGGCGGCGCCGTCGTCTGCCCTGAACCCAAAGAGGGGTTTTCATGCGATACGTAGTCGGCTACACACCCAACGAGCGCGGCGCGGACGCCGTCGCCCTGGCCTCATCCCTGGCACGCGCACAGGACGCGCACCTGGACATTGTCTATGTTGTGAAGACGGGCACACCGTACGTGGCGCTGAACCCGCAAGGGAACCGGATCAGCGTGGCGGAGCAGGACGTGCTGACGGCTGAACGCGAAGGTCTTGCGCTGGTGCCCGAGGGTGTCAGCGCCAAGTTCCACGTCCGTGAAGCCGACTCATTTGCGACCGGTCTTATTGAGGCGGCCGGGGAGCTGGAGGCCGGACTGATAGTGGTGGGCGCGGCCAACAACGGCCTGTTCAAGCGCTACTCGGTGGGCAGCATGGCCAATGCGCTGCTGCACGCCTCGCCCGTCCCGGTAGCGCTGGCTCCCCGCGGCTACCGCCGTACCGACCCCATCACCCGGCTGACCCTTGCCGTGGGCAAACGTCCAGGCGCGGAGGCTGCGATCGCTACGGCCGTCGGTGCCGCCAATCGCCGTGGCGTCCCGCTGCGCCTCGTCTCGCTCGTGGAACTGGACGAGCACGGCGACGGGGGCGAGAACGTCAACGCTGCTCACCGGCACGCGAACACGGTCCTGGACGAAGCCTCGCGCAGGCTCCCCGCCGGGCACCGGGTCACGGTGGAGGTGGCGCACGGCCGGAACATCGAAGAGGCGATCGATGACCTTGAGTGGGACGACGGCGAAATTGTCATCATCGGTTCCTCGCGCCTGGCCCAGGGCAACCGGCTTTTCATGGGCAGCACGGCCTACAAGGTGCTGCGGGCACTTCCCGTGCCGATGGTAGTTGTTCCGCGGGACTACGAGCGGGTCGACTCAGTCCCCGAAGTCTGACACCCGCCCGCGCTGGTGAAGCGCGAACGAACACTTAACGCCCCGCCTTCGCGCGCAGAAACAGCGGCTCAAGTGTTCGTTCGCGCTTCCCGCAGGGAGAGCTTCCGCGCCACCGAGTTCTTACGGGCGGTCGCCAGCATGTCCACGGTCAGCAGCAGCAGCGCCAGCCACACCACGCCGAAGCCGATCCACCGGTCCAGGGTCATCGTCTCCCGGAAGACGGCCAGCGCAACGATGAACTGCAGTACGGGGGCGAAGTACTGCAATAGCCCGATGGTGGTCATGGGCAGCCTGCGCGCGGACGCGCCGAAGAACAGCAGCGGCACCGCAGTGATGATGCCGGACGCCGCGAGCAGCCAGAAATGCCCGGCGCCGTTGCTCGCCAGCGAGGCGCCGCCGCTGACACCCAGGAAGATCATGGTGGCGGCCGCCAGCGGAGTGAGCACGATCGTCTCCATGGACAGGCTCGTGATGGCATCCACGCGCGGCCCCACCCGCTTCTTGACGAATCCGTACAGCCCGAAACTGATGGCCAGCGTCAGCGCGATCCACGGCAGTTTGCCGTAGGAAACGGTGAGCACTCCCACGGCAATGAAGCCGATTCCGACGGCGGCCCACTGCAGGGGTCGGAGCGTTTCCTTCAGGACGAACACGCCGAGCAGGACGGACACCAGCGGGTTGATGAAGTAGCCAAGCGAGGCTTCAACGGCCTGCCCGG
Source organism: Arthrobacter sp. P1_B11 (assembly GCF_056406715.1). Classification (NCBI taxonomy): domain Bacteria; kingdom Bacillati; phylum Actinomycetota; class Actinomycetes; order Micrococcales; family Micrococcaceae; genus Arthrobacter; species Arthrobacter sp. P1_B11. Next base: position 21,038 of record NZ_JBFTZQ010000042.1, read on the forward strand.
TGGTCACGCCATAGGTGTACGTCAGCCAGTTCACTGCGATGAGCCCGGCGGCGATCGCGAGAGTGCCCAGCACGGAACGGTCCCGGAACGCCGCGCCCAAAACGCGCCAGGCCCTTGTTACGGTGATCAGCAGGGCGCAGAACAGCAGGGACCAGACCACGCGGTTGGCCACGATTTCGACGGCCCCGGCCGGATGCAGAACGAAGAAATACAGGGGGAGCAGCCCCCACAGCCCGTAGGCCCCGATGCCGAACAGGACGCCCGCCGTCGTCTCCTTGTCCACGGCCTTCAGGCCGGGCGTCTTGCCGCTTCCGGGCTGGCGGCCGGGACTGGTCATCGCAGAGGGCGCCGCGCCGGGCAGGGCAGAAGCAGGAGCAGCGGAAGAGACGGATCCGTCGGGGGTAGGCACAAGAGCAGTAACACCATCCGGCGGCCCGGTATTCCGTCCTGGCGGGTCGGTGTTGGCCTGCTGACGCCAAATAGTCAGTAGGCTTGCCATCATGAGCATGATGCATGGGCAGGTTGCAGCCCGATGAGGCTGCGCCACAGCAATGCCTCCGGCCGCGGCTACCGCAGGGTGCCGGCCGGCACAGGGTTCAGCTACCGGGACGTCGACGGGTCAACGCTGCCGCCGGGACCGCTCCGGGAACGGCTGGAAAGCATCGGCATTCCGCCGGCCTGGACGGACGTGTGGATTGCCCCCTTTGAGAACGGCCACATCCAGGCCACAGGGCTGGACGCCGTGGGCCGCCGGCAGTACATCTACCATCCCGAGTGGCGCGAGCGGAAGGACCGGCTGAAGTTCGACCGGGCGCTCCAGCTCGCGGAGTCGCTGCCCACCGCACGCCGGCTCGTCACCATCGACCTGAGGAGCGACGGCGTCACCCGGCAACGCGTCCTGGCCGCCGCTTTCAGGATGCTTGACAGCGGATCCCTGCGGGTGGGCTCGGAGCGGTACACGAACGAAAACGGCAGCCGTGGCCTGGCCACGCTGCTGTGCGCCCACGTGCAGGTCAGGAAAGGGCGCCTGCAGCTCAGCTTTCCCGCCAAGAGCGGCAAAAACTGGGAATCCGAGATCGTCGACGAGGACCTCGCCGCCTTGGCCCGGGTCCTCAAACGGCGCGGCGGCAACGCCCGGCTGCTGGCCTATAAGGACGGCCGGACCTGGCGTCCGCTGACCAGTGCCGACATCAACGGCTACGTCAAGGAACGTACCGGCTCTGATTTCACCGCGAAGGACTTCCGGACCCTGCGGGGCACGGTGGCGGCAGCCGTCAGCCTGGCCCAAAGCGGCCCGCAGAACCGGGTCGCGGCCAGGAAGGGCGCCATCAGCACAGCGATGCTGGAGGCAGCCGCGGTGCTGGGGAACACGCCGTCGATCGCCCGGAAAAGCTATGTGGACCCGCGGCTGCTGGACCACTTTGCCGCCGGGGAAACGATCGACCCCAAGCGGCTGGACTCCGCGGAATCGGAGCTGCGGGCCCTGCTGTACCGCGAAGGCGACGTGGTGGCGCTGCGGAAAAGCGGCTGAAGTGCTCCCGCGCAGAGAGCCGAAGCGCCGCGTCACGGGTTTCACTTCAGGATCGTACGGACAATTAGAATTGGTAACTGTGCGCAGGATGAGCAGGCGCAGTCTCCGTTCCAGAAGGGCTCCCGGTGTCCAACTCAGCTGAATCCGCCTCCCAACGGCCGCTCCGCGTCGCGATCGTCGGCGCCGGACCCGCCGGCGTCTACGCTGCGGACATCCTCACCAAGTCCAACGAGGTGAAGGGCGGCGACGTCGAGGTCAGCATCGACCTTTTCGAGGCCTACCCGGCGCCGTACGGTCTGATCCGCTACGGCGTGGCCCCGGACCACCCGCGCATCAAGGGAATCGTGAACGCGCTGCACAAAGTGCTGGACCGCGGCGACATCCGATTCCTTGGCAACGTCACCTACGGCCGGGACCTCACCCTGCACGATTTCCGGGCCTTCTACGATGCCGTGATCTTCTCCACCGGTGCCATCAGGGACGCCGATCTGGACATCCCCGGCGTCGAGCTAGAAGGGTCCTTCGGGGGCGCGGATTTCGTGTCCTGGTACGACGGCCACCCGGACGTCCCGCGCGACTGGCCACTCGATGCCAGGGAAATCGCCGTGATCGGCAACGGCAACGTGGCGCTGGACGTGGCGCGGATGCTGGTTAAGCACGCCGACGAACTGCTCGTCACGGAGATCCCCGACAACGTCTACGAGGGTCTGAAGAAATCGCCCGTCACGGACGTGCACGTGTTCGGCCGCCGCGGCCCGGCGCAGGTCAAGTTCACGCCGCTGGAGCTGCGCGAGCTCAGCCACGCCCGGGACGTGGACATCGTGCTGTACCCGGAGGACTTTGAGTTCGACGAAGCCTCGGACGACGCGATCCGCAGCAACAACCAGACCAAGACCATGGTGAACACCATGACCAACTGGCTGGTGGAGGAGCACGCCGAAGCCGAGCAGCCGTCCTCCCGCCGCCTGCACCTGCACTTCCTGCACAGCCCGGTAGAGATTTACGACGACGGCGGGTCCGGCAAGGTGGCCGGCATCAAGTTTGAACGCATGCAACTGGACGGCACCGGAAACGTCAAGGGCACAGGGGAGTTCATCGACTACCCGGTCCAGGCCGTCTACCGGGCCATCGGCTACCACGGCTCCCCGCTGGACGAGCTGGAATACGATGCCAAACGCGGTGTCATCCCCAACGAGGGCGGCCGCGTCCTCGACGCCGACGGCAACCCCGTCCCGGGCATCTACGCCACCGGCTGGATCAAGCGCGGGCCGGTCGGGCTCATCGGGCACACCAAGGGCGATGCCCTGGAGACCATCGGCTTTCTCCTCGAGGACCGGCTGACCCTGCCGCCGGCGAAAAACCCGGACCCGCAGGCCATCATCGACCTGCTGGAAGAGCGCGGCATCGAGTACACCACGTGGGAAGGCTGGAACAGGCTGAACTCGCACGAAGCAGCCCTCGGCGCGGCGTGGTCCGAATCCGCGGCGGCCGACGGCGTCGTGCGTGAACGCATCAAGGTAGTGCCGCGCGAGGAAATGATCGGCATCTCCCGCGCCTAGCACTCGCGCTTCTGCTGTGGCAGGTGCCGGCACCCATGGCCGTGGAACGGCGACAGAGCTAGACTTGCCGGACGGAGCGACGCCCCTTGATGGGGCGTGCCCGTCGGCAGCGCCCTCAATGCGGCACTGCCCGAGAGTGTGGCACATGGGAGTTCGATGAAGAACCTGATCCAGCCGGCAGCACCCGAAGGCGACGCCGCGGCGCTGCTCCAGCGGCGCGCCCTGGCCGGCCACGAGTATCTGGACGACCAGCTGGCCGGCAGGTTCGGCGGCCATGACTATGTCCCCGGCAGCATTCCGGAAGCCCACGCCTTTCCTGACGCCCCTGAGATTCCCGGCCTGCGCCGCCTGATCCGGGAATCATGGCAGCGCTCGGCCAAGCTGCACGCCAACCCTGACGTTCCGGAGGCGCCGCTGGCCATGGACCGGGATGAGCTGGAGGAATATCGACGCCAGCACCCGCTCGCCAGCATCATGCCCGTGATCCAGAAGCTCCTCATCCAGCCCAGCCACGACAGCGGCCTGCTGGTCGCTGTCGGTGATGAAGTGGGCCGGCTGCTCTGGGTGGAAGGCGATCCGGTGATGCAGCGCCGCGCGGAGGGCATGATGTTCGTCCCCGGTGCTGACTGGTCCGAGGCCACGGTGGGAACCAGTGCGCCCGGAACTGCGCTGGCGCTTGGCAGGGGCCTCCAGATCTCCGGCGCCGAGCACTACAAGCGTTCCGTGCACCCCTGGAGCTGCACGGCAGTCCCTTTCCAGGACCCTGATTCGGGCGCCTTGCTGGGCGTCGTGGACATCACCGGCACGGAGTCGGCGGTGGCGCCGCACACCCTGTCACTGGTGGAGGCCACCGTGGCCGCCGCCCAGGCACAGCTGCGCGTCGAACGGCTCCAGCTGGCGGCGGCGCAGGCCCGGATGCCGGCACGACGGCGGAGCAGCGGTTCCGTAGCCAAGTCCGGTTCCACAGCCGAAGGCAGCCTGTACCGCAACAGCCTGCAGCTGCTCGGCCGCGACCAGGCGCTGCTCAGCATAGAAGGCCGGACCGTTCCTTTGTCCGCCCGGCACAGTGAAATCCTGGCCTTGCTCAGCACGCACCCGGACGGCCTCAGCGCCGAGGAACTCAGCACCCTGCTCTATCCGGGTGACAACTCCACCATGACCCTGCGCGCCGAGATGGTGCGCCTCCGCAAGGTCCTCCAGCAGCTCAACCCCGCCGCGGTTCCCGAGTCGCGTCCCTACAAACTGACCATGGACCTCGTGCCGGACAGCGGCCAGGTACTCAGCTGCCTGCAGCGCGGCGCCCACCGCATCGCCCTCGAGATCTACCGCGGCGCCGTGCTCCCGCGGTCCGAGGCCCCCGGCGTCGTGGACCTGCGGGACCGGGTGTCCTCGCTGCTGCGCGAGGCCGTCCTGACGGACGGCAGCGCGGAATCGCTGCTCAGGTATGCGGAACTGCCGGAGGCGAGGGACGACGTCGGCGTCCGCCTTGCCGCCCTGAAGCTCCTGCCGCCGCGCTCACCCAAGCGGGCCGCCGTCGTCGCCGATCTTGAACGGCTGGAAACCGAGCTCAGCGCCTGACGATGGTTGCGACCGTGCAGTGAGCTGGCTCACACGCTTGCAACCTTGCTGCAACCTTCCCGCTCCTAGGCTGGGTGCAACGGCGATCACCCTGCGTGTCGCCATCATGTTGCAGAGCAAAGGAGCCAGCAATGACCGTTTACGCACAGCCCGGTACCGAAGGTTCGAAGGTCACCTTCAAGGACCGCTACGAAAACTGGATCGGCGGCGAGTGGATTGCCCCGGTCAAGGGCCAGTACTTCGATAACATCACCCCGGTCACCGGTAAGGCATTCTGCGAAGTTGCCCGCGGCACCGCCGAGGACATCGAACTGGCACTGGACGCCGCACACAAGATCGCGCCGTCGTGGGGCAAGACGTCCGTCGCCGAACGCGCGGCGGTCCTGAACAAGATTGCCGACCGGATCGACGAGAACCTCGAAATGCTGGCCGTCGCCGAATCGTGGGACAACGGCAAGCCCATCCGCGAAACCCTGAACGCGGATATTCCCCTCGCCGCCGACCACTTCCGCTACTTCGCCTCCGCCGTCCGGGCCCAGGAAGGCCGGCTGTCCCAGCTCGACGAGGACACCACGGCCTACCATTACCACGAGCCCCTTGGCGTGGTGGGCCAGATCATCCCCTGGAACTTCCCCATCCTGATGGCCGTCTGGAAGCTGGCGCCTGCCCTCGCAGCGGGCAACGCCGTGGTGCTCAAGCCCGCCGAGCAGACGCCGTCCTCCATCCTGGTCCTGATGGAACTCATCGGCGACCTCCTGCCGGCCGGCGTGCTCAACGTGGTCAACGGATTCGGCGTGGAGGCGGGCAAGCCGCTGGCCTCCAGCCCGCGGATCCGCAAGATCGCGTTCACCGGCGAGACCACCACGGGCCGTCTGATCAGCCAGTACGCCAGCCAGAACCTGATCCCGGTCACGCTTGAACTCGGCGGCAAGAGCCCCAACATCTTCTTCAACGACGTCGCCGAGTCCAACGACGCCTTCTACGACAAGGCACAGGAAGGCTTCACGCTCTTCGCCTTCAACCAGGGTGAAGTGTGCACCTGCCCGTCCCGTGCCCTCGTCCAGGAGGATATTTACGATTCGTTCATGGCCGACGCCGTGGCCCGCGTGGAGAAGATCATCCAGGGCAACCCGCTGGACACCGAAACCCAGGTCGGCGCCCAGGCCTCCAACGACCAGCTGGAAAAGATCCTCTCCTACATCGACATCGGAAAGCAGGAGGGCGCCAAGGTGCTCACCGGTGGCGCACGCGCCCAGCTCGACGGTGACCTGGCCGGCGGCTTCTACGTCCAGCCCACCGTCTTCGAAGGCCACAACAAGATGCGGATCTTCCAAGAGGAAATCTTCGGCCCCGTCGTTTCCGTGACGCGTTTCAGCGACTACAACGACGCCATGGGCATCGCCAACGACACCCTCTACGGGCTCGGCGCCGGCGTCTGGTCCCGCAACGGCAACGTCGCCTACCGCGCCGGCCGCGAGATCCAGGCCGGCCGCGTGTGGGTCAACAACTACCACGCCTACCCGGCCGGCGCCGCGTTCGGCGGCTACAAGTCCTCCGGCATCGGACGTGAAAACCACGCCATGATGCTGGACCACTACCAGCAGACCAAGAACCTCCTG
>NZ_JBFTZQ010000043.1:0-26982 GCF_056406715.1 Arthrobacter sp. P1_B11
GGCCGACAAAGGCTGGCTCAAACGCCCCTCCTTCCGCATGTTCGGCGCCCCCTACACCGGCTACCTCTCCCTCCTCTTCCTCCTCGGCGTCCTCATCATGGTCTTCATCGACTCCCCCCTCACCCTCCTGGTCACCCTCGTCGCCTGCGCCCTCATGGTCGCCGGCTGGTACGCCTGCCGCAAACAAATCCACGAAATCGCCGAAGCCCGCGACGGCTTCACCGGCATGTCCCCCGTCATCGCCAACCGGACTCCCATCCGCTAGCAGGTCCAGCCATGAAGCCACAAAATTCCCTGAGCCCCCAAACGCACCGGCCGCCGACGGACAGCCAGACGACGGACAGCTGTGAGGACGGCTGCTTCTTCTGCACCGGACCGGAAACCGACTAGGCGCCACCCTCTGTTCCGCTGCATCCAGCGGAAATTCCCAGGCACCCTCACCCACCACACGTAAACCAACCAAGAAGACAAGAAGTGATGACAACGGAGTCCGCAGCAACCATGACCGCAACCGACACGCAGCCGTCCGAAGGCGACACCATCGACCAAGGCCCCCTACAGCCCACCCCCGCCACTGTCCGGGAGAACCTGAACGGCGGCAAGGCCCTAAAGTCCGCCGGGCACGTGATTGTTGACTCCCTCGCGGCCCACGGCGTCGAACGAACCTTCGTTGTTCCCGGCGAGAGTTTCCTGGACGTCCTCGACGGGCTGCACGGTTCTGACATCGAGACCGTGGTCTGCCGCCATGAGGGCGGCGCCGCCTACATGGCCGAGGCCGACGGCAAGATGAACCAGCGTCCAGGCGTCGCCATGGTCACCCGCGGACCCGGCGCCGCCAACGCCCATGTTGGCCTGCACACCGCGTGGCAGGACTCCACGCCTATGCTGCTGTTCGTAGGACTGATCCCGTTCGCCCACCGGGACCGCGAGGCATTCCAGGAATTTGATATCAAGGCCTGGTTCGACACGGGCGCCAAGCGCGTGATGGTCCTCGACCATGCCGAACGGGCGTCCGAGATTGTCGCGGAAGCCATGTTCGCCGCAATGAGCGGACGGCCGGGCCCGGTGGTGGTGGGCCTGCCGGAAGACATCATCCGCCAGCAGGTGGATCCGGCCCTGCACCCCACCATTCCGGTGGCTGCAGGCGGAATGAGCACCACGGATGCCGAAGCACTCGCCGGCGCCCTTGCACTTTCCAAGAAGCCGCTGTTTGTCACCGGCGGCAACGACTGGACCCAGGCAGCGGCAGACCAGCTCACCGAATGGCTTGAAAAGCAGCACATCCCGGCCGCCGCGGAATGGCGTACGCAGGGAACTGTCTCCTTCGACTCACCGTCCTACGTTGGTCCGATCGGCTACGGCCGGCCCCGCCCCACATACGACCTCCTGCAGGAAACCGACCTGCTCGTCTTCGTCGGGACAGTCCCCGGGGATGTCATCACGGATGGTTTTGTCTGCAGGCAGGACTGGAACAAGCAAAACTTCCTGGTGACCATAGACCCTTCGCTGCGCGGACGCTCCGGTCCCGTCTCGCGGCAGATCCTGGCAAAACCGGACGCCTTCGTCCGCGATCTGGTTCAGATCGACTTGCCGCCGAAGGAGGAGTGGAAAGCGTGGACTGCCAGGATGCGCAGCGAGCAGACGTCCTTCGCCGATCTGCCCCCGGCCACGCCGGGCGACGGGCCGGCAAAGATGGACACCCTGATGGCCAACCTGGTTCCGCGGCTCCCCGAGGACGCCATGGTTACTTTCGGGGCGGGCGAGCACACTAACTGGGCGCACCGGTACTTCCCCACGCGGCGCTACGCCTCAATGATCAGCGCCAGGAACGGCTCAATGGGCTACTCCATCCCGTCGGCCATCGCGGCCTCGCTGGCCAGCCCGCGGCGACGGGTGGTCACGATCGCGGGAGACGGGGAGTTCCTGATGAACGGCCAGGAGCTGGCCACCGCCGCTCAGTACGGTGCCACGCCGCTCATCATCGTGATGGACAACCAGGAATACGGCACCATCCGCACCCACCAGGAACGGCACTACCCGTCCCGGGTTTCGGGCACGCAGCTGAAAAACCCGGACTTCGGCCTCATGGGCCAGGCTTTCGGCGGCTTCGGAATCACGGTCACCCGTGACGAGGACGTGCCAGCAGCCCTCGACGCCGCCCTCCAGGCCATCGACCAGGATGGGGTGTTTGCCCTCATCCATCTCATTGTCGAACAGCGGGTTAGGGCCTACTGAAACGTCCGGAACATCGTGGCGGGCCGACGTATTTAATGAAACTAGGCCCACGTGGCACCGCCGGGAACTGAGTACCACGCGTAACGGAAGCGGACGACGGCGGGACCTCCCGCCGTCGTCCGCTTGCGTTGGGTGCCGCTCCCCGACAGGGCCGGCCAGCCAAGCTTCTCGTAGAACGCAGCAGAAGCCGCGGTTTCGTTGACAGTGAGGCTGAGCGAAGCGCCGAGTTGCAGGCGGTACTCCTCCTCGGCACGGAACCCGTCTGGGCAGCCATCATCGGAATCACCATCGCCCACGACAGCGTAGGGATCGCGGGGTACTGCGGCATCGCACTCATACTCACCGGCGCCGTCTGGGGCCGCTCCGTCGAACGAAACCATCGCTCCGCAAGGCAGGAGTCACCGGTGTTGGGGTTCCGGAGCTACCAGGTGGTGGCTTCGGAGCGCGAGGCGAGCCATCGGTAGTCGAACTGCCCGGCGCGCAGCTGGGCCCGGTAATTCTTCAGGATCTCCGCCCGGTCCTGTTCGTCTGCGTCGGTGGTCATGGCATGCCGTTACCCGCCAGACGCTGAACGGGTGCGCTGGCCGTGCGTGGCAGGTAGTTTGATGGCATGACGGCAAGCTACAGATACGACGTGGAGATCCTGCATCTGCTCGTGTCGCCGGCACACGCCTACTTCGGCCGCGCACGCGAGGGTGCGGCCGACGTCCCCACCACCGATGCCGACCAAGTCGAGCTGGTGACGGGCAAGGGCATCGTGGGTGACCGGTTCTTCGGCAAGGCCGCGCATATGGATGCCGCCGTCACCGTGTTCGCCGTCGAGGCTCTCGAAGCCATCGCCGCGGAGCTGGGGGCCGAGCGCTTTGACCCGCTGCTGACACGGCGCAATGTTGTCCTCAGAGGTGCCCACTTGGCTCCGCTGCTGGGCGGGGAGTTCGCGCTGGAATCGCGCGGGGAACTGGTGCGGTTCAGAGCCGGGCGGCCGGCCCACCCTTGTGCCTGGATGGATCAGATGCTCGCTCCGGGCGCCCACAAGGCCATGCGCGGGAGGGGAGGCGTGCGCTGCCAGCCGCTCTCCGACGGCACTCTGCACCGCGGGCCGGCTGTGCTGATCAGCCCTGTGCCGCTGGACCCGGGGAGTGCCGGCGTCCCCACCCTGCTGCGACCATCGCGGCTGCCATAGCAGTCGGCAAGGGTAGCCTCTAACGGAAGTCCCGCCGTCGTCCTCTAACGTTCCGCGGTGACCGCCGGGACGGCGGCTGTGCCAGTGTCCTCCTCAGACTGCTCGGGTGGCTCCGGCTTGTAGACCCACGCCACGAGCACCACCGAGATGATCATCAGCAGGAACCATGCGCCCAGCTTGTCGAGCGAGACCACGTGCCAACCGTTCAGCTGGCTCGGGTACAGCCACGCGCCGGACCAGGTGGCGATGTTCTCGGCTATCCAAATGAACAGTGCCACGAGCAGAAAAGCGGCGACCAGGGGCATCCGGAACTTCCTGCGGAACACGCGGAAGTGCATGACGCACCGTCCGAAGATGACAACGACGGCGGCCAGCAGGACCCAGCGGACATCGAAGATGTAGTGGTGCGTAAAGAAGTTCAGGTATATCGCGGCCGCCACGATCGCGGTGACCCACCGCCGCGGATACCGCGCGAAGCGCAGGTCGAAGAGCCTGTAGACACGCACCATGTAGGAACCGACGGCGGCGTACATGAAGCCGCTGAACAGCGGGACCGCTCCGATACGCAGAAATCCCTCGGCCTCATACGTCCACGACCCGACGTCGGTCTTGAACAGCTCCATGACCGTTCCGACCAGGTGAAAGAGAACGATCACCCTAAGCTCCCGTACGGTCTCCAGCCGCGTAACGACCATCAGAATCTGGATGACGACGGCGGCGAGGGTCAGGAAATCGTTCCTGGCAAGTGCGGCCTCGTCCGGATACCAAAGGCGCCCCGCCAGGATGACTGCGAGGAGCGCCGCGCCAAAGATGCACGCCCAGGCCTGCTTGAGGCCGAAGACCGCAAACTCGATGAGCCTGGAACGGATGCCGCTGGCGGGGGCATCATCCAGGTATCGATGTGCACGTTCATCGATACGGTGTTCTACGGACGTGAAGCTGCGCATTGGTACCCCGTTCCCCCGCCACGAGTGGCAATGTGTGTGACCTGAATCGCCGCAGGCGAGCGCATAATGCAGTCGAGTGGCGGTGACGCGCATTCCACGGTAGCCGAAGCCTGGACGACGGCGGGACCTCCCGCCGTCGTCTGCCTGCTTGAGCGTTGCGCCGGACACTTTTGCTCCGGGGCTTCGTAATATTCGAACGGCCCAGCGCCGGCGCAGCTGGATCATAGACAGACTGGTCTGTCTCTAATATGCTGACGCTCCCGATGGCGTGCACTCGCTTAGCCATCACCGGAAGAAAAGAGCCGCGATGTCAGAAGTGGTTGCGCTGGGAGCCAAGAGTGCATGGCAACGCCCCGCTAACAGAACACCTGGCTGCACATGCCCGGACTGGCGGTACACGCCCAGGCAGGCCAGGCCGACCGACCCCGGCTGTTCGCAGCACGGAGAACTTCACGCCGCCTGAAGGCACCATTTAGCATCCTCGACCCCGGGCATGGGCGGTCGGGCATGCGACGACTGGTCCTGCCCTCAGGCTGCACCGCTCCGCCGGGGTCCGGCTGCGGCCCGGCGGAGTGCCCGGCCAAGGGTGCGGAGCTCGCCTGCCGGTAACGGCCGGGATTCCTGCTCCCGCGCCGGCGCCGAACGCCCTGCCGCAGGTTTCGACCGGCTGCCCGGGCAAAGGTCGGCGATGTGTCCCATGCCGGCGTACTCTCGCACCGCGGCTATGCCGGCAACAGCCGCCGGCTTGTCGTCAAAGGCCTTGGACACAGCCATGACCGTTCCATCGGGTGCTGTGAGCCGGAATCTGACGTGCGATTGTGCGTCAATGAACAGTTCAAACAAACCGGCCATAGGTGTCCTCCCGTTCTGCGGGCTCCTGCCCGGGCGGCGACCCCGCCGCGAAAGGGTCCGACGGCATCCTTGCCGCCGGACCCCTTGAGGCGACGAAGCCCCAATTGATCGATTCATCAAGTGATCAACAGCTTGCCTTAGGCAACCAGCCGCGCGCAAGAGCCGACGGGCAACCCCGAGGAAAGACCCAGCCAATTCACAGCTGCGCCCTGCAACCGGACGGAGCCATGGGCAGCGATGTCAGTGATTCCGGTCGAGCGCCTCGAGGAGTCGCTTGACCGAGCCGCCGAGGTTCCATTCGGTGGCCAGCCGCTCGAGTTCGGCGCGAGAATCGCCGACGACAGGGCGCAGCTGCGCGCCCGCCTCCTCGAGCGTCGGCAGCTCGAGGTCACGGACGATGTTCACGACGGCGGGCGCAACCGTGAGGTAGTCGGTGGCCGCGGCGAGCTTCGACCGCACGGATGCGGACAGACCGCCTTCCGCGTCCGCCGCAGCCGCGAGCAGCCCGTCGAGCGTTCCGTACTCCAAGAGCAGAGACGCTGCGGTCTTCTCGCCGATGCCGGCGACGCCCGGTAGCCCGTCCGAGGCGTCGCCGCGGAGCGTTGCATAGTCGGCGTACTGCTCGGGCAGCACGCGGTACTTGCCGACGACGACCGCGTCGGTCATGATCTCGAGGTTTCTCATGCCGCGCGCGGTGTAGATCACCCGTACCTGACGGGCGTCGTCGACGACTTGGAAGAGATCGCGGTCGCCCGTCACCACATCGACCGGAAACTCGGCGTGGCTGGCGTAGGTGCCGACGACGTCGTCGGCCTCATGTTCGGCGGCCCCCACGACGGCGATGCCGGCGAGCTCGAGCACCCGGCGGATCATCGGAATCTGCGCCTGGAGCGCGTCCGGCACGATCTCCACGTCGGGGGATCCCTCAATCACCTCTGCGACTCGGTGCGACTTGTAGGTAGGAATGAGGTCTACGCGCCACTGAGGACGCCAATCGTCGTCCCAGCAAGCAACGAGGTGCGTCGCACCGTAGTCGGTGGTGAGCCGCGCGATCATGTCGAGCAGGCCTCGAACGGCGTTCACCGGCGTGCCGTCGGCGCGGCGGATCGTGTCGGGCAAGCCGTAGAAGGCGCGGAAGTACAACGACGCAGTGTCTAGCAGCATTAGGCGGTGGGGCATAACCGATCCTGACACGGATGCGCCCGGTCGCGCTGGACCGGCGCAGTTTAAAGTGCGGGCCACCTGAACCATTGGTATGACTCCGGGGAGCCATGCGCCCAACACGGCCAGCGCACTGGCCCAGGTTGTTCTCTGCCGTTTCCGGCCCGCACCGTCGGGATGACAGGACTTGAACCTGCGCCCCTGCCCCAATCAGGTGCTGCCAAACCGCGATACATCCCACTGACCCGGCGGAAGCCGCCGTGCCGGTCTAATTATTATGCGGACCCATCGCCGGGTTCCGCAGGGGCAGGCACATCCACGGACCCCCGTGCCGCCTTTTTACGTTATGGGGCAGGGACAGCAGGGAGAGCGGCTTCATCCCAGGTGCTTCCGACGCGTCGGGCTTTGTTAATGTCCGCTGGCGGCTGCATCCTTGGAGCATGGATGCCGTCCGGATGCTTGGCGGGCGGGGCCTGCCCCGGCCCCGCTGGGGTGTGCGAAAGCGCGCCACGGCCACTGCCGTCTTTGTCGTGGCCGTGGCGCTCCTCATTGGCGGCCTTACCCTGCTGGTGGCGCTGCAGACGTCGCTGGTCGCCGCTGCCGAGGCCGCCGCCCGGGGGGAGGCCGAGGAGGTCGCCGCCCAAATCTCCGGCCAGGGCCTGGACGAAGGGCGCCGCTTCATTGAGTCTGCCGCGCACTTTGGGCAATATGTCCAGATTCTGGATCCGGAGGGGTCGGTCCTTGCATCCTCGGTGCCTGCCGCGGCGGCAGCTCCGCTGACCGGTTTGCGCCCGGACGATGGGAAAACGCTGATTGAGGACGTACCCGAGCTGCCCAGCCTCGGTGACGACGACGACTTCCTGGTCGTGGCGACCGGAGTCCGGAGCGACGGCGTCCTCCGCACAGTGGTGGTGGCAGCCACGGTCCAGGTTGAGGCCAACACCCTTGCCACGGTGTCTTGGTTTGTGCTCGGCGCCACGCCGCTGTTGTTGACGCTGGTGGGGATCGCCGTCTGGGTGCTGGTGGGCCGGTCCCTTCGTCAGGTCGAGAGAATCCGTGACCAGGTGGCCATGATCAGCGCCCGCCGCCTGGACGGACGGGTGGAAGTCCCGCCCACCGCCGATGAGATGCAGGCTCTGGCGCAGACAATGAACTCAATGCTGGACCGGCTTGAGGCAGCCGACCTGGAACAGCGGCGCTTCGTCTCGGACGCCAGCCATGAGCTGCGCAGCCCCCTCGCCACCCTCAGCGCCGGCGTGGAAATCGCAGCGGCCGATCCTTCCGGACGTACATGGGAGGAGATGAAGTCGGTCCTTGCCGGCGAAACAGCCCGGATGCGGTATCTCGTTGAGGATCTGCTCACGCTGGCCAAGACCAACGACGGAGGGCTGCGCCTGGAGCAGGCCGATGTTGATCTGGACGACGTCCTTAACGGCGAAATCGGCCGCCTGCGTTCCACGAGCCTGCACCGGATCGAGGCACGCCTGGAACCGGCACGGATTACCGGCGATGCCCGCAGGCTTGCCCAGGTGATCAGGAACGTCCTGGACAATGCTGACCGGTACGCCAAGTCCGTGATTGCCGTCGAAGTTCACAGTGCCGAGACTCAAGTCGTGATAACCATCGATAACGACGGGCCGCCCGTGCCTGCCCCAGACCGGGAGCGGATCTTCGAGAGGTTTGTCCGGCTTGATGACAGCCGGTCCCGGGAACGAGGCGGAAGCGGCCTGGGACTTGCCATCGCCGCCGCAGTAATGGCCGCCCACCACGGCTCGATCGGGGCGTCGGAAGCGCCAGGGGGCGGATGCCGCTTTGAAATGGTCTTCTCCCACGCCGCGCCGGCCAGCGAGAGCCGCACCGGCAAGAAAGTCTCGCGCTAACTCCAGCCAGACCCGTAGTCTCACAGGGCTATTCCATAGCGGTCCTGTCGGCGGTGAGCAGATATCCCATGCCCCGCACGGTCGTCAGGGTCTGCACACCGAACGGGACATCGATTTTCCGTCGGAGGTAGCCAATGTAGACCTCCACGACGTTCTCGCCGCCTTCAAATGCCGTATCCCACACGTTGTCCAGAATCTCGCCCTTGGAAACCACTTGGCCAGGCCGTCGCATCAGGTATTGCAGCAGCGCGTACTCCTTGGCGGTCAGCACAATCGCTGCCTCGCCGCGTTGCACTTGGYGACTTGCCGTGTCGAGGCTCAGGGATCCCAGCTCGAGGACAACGGGCCGCTCGGGCGCTCCGCGGCGCATCAGAGCCCTTATCCTGGCGACCAGGACGAGGAAGCTGAACGGCTTGGTCAGGTAGTCGTCCGCTCCCAGGTCAAAAGCGTCTGTCTCGTCATACTCGCCGTCTTTGGCCGTCAGCATCAAAACGGGCGTCCAGATTCTGCGGCCGCGGATTTCTTTCAGCACGTCGTAGCCATTCTTCAATGGCAGCATCAGATCAAGCAGAATCACGTCGTAGGGCTTCTCCGTCGCAGCCCATACCCCACTGACCCCGTCGTGGACCACGTCCACCACGAATCCTTCGTTGGACAGCCCGCGGCGGACGGTATCGGCCAGCTGCTTTTCGTCCTCGACCATGAGAATCCTCACGCCTGCACCGTCCACTCATTCTCGAAATTTTCCTGACAGAGAGTTTGCCCTGCCCTTGCGACAAGGTTTCTCAGCTTGCTCTCATGTTCGGTGCACGATGCTGATCATGAGACCGGTAACCCTGTACAGGAAAGAATGCCACCCATGTACCAGATCATGCGTCAGGCCGCCGGACCGAGAAGGACCAACTAGAGGAAGAGAACGTCTGTGGCAAACATACGATGGCTTCTGGTTCCCAACCCCGAATGGGTCCTGATGTACCGGCGCGGCCTCACCCGCGGGCAAATCTCCGAGCAGACGGGGGCGCCGATATCGACAGTGGGTTACCACCTGGCCGCCGCAAGGACCGACGATCCGACGCTCCGTGAGGAGCACTATGCCGCCGCCAACGGCAACCCTGCCAGAGCAACCCGACGAAGTGTCCAACGCATGAACGACCTCGTCAGCATGGTTCAGCAAACAGGCCGGTACCCCGCCAGCAACGCGTCCGAAGTCTCCGAACGCAGCCTCGCTGCATGGCTCCGCCGCCGCCGCCGCGACGCTGCCGCGGGATCCCTTACCCGCATGCTCGATGACGGCCTCAGCGTCCTGCCGGACTGGAAGAACTCCCCCAGGGCGTAGGCCGAGGCGGCGTATCCGCAGGACGCCCCGGGGGCGTTCCTGCTACCTGCATGCTTTGTGAATGCCTATTGTCACGCATTCAGATAATTAGTATTGTGCGCCCAACTGGACTTTCGTCTGCATCAGGCGGCGCCGGAATTGGCGCTGCCGTCAGGGGCTCCGCCCCGTCCATTAAGGCGTCTAATCACCGCACTCGCCGCCAATACGGAACACAGGACGCCACGCATCCATTCAAGGGAGAACCTGATGCTAGGCACCAGAAGCCGCCTCGCCGCCGTCGCTCTTACCGTCGCTCTCATGGCCATAGCCGCCCCCGCGCAGGCAGCCCCCGCCACACTCGTCAGCACGGGGCCGGGAATCCTCGTCGCCGACGGCGCCGCTGTCGATGTTCCCGTCACCTTCGTGTGCGACACCGACCCCGCCCTGCTCATCGCAGTACCCGTGGTCCAACTCACCCAAAGGGTCAGCGACGGCCGGATAGCCGGTGGCGGCGGAAACGAACAGATCAACTGCACCAGGAAGGCCCAAACCGTCACCATAAGGATCGTTCCCAATGTTATGGCGTTCAACGAAGGCCCCGCCGCAGCTTCGGTCTTTCTGCAGACCTGCAGCGCGCAGTTCCAGTGTTCCACCGTCATTAGTTACACCGAAATTACACTCGCCAAACGAGCCGACGCCGGGCTGCGCCAACGATAAACATGCCAAGGACAGCCGGGCTCAGCCTTCCGTTGCGGACCCGAAGCTCAGGAGCACCTTGCCGGACTCAGCCGAGTTGCGGGCCACAGCGAATGCCTCCAACGCCCGGCTGACCGGGAACTCGTGGGTGATGACCGGTTCGATGTGCAGAGTGCCGTCAGCCAGTGCGGCGATGACGCCGTCGATCTCGTCGTTGAAGCGGAAGGAGCCGCGCAGTTCGAGTTCCCGCGTGATGGCCAGGGAGATCAGGACCGGCTGGGGACCTGTGGGCAACAGGCCGACCATCACCACCGTGCCACCGCGCGCGGCGCCCTGGATGGCGGACGCCAGTCCGTGGTGGTTACCGGAGGACTCAATCACCACATCGGCCTCGACGGCGGCGATCGCCTCCGCGTCGGAGGCGGCCAGGACCTCGTCGGCACCCACGGCCGTGGCGATCTCGAGCGGTTTCTCATGCATGTCGACGGCGACGATCCGGGCTGCGCCGGCCCGTTTGAGGACCGCCACAGCCAGCGCGCCGATGGGCCCGCTGCCGATCACGAGCGCCGTCTTGCCCGCGACGTTCCCGGCCCGGGCCACCGCATGCCATGCCACGGACGCCGGTTCGATCAGCGCAGCGGTACGCAGGTCCAGGCCTCCCGGGAGCGCACGGAGCATCCGCACCGGCAGGTTCACGTAGCGGCTGAACGCGCCGTCGGTGTGAGGGTAGCGGGCTGCGCTTCCCAGGTAGGTGCAACCGGGCGAGAGGTTGGGCCGGTCGGCCGGATACCGCGCCGCACCGGCACGGGGCGTGGCCGGATGCACCGCGACCGGCGTTCCCGCCCCGGGGCCGGTTCCGTCCGCCGCGGCGCGGACCACGGTCCCGGAAATCTCATGGCCGAGCACCAGCGGGGCCTTCAGGATGGATTCACCGGCTGCGCCGTGCAGCCAGTAATGCAGGTCGGAGCCGCAGATGCCGCCGTAGTGGACTTCGACGACGGCCTCATCCGCGGCGGGCGCCGCAAGCGGAACGTCGTCGATCCGCAGGTCGCCCTTGGCGTGGGCAACGACCGCCGGTCCAGAGACAGGGAGGGCCGCGTTGGTGGGGACCGTTGGCGTTCCCATCAGACCACCACCGTCATTCCGCCGTCGATGAAGATCGTCTGGCCGTTCACGAAATCCGAGCCGCTGGAAGCCAGCCAGACAGCCGGCCCCGCCAGGTCCTCGACTGTGCCCCAGCGGTGCGCCGGGGTCCGGCCCAGGATCCAGGCGTTGAATTTCTCGTCGTCCACCAGATTCTGGGTCATCTCGGTGTGGATATAGCCCGGCGCAATCCCGTTGATCTGCAGCCCCGAACCCGCCCACTCCGCGGTCATCGCCCGGGTCAGGTTCCGCAAACCGCCCTTCGCCGCAACGTACGGCGCGATCGTGGGGCGGGCCAGGTCCGTCTGCACCGAACAGATGTTGATGATCTTCCCGCGCCCGCGGGGAATCATGTGGCGGGCTGCTTCCCGGCCCACCAGGAACGCACTGGTCAGATCCGTGGAAATCACCCGCTCCCAGTCCTTCACATCCAACTCCAGCAGCGGCACCCGATGCTGGATCCCGGCATTGTTGACCAGTATCTCAAGGGGACCCACGTGCTCCTCCACCCACGTGATGCCCCGCGCGGCCTCGGCGTCGCTGGTGACATCAAACGCGATGCTGTGCACCCGGCCGGGCGCATAATCGGCGGCCATCGCCGCCTCCGCGGCCTTGAGCCGTTCCGGATTGATGCCGTTCAGGACCACGGTGGCACCGGCGTCAGCCAGTGCCCGCGCCAGCGCGTTGCCGATGCCCCGGCTGGAACCGGTCACCAGGGCCACCCGCCCGGTCAGGTCAAAAAGTGAATTCATGAAAAGAGCAGCTCCTTCGCCGCGGTCTGCGCGGTAGTCGCGGTTGGTGGTTCCTATGTATCGCGAACGTACACTTGTGGCCCTCGCGGCCAGGGCCGCAAGTGTCCGTTCGCACTGTTGTCTAGAAGGGCCCGCGTTGCACCAGATTCGCCGGAGTCTGCCCGGCGGCGAGGGCTTCGAGCTGCTGCCGTAGGAGCTTCAGGATCCGTGGCTGGAAGGCGGACGCGTTGCCGCCGATGTGCGGGGTGATCAGGGCGTTCGGTGTTGACCACAGCGGGTGGTCCTGCGGAAGCGGCTCTGGATCAACGACGTCGAGCGCGCATTGCAGCCGCCCGGAAAGGACTTCCTTGGTCAGCGCAGCAGTGTCCACCACCGGACCGCGCCCCACGTTCACCACCAGGGCTCCGTCCGGCAGGGCAGCCAGAACCTCTTCGCCGATCAGCTGATGGGTCTGCTCGCTCAGGGGCAGCACGGTGACCAGAATGTCGTGCGTAGCGGCGAGCGCGGGCAGCTCCGACGATGCGTGCACCTCGCCCTGCTCGTCAGTCCGGGCCGCACTCCCCACCCGGGTGACCGTGACCTCGAAGGGCTCCAGACGGCGGGCGATCTCATGCCCGATCCCGCCGACGCCTACCAGCAGCACGCGCCTGTCAGCAAGGGACTGGCGCCGCTCCGGCCGCCAGAGGCCGTACTGCTGGTCGCGGACAGCCTGGTCGATGCCGCGCAGCTTAGCCAGGATCAACCCCACGGCCAGCTCCGCCGTCGCCGCCGCATGGACGCCGGAGGCACTGGCCACACCGGCCGCCGGACCGGCCGCTTCGATAACTCCGTCATATCCGGTCGACTGCGTCTGGACGAACTTCAGGTCTTCAACCTTGGCGAGGGATCCCAGAACCGCAGAGGCGTCGATGTAAGGGAGGATGACGCCGTCGATCTCGCTCAGCGTCCCGCCGTCGGGATCCGACTTCAGGTCCCAGACCACCCCTCTCAGGCCCTCGGGAAGGGGTGAGAGATCGGCGAGAAGCTGCGGGTCGGGAAAGCTGACGGTGCGGACTGTTTGCATCGGAAAAACCTCTCGGGTCTATGGGTCTGGGGTGTGCTGGGCGGCCGGGGCGGTGCTTGCCGGGGCCGACGCGGCTAGCGCCGGTCGAACGTGAGCCCGCCGGGGACCTGGAATGTGGGCATGATTTCCAGCATGCCCACATTCACGTGCCGGGGCGTTTCGATGGCGTAGTCCATGGCGTTGACGATGTCGTCGGTGGTCAGGGACTCGTAGCCTTCGTAGTACGTCTTCCACGCCTCTTCCATGGCTTCCGGGGTGCCTCCCATGTTGCGTCCGAAGATCTCCGTTTCGACGCGTCCGGGGCAGATCTCCGTGACGCGGATGCGCTTGCCCACGGTGTCGTTGCGCAGTTGCCGGGAGATCTGGTGCACCGCCGCCTTGGTGGCGTGATAAACCGTGTGGCCGTAGAAGTTATAGACACCGGCGATGGAGCTGATGTTGATGACGTGCCCGCGGTCGCGTTCCACCATGCCCGGCAGCACCAGCCTTGTCAGCTGGAGCAGGCCGCGCAGGTTGACGTCAATGAGTTCGTCGATGTCGCTCTCGCTGGAGTCCAGGAGGTTTCCCGGCCGGGACACTCCGGCACAGTTCACCAGGACATCCACCTCAAGATCGCCGACGGCGGCAGCCAGCGCCGCCGTGTCGGTCAGGTCGACGACGTGGGGAATCGCCCCGGTCTTGTCGGCAAGGTCGTTCAGGCGTTCCTCGTTGCGGGCCACGGCGTGGACGGTGAGTCCCCGCTTGGCCAGGCGTTCGACGATCGCGGCACCCATCCCGGTGGAGGCACCGGTGACGAGGGCTGTTGAATAATCTGAAAAGGGCATCGAAGTCTCCTGGTTGGTTTGCAATGCTGTGCTTGCCGCTGCGTAGTGGTGCAAGCACGGGGGTGGTCCGTGGTTAGGCGTCCCGGAGCGGCAGGTGCGCCCGGTCCTTGACCGTGCTGACGGCGGCAAGGGTGCCCAGCGCGGTGATGACGGCGTAGAAGGCAGGCATGTAGATGTTGCCGGTGGATGAGATCAGCCAGGTCATCAGCAGCGGTGCCGTGCCTCCGAACAGTGCGGAAGAGATGTTGTAGCCCAGGCCGTAGGCGGAGTAGCGCACCCGGGTGGGGAACAGTTCCACGATCAGGATGTGGATCACCGCGGTGTGGCCGGCGAACACGACGGCCATGATGCAGGCGCCGAGGATCGCCAGTGCCATGTTGCCGGTGGCGATCAGGGCGTAGGAGGGAATGCCAAGGACTGCCATGGCGATTGCAGACCCGGCGATGACCTTCTTGCGTCCGATCCGGTCGGAGAGGGCGCCCATGAAAGGAATGGCGATGCAGATGACCACCAGGCTGCAGGCGGTGACCAGCAGGGCCTGACCGATGGTGAAGTTAAGCTGCTTGCCCTTGAGGAAGGTGGGCATGTAGGAGAAGAGGACGTAGTAGCCGGAACCGTTCATGAGCGGGATGAACAGGGCCAGCAGCATAGCGCGCCGATGTTCGGCGGAGGCGAAGGCTTCCTTCAGCGGGTTCTTGGACAGCCCGCCTTCTTCCTTCAGCTTCACGAAGTTGGGGGTGTCGCTGATGGCCTTGCGGATGTACCAGCCGATGACGCCCATGGGGATGGCGATGAGGAACGGGATGCGCCAGGCGAAGGCGCCGAAGCCGCCGCCGTCGATCGCAGCTGCGGTGAGCCACGGGGACATGGAGAACGCTACGAGCGTACCGGTGAGGAGGGCCGCAAAGGATGCGATCTGTGCGTAGGAGGTGATGATGCCGCGCTTGCCTTCCGGGGCGTGCTCAGCGAGGAAGGTCATGGCGCCGGCGGCTTCACCGCCCACGGAGAAGCCCTGCAGCATGCGCAACAACACGAGCAGCACCGGTGCTGCGATGCCGATGGCCGAGTACGCGGGCAGGAGCCCTATACCGGCGGTGGCGGCGCTGATCAGCAGGATGACGAAGACCAGTAGTTTCTGCCGCCCGATCCTGTCGCCCAGGAAGCCGCAGACAACGGCTCCGAGGGGGCGGACGAAGAAGGACACGGCGTAGCCGGCGAAGACAAACAGCAGGGCGTTGTCCGGGTTGCCGGGCGCCAGGAAGACGAGGGCAAGCGTTCCGGCCATGAAGGCGAAGATGCCGTTGTCGTAGAGTTCCACGAAAATGCCGACGCAGCCGGCAGTGACAACTTTGCGGGTCTGCTTGCCGCTGAGCCGTTCTTTGTGCGGCTGGGCCGCGTGCGTAGAAGTTGACATGGCTTTCCTTACTAAGGGGAATGGTAACAAGGCTTTTGATCTGATGGGAGGGCGCTTAGCTTCCGGCTGCCGGTGCCAGTTTTGGCCAGCCGGGCTGGTTGCCGATGCCGAGGAGGGAGAAGACCGTGCCGACCGTGGAACGGAGGTTCTCCAGATCCCGCAGGGCCGCCCGGTACTTCGCTGTAGCTTCGGGAACGGTGGTCTTGCGGAAGGTTATGGTGTGGCCCGGGCGGGCCTGGGCGAGCACGTCGAGCGAGCGGCTGGTAACCACTGCAAGGACGGGGTAGCCGGCGGTGACACCGCGGCCCCGGTGCAGCACCAGGAGTTCCTCCCGGGACGGCACTTCGATGGCTCCCACCGGGACGCCGCGGGACAGCACTTCGGCTGTGGACTGGCGTTCGGGAAGGGCGCCGCCGAGGCGAAGACCGATGTGGTTGCTCCGGGCACTGACGGTGTATTCGGTGTTGAAGAGCAGTTCGGCGGTATCGCCGAACTCGTCAACGTCGGGGCCGTCCGTGACATCAATGACGGCGTGGCTGCTGAACTCCGGCCGGGACAGTCCCAGCCGGAACAGCGGCAGGTCGAAGTACGGCTGCCGTATCGGGCCGACGCTCCGCGAGGTCTTGAGTTCGGTGCCCTGGGAGAGCCGCAGGCCGAAGCCGATGACGGTGTCGGGGGCGCAGCTTCCCAGCAGGATCGGCGCTTCCACCGAGCCATGGACGGCAACGTAGGCTCTGAGGCCTCCGGTGATCTGGCGCAGTGCAACGGTTTCCCCGGCGCGGACGGACACCGGTTCCCATTGCGGGCATTCGCGGCCGCCGACCGTGAGGGTAAGGGGCGCGCCGGTGACGGCAATGAGAATGTCCGTAGTGGCGCGCATCCGGAAGTCCAGGGCGGTTACTTCCAGCAGCGGAGCGTTCTCCTCATTGGCGGTGAGGATGTTCGCCGCGCGTGCCGAGAACTGGTCCAGCGCGCCGTTCACGGGCAGCCCGAACCGGGGTCCCCGGAAGCGGCCCAGGTCCGTGACCACCGAGTGGCCGGGATGCTGGATGATCAATGAGCCGGTCATCGTGCCGCCTCCATTTTCCGGCCTGCGTAGCTGGCGAACTCCTCGGGCTGGATCTGGCGGAACCTCAAGATGTCGCCGGGGACGTAGGGAACAAGGGGTTCGCTCGTGGCGTCAAGAACGGTCAGGGGCGTCTGGCCTATGACGCACCATCCGCCGGGCGCCACGGCCGGCGCAATGACTGCCTGCCGGCCCGCGACGGCCACAGCTCCTGCCGGAACGGACAGGCGGGGGTCCTTCAGCCGCGGGACCGGGAGCGGAAAGTCGGGTCCGTCCATCATGGGTGAGCCGGCGGGCGCACCCAGGCAGCGGATGACGTAGGACTTGGCCGTGTGAAGCTCGATGATCTCCTCGACGGAGAGCTGCTCATGTTCGGCCACGCGCTCCAGGTCCGGGCCGTACTCGCCGCCGTAGACAACCGGGACGCTGAACTCGCGGGGAGTCCGGGCGGGCGCACCGATGAAGTCGAGCTGGCGCAGGCCGAGCAGGACGAAGGCCCGGACCTGGCGCGCCGAGGTGACGCCGGGGTCGAATTCCACGAGCAGTGAATCGTACGTTGGCACGGCCCCGTGGACGCCGTCGGCCCCTGCGGCCTCCAGCCATCCGGCAAGGGAATGTACGGTGATCCAGTTGGCCTCACTGTCCGGGGAAGACGCGACGACCCGAAGGGCGGCGTCACCGGACTCGAAGATCTCGACCGAAGTTGGGGTTGGGGTGGGGGCCATGTCAGGCAACCTTCAGCTTGGCGGCCAGAACCTGGGCGAGCGGGGCAATGGTCACGCCGGCGTTCTCCAGTTCAGCTCGGACCTGCCGGGCCAGCAGAACGGCGCCGTGGGTGTCTCCGTGCAGGAGTACCGTGTCGGCGACGATGGGCAGATCGGTGCCGGCAACGGTTTCGATGAGCCCTTCGCACACCATCCGGACGGTGCGGTCCACGATGGTCGAAGGATCGTGGATGACGGCGCCGGGGCGGCCGCGCGGCACCAGGGTGCCGTCAGCCTCGTAGGCCCGGTCGGCGATGCCCACGATCCCCACCGGGAGCCGGCGCGCAGTGGCTGCGGTGGCCAGTTCGCCGTCCTGGGCCAGGACGATCAGGGCGGCGTTGATGCGGGCGGCGGCGTCAGCCACGGCTTCGGCGTAGTCGGCGCGGGTGGCAACGAGGTTTCCCAGCCGGCCGTGCGGGGCAATGTGGGCCACGCTGGCGCCGTGATAGGCGGCGAAGGCAGTCAGCGCGCCGAACTGGTAGAGGACGTCGTTGCGGACCTCATCCGCCGTCAGGTCCATGGCGCGCCGGCCGAAGCCGCGGAGGTCCGGGAAGCTCGGGTGTGCTCCGATGCTGACCCCGAGCCGAACGCATTCGGCGACGGTCGCGTTCATGATGTCCGGGTCACCGGCGTGGAAGCCGCAGGCGATGTTGGCGCTGGAAACCACCTCGAGGAGGGCAGCGTCGTCGCCCATCGAGTAGGCGCCGAAGCCTTCTCCGAGATCTGCTACGAGATCAACTGAGAGTCCCATGTGAGCCTTCCTCGAGTGTGAGCTGCAACGTTGCCCCGCAGGGCGACGTGGTCAGCTGCCGGTAGTGAAGTGATTGTCCCGATCCGGCCCTGAAGGGGGCTTCCGACGGGACGGCCCGAACTGCCGGGCTTCCATAAAAAAGTCTGGCACCGCGAGTTTGATCACACAAAGACGTAATCCATGTCACGGGATAGGTGCCGGTTATGACGGGTTTGCCGCCGGCACGCCTGCAGGGGTGACCGCAGCACGGCGAGGCAGCGCCTCCAGGGCCGCCCAGGGTGGCGGATCTCCCGTTGGTTAGTGCTCTCATTTGTCACCTCTTTCTCCAACGTAGGCTCCGCACTTGCGTTGCGGGACGGCGAATGCATTCAAGGTACGGAGCGCATATTTCGGAAATGTGAAAAAGCGATATCCATTTCCACAAGACCGCTTCTATGCGAAATGCATCTGATGTCATCATGGAATTGCATGTCACCGGAGGGGATAGAATGTACGATTAGTGAAATAGCGTTCTGGGTTCAACCTAGTGTCAGCGATGTGGATCACACAAAGACGTATTGCGTATCCCTCCACAGCATCCGGTTATGACCGTCCCTGGGTTCAGGACGCCGCAGAGAGAGAAGGCGGCCATGGATACGCGGAAGCTTGCGTACTTCGTCCAGATCGTGGATTCGGGAAGCATCACCAAGGCTGCGGCGGCGCTGCACGTTGCCCAGCCAGCCCTGAGCCAGCAGGTTTCGGCTTTGGAGACTGACCTCAAGCAGCGCCTGCTGATCCGCAGCAAGCAGGGGGTCCAGCCCACAGCCGCCGGGCACACCCTATACCGGCATGCGCAGTCAATCCTGCGGCTGGTGGCGCAGGCGCGGCAGGACGTCGCCAAGTCGGGGGCCGCGCCATCGGGTCGCGTGTCCATTGCCATCGCGCCCTACAGCATGGCGTCGAGCCTGACGCCGCAGATCATCAGCGAGGTGGGCCGCCGGTACCCCGACATCATCCTGCATGTCACGGAGATTTACGGCGGCGTCCTGAGCGAAGCCATCAAGAACGGCCGGCTCGATATGGCCCTCATCTACGAGCCGGGCCCTATCCGCGGCGTCCAGTTCACCACGATGATCGTCGAAGATCTGCACCTGGTGGTCAACGCCAAGCGGCTGGAGTCCGGGTCCGCGATCGGCGAGATAACGCTGGAGGAGGTGGCACACTTCGGGCTCTTCCTCCCCGAGAAGATCCACACGCTGCGGCAGGCTGTCGAGGCAGGTTTCGACAGCAAGGGGCTCAAACTCCAGCTGGTGGGCGAAGTGGAGTCGGTGCCGTCCCTGACGCGGCTCCTCCGGGCCGATCTGGGGGCCACGATCCTGCCCAAGTCAGCCGCGGACGCGCTGTTCCATGAAGAAGACTTCTATGTCTTGCGGATCGTGGATCCGGCACTGCAGTGCAAGATCGCGCTTTGCACGCCGGACCACGACCCCCTCTCGGAGGCGGCGTCGGCGGTGCTGCTTGTGCTGAAGGAAATGCTCCAGGAAATGCTCAGCGATAAGTATGGCCGCCCATAGCTTTGGCTTATTAGGGCACGCATCATTTGTCTTAGTAACTGGGCGCCGGGGATTCTAATATTGGTGGCAAGCCAAGAAATTGCAGCGAATCAATTTTCCGCAAACAATCAACCGGGAGCCTGCCATGAAAAAGATCAGCACCACCAGGAGAATTTCAGACCCGAGACTGGGACTGATGGCTAAAACCGGGTCCCATTGCCCGACCAATGGCTTCTGGCGCCCCCAGGACCGATCCGCTGACCCGGTCTTTGTTTTCGAGGGCAGCATCATGCCGGTCAGCGGCGGCGGTTCGACGGTCTGGTACCTGGACGATGCCGTCTTCGGCGCCCCTGCTTATTCGGTGCCCCACGGGGGTCTGATTAGCGGCTGACTGCACCGTCAGCTGCAAAGCACGCTCAACTGCGGGCGCCGCCGCACAGTTATCCGTACGACGGCGGAGCTGCCGCGGCTTGGGCGGCCACCCCGCCCGCGCTGAGGGACCCTCGCGGAGCCGGCGGCACGCGGCCGTTCCGCCGGCCGATGTGCTGCAAATTCTCTTTTATCAGCGGAGGTTCAACGAGGGCCCGCGCAGCGGCGACATCGGGTGCGGGGAGGACTCTGGGCAGGGTGCAGCTTTCGATGCCTGGCTCCGCCGGCTCTACACCGCCCCCGGGACCGGCAACCTCATCGCCATGGATTCGAGGGCACGCCTGTTCCCGGCACACCATCGAACTCCACACCCCCACCGGCCACAGGCACTACTCCACCGCGCCGCCGCTGCCCGGAATTGTGCTGCGCGAAGCAGGGTAACCCGAAGCAGGGTAACCCGCACGGCCACGCCCACCACCGCAGCCGTCGAAGCCACGGCAGGAGGACCGCCGCCGCAGAATACGAGCCTCAGGCGGGGCAGAAGACTGCCCCGCCTGAGCCAATGCCGGCACCTCCCGGGCACCGCTGCCGCGATGTGACTATGCGTGCTCTACGAGCAGCCCCTTGGCCCTCAGAACCTCGGTGAGGTTGCACAGATCGATGGTGGTCCCGCCGGCCTGGTAGAGGCGGATGAGGTCGCGCTCGGCGTCGTCGCGTTCCTGCGAGAGGCGGATGACTTCCTCGATCTCGTCCTTCCTGACGACCACCACACCGTCCGCGTCGCCGCGGAGGACGTCACCGGGATAGATGATTTCGTCGCCGAAGACCACAGGGTGGTTGATCGGGCCGATCGTTTCCTTGACGGTGCCTTTGATGGAGACGCTGCCGGAGAAGACGGGCAGCCCCAGTTCGATGAGGTCCTGCGTGTCGCGGACGCCGGAGTCCGTCACCAGGCCGGCGAGGCCCTTGGCCTTCATGGCGTTGCCGAGGACGTCGCCGAACGTTCCGGCCTCCTCGTACTCCCCTGCCGCGGCCAGGATGACGTCCCCGGCCTCGGCGTAGTGGATGGCCACCTGCAGCATGAGGTTGTCCCGAGGAGCGCAGCGCACAGTAGTGGCCGGACCGCAGAAGGACATGCTCCGGTCGATCGGCTTGATCTTGGAGCTGAGGGCGCCCTTGCGGCCCTGTGCCTCGTGGATGGTGGCGGACGAGAACTTGGCCAGGCGGCTTACGGCGTCGGCGTCGGGTCGTTCGATGGTGGTCTTGACGTGAATCACGGCGTTTTTCCTTCGGTGGGTGTGGATCAGTTGAGGGCCTGGACGGCCTTGTCGATGGCGGCGATGGACTCTTCGATGATGTCGAGGCTGGTCGCGTAGGAGATGCGGAAGTAGGGGCCCAACCCGTAGGCCGATCCCTGGATGACTGCCACGGAAGCGGCCTCAAGAAGGTAGAGGGTGAAGTCCTCATCGTTGCCGATGACTTTTCCCTCGGCGGTCGTCTTCCCGATGACCCCCGCACAGTTGACGTACGCGTAAAAGGCGCCTTCCGGCGTCGTGCATGACAGCCCGCCGACGGCGTTCAGTGCGGTGACTGCCACATCGCGCCGGCCGCGGTAAACCTCGACGCTGTCATGCACGAAGCTCTGGTCGCCCGTGAGGGCGGCGGCGCTGGCGGCCTGGCTTACCGAGGACGGGCAGGATGAGATTTGGGACTGGAGCTTATTGATTGCGGCGATCACCGGGGCCGGTCCTGCCGCGTATCCCAGCCGCCAACCGGTCATGGCGTACGCCTTGGACACGCCGTTGACCACGAGGATGCGGTCCCTCAGTTCCGGGGCCACCTCCACCAGGCTGGAGATCCGGCCGGTGCCGAAGTAGATCTGGTCATAGATTTCATCGGTCAGGACGTAGATGTGCGGAAAGTCCGCGAGGACGTCGGCGAGTGCGCGCAGTTCCGCCCGGGAGTAGACGGCGCCTGTGGGGTTGGACGGCGCATTCAGGATGATCCACTTGGTCCGCTCGTTGAGGGCGCCGCTTAGGGCTTCCGGTGTGAGCTTGAATCCCACGTCCTCGCCGCAGGGAACCACTACAGGCGTGCCTTCGTTGGCGAGCACCATGTCCGGGTAGGAGACCCAGTAGGGGGCGGGTACAACCACTTCGTCGCCCGCGTCCAGGGTAGCCATGAAGGCCGTGAAGATGACCTGCTTGGCGCCGCCGCCAACGGTGATCTCGGCCGGGGTGTAGTGGATGCCGGTGCGCATCTCGAGAGTCTGGAGGATCGCCGTCTGCAGGGCGGGCGTTCCGGTGACGGAGGTGTACTTGGTCTCGCCCCGGCTGATGGCCTCAACGGCTGCCGCCTTGATGTGCTCCGGGGTGTCGAAGTCCGGCTCACCGACCGTCAGGTCCAGGATCCGGCGCCCTTCTGACTTCAGCTCACGCACGCGGGCGGCGGCGGCCACGCTGGCGGATTGCTTGATGCGGGACACTCGCGATGCAGGTACAAATTCAGACATGGTCTCTTCCTAGGGATTCAGGAGGGAGCGATATTTGCTTCCTTCGACCCTAGGGAATCCGGGCGGCTATGGATAAGACCTAAACTGCGTGGACGGATAAGCGTCTCTTATGGCCTGCGGCAGTCATGGCGTCGGTCCTCGGCTGTGTACAGCGCGAGACCTCTGCTTTTGGCCCCTAGCCAAGGCCGAACCCAAACTTTTTGATTATGGCTCCACGCACTATTGGTATTTCCGCGGGGTGGCCATCCCGTCTAGCCTTCTACGTAACCGGCCCCGACTGGCGCGGCCGTTTTCCGGGTCGGCTCGCGTGCCGACGCGGACCGACTCCAATCCGAACCGAGGAGTGCTCTTGGCCGTTCTGCACCGCTCCGACCGCCCGGAGGTTGCTCCGACACCGGAATCACGTCGGCGGCGTGCCCGTACCGGCTCGTACCGCTACCAGGGAACACCAAAACCCGACCCAACTGCTGTCCAGGCTGACAGGATACGGAAGTTGCTCAGGGAGGACCGGCAACGGATTTCTTTCAACGCCAGCAGCATGCGCGCGCTCTCCGTCCGCCTAAACCAACAGATTGCCCAGGCGCTCTGTGACGGCATGAGGATCACGGGCCTGGCAGAAGCCTCAGAACTCTCCCGCTGGACAATCCGGACAATCGGCCTGTCGTCCGAGGACCTGCTCCCGTCCGGACTGCCGGCCGGGCAGCACCTTGCGGTGATCAGCCAGTTGACGTCCGAGTTGGCCGAGCTTGAGGAGTCGAAGGCAATCCTTGAGGAAAGTCGACTGACCCTCATGGCTGCGGCACGCCGGCTTGGCGTCATGGATGACTACGAGCTCGCGGCTCTGAGCGGACTCCAGCGCGATACCGTCCAGAAAATGACAGGGTGCCGTCGGCCGGAAACCGGTGTCCTCCCGGCGTAGGCGGGCCCTGATCCGCTATGCGGCGGAGTCCGGGTTCCATCCTGGTCCGCCCTCGCGGACCAGGATGGAACTGCCCTATCGCAAAATCACAGTGCGGTTGCCGAGCAGCAGGATTCTGCCCTCGCAATGCCAGCGGACGGCGTTGCGGAGGGCCGTGCATTCGGCGTCCCGGCCGACCGCGACAAGGTCGTCGGCGGTGTACGTGTGGTCCACGTCGATGACCTGCTGCGAAATGATGGGGCCCTCATCGAGTTCGGCGTTGACGTAGTGCGCCGTGGCGCCCACGGTCTTAACGCCCCGGTCGTAGGCCTGGTGGTAGGGCTTCGCACCCTTGAAGCTGGGCAGGAACGAGTGGTGGATGTTGATGGTCCGTCCTGCGAGCTTGGCCGAAAGCCCGTCACTCAGGACCTGCATGTAGCGGGCCAGCACCACGAGCTCCACATCGAGGCCGTCGACGAGTTCCAGAAGCCGGGCTTCGGCGTCGGGCTTCGTGTCCTTGGTGACCGGCAGGTGGAAGAACGGGATACCGTGCCACTGGACCAGCCCCTCCTGCTCGCGGTGGTTGGAAACCACGGCGACGATCTCCACCGGGATGTCGCCCGTGCGTGCCCTGAACAGCAGATCATTGAGGCAGTGGCCCATTTTGGACACCATCACCAGGACGCGGCGCTTGCGGCCGTGCGGCTCCAGCTGCCAGTTCATCTTCCACTTCTCCGCCACAGCCGTGAAGTCCCGGCGCAGCTCCTCCGTGCTGAAGGACTCCTGCGCCCCGGGCTCCTGCGGAGAGGAGAAGTGGACGCGCATGAAGAAGTGCCCTTCCCCCTTGTCCCCATACTGCTTGATGTCGATGATGTCGCAGCCGTGGCTGAGCAGGAATCCTGAGACCGCGTGGACGATGCCAGGCGACTCGGCACAGTCGACGGTCAGGACATGCTCGACCGTTGCGGCAGGTACCTCAGCTTTCGGTATGGGCCTGTTCAGGGTTTGGGCAGTGGTCATTTGTACAGTGCTCATTTCTTCACGTTCCCAAGACCCCGCCCGGTGGCCTCGTGCGCCAAATCCTGAGTGAGTTCGGCCTGGAACGTTGCATAACGCGCCAGATGGGCGGGGCGACGGCGCAGCACCAACCAGGCGGCGCCGAGCACGATGAACCAGACGGGCGTGACCAGGAGCGCCGTGAGGGTGTCCGGCTGCGTGGTCAGCGTCCAGAGCACGAAGGCGAAGAACGCGAAGACCACCCAGACCATGGGGACGCCGCCCGGCATCCGGTACTTGGAAGCCTCATGCAGGTGCGGGCGGCGCCTGCGGAAGGCCAGGTAGCTGGCCAGGATGATGGACCACACGAAAACGAAGCAGACAGCCGACACGGTGGTCACCATGTCGAAGGCTTTGCCGATGTCCTGGCCCGCGTACATCAGCACCACGCCGGAGAGAAGCAGAACGCAGGAGAGAAACAGGGCATTCTGCGGAACCTTGCGGCGCGAGAGGGCACCGAAGACGGACGGAGCGTCGCCTTCCTGGGCCAGCCCGTACACCATCCGCGAAGTGGAGTAGATGCCGGAGTTGGCCGAGGACATGGCCGAGCTGAGCACCACTAGGTTCACCACGGTGGCGGCGGCGCCCAGGCCCGCAAGGGAGAACATGGCGATGAACGGGCTGTGGCCGGCCTGGAACTGGGTCCAGGGGGTGACGGACATCAGGATGATGAGGGCGCCCACGTAGAAGAGCAGCACACGGATGGGGATGGAGTTGATGGCCTTGGGCAGGTTCTTCTCCGGGTCCTTGGCCTCTGCGGCGGTGGTGCCCACGAGCTCAATGCCCACGAAGGCGAAGACTGCGATCTGGAAACCGGCCACGAATCCCATGAACTCGTTCGGGAAGAAACCGCCGTGGCTCCACAGGTTCGTGAAGGTGGCAGGGCCGGCGTCGGACTGGAACCCGCTGAAGATCATGAACAGGCCCACCACGATCAGCGCCGCGATGGCGATGATCTTGATCAGCGCAAACCAGAACTCCGTCTCGCCGAACGCCTTCACCGTGGTGAGGTTCAGGAGCAGGAGGATGGCCACGGTTGCCAGGCCCGGGATCCACAGCGGCACCGAGGGCCAGAGTTCCTTCGAATAGCCCGCTATGGCGATGACGTCCGCGATGCCTGTGATCACCCAGCAGAACCAGTAGGTCCAACCCGTGAAGAAACCGGCCCAGGGACCGAGGAGGTCCGCCGCGAAATCGCTGAAGGATTTGTAGTTCAGGTTGCTCAGCAGCAGTTCGCCCATGGCCCGCATGACGAAGAACAGCATGAAGCCGATGATCATGTAGACGAAGATGACGGAGGGCCCTGCCGCGGAGATGGTTTTGCCCGAGCCCATGAAGAGGCCTGTGCCGATTGCGCCGCCAATGGCGATCAGCTGGATGTGCCGGTTGCTGAGCTGCCGCTCAAGATGCGGCGTTTGCTGGGAAGTTACGGTTTCAGTTGTCACGTGCTGCTCCTCGAATCAATGCTGGATGGAGTGCTGCTGAGGTTGACGCCTGGTCTGGCCCTCCGGGAACCGAATCAAGGCTGTTGAAGCTGTAGAGATGGATGCCCGCGATGTTGCCGGGCTCGCTTTCCAGCCCGGTCACCAGGCTTTGTGGCGAGTAGCTGTCACCACTCAGGAGTTTGCGGGCCAGCGGGCCCTTGCGGCTAAGGAACTTCAGGGAACTCCCGACGCCGATCTGCGTCGCCAGCGAGACCAGCTTGGTCCGCGGAACAGACCCTGCCACGCCGGCCCAGACGGGCAGCCGCACGCCTTCGCGGCGCAGGAGCGCCGCGTAATCAAGGATTTTCGGCGCGGAGAAGCACATCTGCGT
This sequence comes from Arthrobacter sp. P1_B11, assembly GCF_056406715.1. Taxonomy (NCBI): domain Bacteria; kingdom Bacillati; phylum Actinomycetota; class Actinomycetes; order Micrococcales; family Micrococcaceae; genus Arthrobacter; species Arthrobacter sp. P1_B11. The sequence goes on from NZ_JBFTZQ010000043.1 coordinate 26,229, forward strand.
GACAACGTGCGAAGCCAGGTGCTGTTTGGCCAGCAGCGCGTCCAGCACGTCCACGGGACCAGCAGAAGGGTGGCCCTCCGGGTAGCCCGCAACGCCTGCCCGCATCGCGCCGCCGGAGTACTGCGCGATGTCCTCCAGAAGCGGAAGGGCGGACTCGTACGGGCCAGCTGGACTCTTCCGGTCTCCGCCGATCACGAACACCTCGCCGATGCCGGCAACGCCGCAGTCGCGCAGGATTCCGGTGAGGTCAGCGCGGCTATGCAGGCTACGCCCCGCGAGATGCGGGATCACTTTGTAGCCGAGCACGCTCAGCTGTACCGCCGTGCGCATGGTCCGCTCGATGCCGTGATGGGGCAGGCATGTCACGGTGAGCGTTGTGGTCAACGGCACCTGGGCCTTGACCCGCTCAACGATTCCCTCTGAAGGGATGATTTCTATTCTGATGGGGAACATCTTTGGTCCTCTCTGAACATCAGGGTGGTGGGTCCGGAAGGTCAGGCCGTGCCTGCGAGCAGCGAGCTGGCTTCCTGGCGGGTGCTGCCGGAGCTTTCGATGTGTGCCAGTTCGGCGGGGATTTCCCAGCCTTTCTTGCGCATCGCGGTGGCCCAGAGCCGGCCGGCACGGTAGGAGGACCGGACGAGGGGTCCGGACATGACGCCGAGGAAGCCGATCTCGTCCGCTTCCTGCTGGAGGTCCACGAATTCCTGTGGCTTGACCCAGCGGTCCACCGGGAGGTGCCGCTCGGACGGGCGCA
>NZ_JBFTZQ010000044.1:0-25717 GCF_056406715.1 Arthrobacter sp. P1_B11
CAGGAGGTTCTTGGTCTGCTGGTAGTGGTCCAGCATCATGGCGTGGTTTTCACGTCCGATGCCGGAGGACTTGTAGCCGCCGAACGCGGCGCCGGCCGGGTAGGCGTGGTAGTTGTTGACCCACACGCGGCCGGCCTGGATCTCGCGGCCGGCGCGGTAGGCGACGTTGCCGTTGCGGGACCAGACGCCGGCGCCGAGCCCGTAGAGGGTGTCGTTGGCGATGCCCATGGCGTCGTTGTAGTCGCTGAAGCGTGTCACGGAAACGACGGGGCCGAAGATTTCCTCCTGGAAGATCCGCATTTTGTTGTGGCCTTCGAAGATGGTGGGCTGGACGTAGAAGCCGCCGGCCAGGTCACCGTCGAGTTCCGTCTGGTTCCCGCCGGCGAGGACCTTGGCGCCCTCCTGCTTTCCGATGTCGATGTAGGAAAGGATTTTCTCCATCTGGCCTGTCGAGGCCTGGGCGCCGATCTGGGTTTCGGTGTCCAGCGGGTTGCCCTGGATGATCTTCTGGGTCCGGGCCACGGCGTCGGCCATGAAGGAGTCGTAGATGCCTTCCTGAACCAGCGCGCGGGAGGGACTGCTGCAGACTTCACCCTGGTTGAACGCGTACAGGGTGAACCCCTCGAGCGCCTTGTCGTAGAAAGCGTCATTGGACTCGGCGACGTCGTTGAAGAAGATGTTGGGGCTTTTGCCGCCCAGCTCCAGCGTGACCGGGATCAGGTTGGCGCTGGCGTACTGGCTGATCAGCCGGCCGGTGGTGGTCTCCCCGGTGAAGGCGATCTTGCGGATCCGCGGGCTGGACGCCAGCGGTTTACCCACCTCCGCACCGAATCCGTTGACGATGTTCAGAAGTCCCGCGGGAAGCAGGTCGGCGATGAGTTCGGCGAGGACCAGGATGGAAGCCGGCGTATTCGAAGCGGGCTTGAGGACAACCGCGTTGCCGGCAGCGAGGGCCGGCGCCATTTTCCAGACGGCCATGAGGATGGGGAAGTTCCAGGGGATGATCTGGCCCACCACCCCGAGGGGCTCGTGGAAGTGGTATGCGGTGGTGTCCTCGTCGAGCTGTGACAGCCCGCCTTCCTGGGCGCGGACGGCGGAGGCGAAGTAGCGGAAGTGGTCGGCGGCGAGGGGGATGTCCGCATTCAGGGTTTCGCGGATCGGCTTGCCGTTATCCCAGGTTTCGGCAACGGCCAGCAACTCCAGGTTCGCGTCGATCCGGTCGGCAATTTTGTTCAGGACAGCGGCGCGTTCGGCGGCCGAAGCCTTGCCCCACGCCGGGGCGGCCTTGTGGGCTGCGTCCAGTGCCAGCTCTACGTCCGCTGCTGCGCCGCGGGCCACCTCGGTGAATTGCTTGCCGTTCACGGGTGAGACGTTCTCGATGTATTGGCCGGTAGTGGGAGCCACCCATTCGCCGCCGATCCAGTTCTCGTAGCGGTCCTTGAACTGGACCTTGGATCCTTCTTGGCCGGGCTGTACATAAACAGTCATGGTTACTCCTCTGGAAAATCAGACGTCTTCGTCCTGCCCCCACGCTAGGGGACCAGAGGTTGCGACCAGGCTGCAAGGGCGCCTGACGGCTGCTATTCAGACCGCCATAAAGGGGCAAAACGCAAGCGAACGACGGCGGGAAGTCCCGCCGTCGTTCGCTTGCGTTTTGCGTTACTGACCGTCCGTGATGAACCGGGGTCAGGCTTGGGACTTTTCGGTGAGGATGGACCGGTAAATTCCAGTATGGTCCAGGTCGCCGTCACCTGCCGCGATCATGACTTCGAACGCATCCCGGACGCTTGTGGAGAGCGGCAGCTCCAGGCCGGCGTCCTTCGCAATCTCCGCAATGAAGCTGAGGTCCTTGAGCTGGTTTTTCGCGGATCCTCCGCCTTCAAAGTCCGCGTGGATCCAGCGTCCTCCCTTTTGCCGGAGCACCTCTGAGTTGGCCAATCCGCCCGCCAGGATGGATTGCACCTTCTGGAGGTCAAGGCCGGTGGTGGCGGCCAGGGCCATCGCTTCGGCCAGGGCCGTGACAGTGGCGGCGACAACGATCTGGTTGCACGCCTTCACTGTTGACCCCGCGCCGGTCTTGCCGAACAGGACCACCGTGGAACTGTAGAGCTCGAAGAGCGGCGTAAGGCGGCCCACGACGTCCGGTGGGCCTCCGACCATCGTGCTCAGACGCCCCTCCTCCGCCCCGATGGTTCCGCCGCTGAGGGGTGCGTCGAGGACGGTCAGTCCGTAATCGCGCCGGCAATCCTCGGCAAACTCTGCGACTGCCACCGGCGACACGGTCCCGTGAACCACCAGGACCGGGTTCCTGATTCCGGCAGCTTCCCACCCGGCCAGCAGGCCGTTCTCCCCGGGGAGGAGGGCCGCGACCTGGGGCAGGTCAGGCAACACTGTGAGTACCACCTCTGCGGCGGCGTCCGCCGGGGAACCGGCGACCCTGCCGCCGGAAATGGCTCTGGCCTTGGATGCCGTGCGGTTCCAGAGGGTAAGCGCAACGCCTCCCCTAAGGATGTTCCGGGCGATCGGTGCCCCCATCGGCCCGGTGCCGCACAGCGAGACGGAAAACGGGAAGCCGGGCAACTGCTTCTGGGTGTTGGTCGGTGTCGTCATGTGGCTTAGAAGGGGATGAGTCCGGCGAGGGCGGGCAGGAAGGTGCTGAACCACGGGACGGCGGCAAGCACAAGCAGCCCCAGGAAGACCGCGATGAGGTAGGGCCAGAAGTGTTTGAGGCTCTTTTCCACGGTTTCGTGTGCGGTTGCACAGGCGACGTAGAAGCCGACTCCCGCCGGTGGGGCGAATGAGCCGATGCCCATGGAAATGATCAGCACCATGGCGTACTGCACCGGGTTGACGCCGAAGTCGGTAGCGATCGGCAGGAGCAGCGGCGCGAAGATCAGGACCGCCGGAAGGCCCTCGAGCAGCTGGCCCATGATGATCAGCAGCACAACGGTGAACAGCATGAACAGCACGGGTGAGTCACCAAGGCCGGACATGAGGTCATGGATCTGCTGGGAGACGCCGGCGAGGGCAAGCGTCTGGGCGAGCGGGGACGCGGCGGCGATGATGAACAGGACCATGCCCGCCGTCGTTGTCGTTTCCCGCAGGGTGTCGCCGAGGAGTTTCTTGCTGCCGCGCCGGTAGGCGGCGGCGAGGATGAAGGCGTAGGCGACGGCCACAGAGGACACCTCGGTGGGTGTCGCGAAGCCACTCAGGATTCCGACCACCATGCCGACAGGGAGCAGGAGGGTGGGAATGGCGAAGAACGTCGCCGATCCCCGTGCGCGCCAGGTGGCCTTGGGGCTGGCGACGCCGCCCTGCTTGCGGGCCCGGAAGAATACGAGACCCATGACCACGAGGGCCAGGAAGGCTGCGGGAACGAATCCGGCCAGGAACAGGGTGGTGGTGGAGATGGTGGTGATGGATCCAAGGATGAGGAGCACAATGCTCGGCGGAATGGTTTCGCCCATGATGGCCGAGGCGGAGAGCACAGCGACGACCTCGCCGCGGGGGTACTTGCGTTCCTCGAGCATGCCGCGCATCGTGGTGCCCACGGCGGCAACGTCCGCCACCTTGGAGCCGGAGATGCCGGAGAAGATGTACATGGTCACGACGACCACCTGAAGCAGGCCGCCGCGCAGGTGCCCGATGAGCGCGTCGACGAGTTTGGCCAGCGGAAGCGTAAGGCCGGCGGAGTTCATGACTGTGCCGGCGAGGATGAAGAACGGGATTGCCAGGAGAACGAAGCCCTTGGCCCCTGACGCCATCCCGATCGGGATGGCACTGACCTCGGAGATGCCGCCAAGGTAGAGGTAGATGCCGGACGCCAGCGCCAGGACGAACGCAATCGGCAGGCCAAGAAACAGCAGAACAAAGAGCGCAACGAGCACGACGGCGAGGAGGGCGTTGGGTGAAACGTAGTAGAAAAGGGGCTGGGACACCAGCACGGCTGCGGCCAGGATTGCTGTAATGCCTGCGGCCACGAGAACGGTCCGGCGTTCCTGCCGCCAGAGTTTCAGGACAGCGAACCAGGCGATGAGCACCATGCCGATCGAGAACGGCAGCGAGACCCAGAAGACCGGCAGCTGAAGGATCGGTGTCTTCTCTTCGATCTGCTGGACGAGGGTCGGCACGAACAGCGCAAACGCTCCCGCGCTCATGACGAAGACGAGGCAGTCGACGAGGGCGGCCAGGTACGGCTTCCAGCTCGCCGGCAGGCGCATGATGAGCGCCTGGACGGACATGTGCGCACCCTTGGGATACGCGATGGCACCGCCGATGAAGGCGATGGTCAGCAGGGCGATTTCAGATACTTCCTGGGTCCAGAGCACCGAATCACCGGTGACCACCCGGACCGTGATGTTCAGCAGGATGACGACGAGCTCGGCGAGGATCGCCGCGCCCACAATCCCTTCCAGGGTCTTGTCGAGCCAGACGGCCCCGCTCCAGCGCGGTGCGACGTGCCCGTGGTGGAGGATTTCTTCCGCGTCAGACGGAAGGACCTCTTCGAGTTCCCTGGGGGCGAGTGTGTGTTCCATGTTCTTCCAGACTGTCAACGTTGAGAGCGGGGGTGTTCGGCTGAGGGCCGGAGCGCGGGAAAGCGCTCCGGCCCTCAAATGCTGTTACTTGGCGGCGGCAATCGCCTGATCGAAGAATTCCTTGCCGATGAGCTCGGAGAACACGGGGTAGAGGCTCTTGGAGACTTCCTTGAACTGCTCCAGCCCCGCGGCGGACGGCTCGTTGGCCTTCATGCCCTTGGCTGTGAGTTCTGCCAGCTGCTTCTCGGACTGTTCCTTGTCGTAACCGGTTTTGAACGTTGCCGTCTCTGTCGAGGCATCGGAGAGGGCTTTCTTCTGCTCTTCGGTCAGGGAGTCCCATTTCTTGGAGGAAAGAGCGAGGACCCAGGCATCGTTGATGTGGTGCGTCAGCGAGACGTACTTCTGCACCTCGGAGAACTTGTTGGTCCAGGGCACCTCGATGGGGTTTTCCTGGCCGTCGATCGTTCCTGTCTGCAGGCCGGTGAAGACCTCGGAGAACGCCATGGTCGTGGGGCTCGCGCCCAGCTTCCCGAAGAAGTCAGTCCACAGCGGGTTGCCGGGGACGCGGATTTTCAGGCCCTTGAGGTCGGACGGCTGTTCAATGGGCCGCTCGGAGTTGGTGATCTGCCGGCCGGTCCGGGTGAGGAAGGACAGCGCGACCGTGTTCTTCTCTTTGAGCTTTTCCTTGAGGACGTCGCCGGGCTTGCCCGTCAGGAACGCCGCTTCCTCAGCCGTGTCGTCGAAGAGGTAGGGGATGCTGATCGCGTTCATTTCCGGCACCACGGACGCATACACGGAGGTCGAGAGGATCAGTGCGTCCAGTGAACCGCCCTGCAGCCTGGTGACTGCCGCGTTCTGGTCTCCGCTGAAGCTCGTTCCGTTGGGAACGACCGTGACCACGACCGAGCCGTTGGATGTCTTCTTCACCTGGTCGGCGAAGTGCTGGGCGGAGACGCCGACGGAGGAGGTGAGCGGATCCGGGATGGAGAGCTGGATCTTCGCCACGGGGCCGCCCCCGCCGGGCGCTCCGGACGCGCAGCCGGCGAGGACTGATGCGGCAAGGGTGCATGCCAGCACTCCGGTGAGGGCGCGGGTCTTGGATTTCATGTGATGCCTTTCTTCATTGGAAGGAGTCTGGTTCCGGAGGCGTGAAACGACATGGTCATCTCCTGGCCGCGCCCGGATGGTAGAGCAGAGGGGTCAGACGCTGACGGCGGCGTCCGCTACTAGCGCTTCGGTCTCGCGGCGCAGCTCAAGGGCCTGGGACAGCGATTCGTCCATGATGACGTCTTCCCACCGGACAGTTGCGCCCTTGGCGATGTCGGCACGGAGTTCCACGTGGTGGGCGAGGGCCACCGGCAGGGCGCCAATGGCTACGGAGTGCTTAGCGGACACAAGCTTGCCCCACACCGTGAAGCCGCCTTCGCCGTCGAGGAACTCGCCTGCCTTGAGGTCCTTCTTGGCGGTCGCAACGACGTCGCCGAAGAACCCGACCGGGGATCCTGTCGCGATGCCGCGAAGGGCCGCGTTGGCGATGGACATATTCAGTTCGAGGCCCACGTAGTGGTACGGGCGGTACAGCGCTGCGTACTGGCCGGTCGGGTCCGGGTGCCACGGGTATTCATTGAAGCAGCCGGAAACGTACCCGTTGGTGGCCTTGACGACGACGAACACGCCCTCCTGGGTGTTGTGGCTGATCCAGCTGCCGTCGCGGTTGACGCTGGACATGACGTCAACGCTTCCCTCGTGGGCCAGGGCTCCGCCGACGTCGGCCGGGCGGCAGATCGTGGCGATTTCCTCCACGTCACCCGGGGTGAACGACAGCCCGTTGTCGGACGGGGTGAGGCCGGCGCCGTTGGCGACGGCAGCCATCTCGATGGAGGCCTTGGTGCCGTCGCGGAACGAGGTGTGCATGTAGGGATTCAGCTGCCCGGAGTCGGTGAGCTCCTTGGAGAACTCCCAGTTCTCCCAGACGTTGTCCGGGTTCATTTCGTGATAGTGCTCAAGGTACTTTGCTCCCTTGCCTGCACACACGACGTCGAAGCCACTGGTCCGTGCCCAGTCGACGAGTTCCATGATGAGGGCCGGCTGGTCACCGTAGGCCATCGAATAGACCACACCGGCTTCTTCTGCGCGCTTGGCCAGGGCCGGACCGGCCAGGGCGTCTGCCTCAACGGTGACCATGATGATGTGCTTCTTCGTTTCAATGGCGCGCAGTGCGTGCTTCACCCCGACGATGGGGTTGCCCGTTGCCTCGACGATGACGTCGATGTCGACGTCAAACAATTCATCCGCATTGGCAACGATCGTGGTCGAGCGGTTCTTCAGTGCCGTGGCGATGTCAGGGGCGATCTGGTTCTGGGGCCACCCGACCAGCTCAAATGCGCCTTCAGCGCGCTTCACATTGATGTCGGCGATCGCGACGACGTGGATGCCCGGGATGTTGTTCGCCTGGGCCAGATACATGGTGCCGTAGCGGCCAGCTCCGATGAGTCCGACTCGAACCGGGCGGCCCTGCTGCTCGCGGTCGCTAAGAAGTTTGTGGAGGTTCATGGGGATCTCTCTGGTTGACGTTTCGCGCCGGAGAGGAGCTCTCCACCTCAGGTGGAGCAACTTCTTCGTCGCAGATTGAGCTGTTTTCGGGACCGAGTGGAACCGGTACCACTTTTGTACCAGTCAGTGTTAGGCTGTGTCAACAGTCACAACGGAACGCAGTCGAAGGTTCCTCCGGCAAGGATCACGGGGCGGATGAACAACCCTTAGTGACCTACAGCCGCTAGAGGACCTCAAGGAGGAGAAGTGAAGAAGGCCCCAACTATTCGCGATGTCGCGGCGGCGGCGGGAGTATCGGTCTCCGTGGTGTCCCGGGTGCTGAATCCCGAATCTGGGCCAGTTGCGCCGGCGAAGCGCGAACAAGTGTTGCGCGTGATCGGGGATCTTGGCTATCGGCCGCGGGCCGCTGCACGTGAGCTCAGTGCCGGCCACGCCCTCACCGTTGGGCTTGTGGTTGCGGATCTCGCCAACCCCTTCTTCGCTCAACTTGCCGACCGCGTCGTGTGGGAAGCCCGCAGCCATGGGGTGCAGGTAGTGGTTATGACCACCCAGGAAGACCCCCACCTTGAGGCCGAATCCTTGGACACACTGCTGGACCGCTCCGTGGGCGGCGTCATCGCCACCCCGACTGGAGGGAACATCGAGAAGTGGGAACGGCTGCGGGACCTGGGCGTAAACGTCGTTTTCGTCGACCGCACCATCGCGGAACTTGAGGATGTGGACGTCGTCAGCATCGAGAACTCCGACTCAGCCCGCCGCGCCACCGAGCACCTCATCGCCCTCGGCCATACGCGCATCGGCCTCATAACCGGCCCCGCCAGCACGTCGACCGGCCGCGCGCGGATCCACGGCTACCGGACAGCCCACGAAAACGCCTCGATCACGGTCGATCCCATGCTGGTCCGGGACGTGCCGTTCCGCGGGGACGGAGGTGGCGACGCCGTAGGGTCCCTCCTGGCGCTTCCGGACAGTCCCACTGGACTCATCGTGGCGAACACCGCCCAGGTGCAAAGCTCGGTCCGGCGCCTCGTTCAGGTCGGCGTGCGGATACCCGATGACCTGTCGGTCATCGTCTTCGACGACAATCCGTGGACCGAACTGACGAACCCACCGCTGAGCGCGATCCGGCAGCCCATCGACATGCTCGCGGTGCATTCCCTCGAACTCGTCCTCGGACGGATGCAGGGCCGGCTCCCGGCCGGCGCCCGAACCATCGAGGTCAAGGCGGACTTCGTGCCGCGCAACAGCTGTGCCCCACTCATCCGGTCCGTCGCAAGTTAAGGAAACCCCCATGCCCGTCATTGTTACTGCTGTGTTCACGCCGAACGAAGGCGCGTTCGACCACGTCGTCGCGGCCCTCTCCCCCGCCATCGCCGAGGTGCACGACGAACCAGGCTGCCTGCTGTACGCCATCCATGAGGACCCGAACGGCCAGATCCTCATGATTGAAAAATGGGAAACCGCGGAGCTGCTCGACGCCCACGGCGAAGGGGATGCCGTCAAGCGCCTCAACGCTTCGCTCGAGGGGCTCCTGAAGGAGCCGGTAGAAGTGACGCGCCTGGCACCGATCGCGGCCGGAACCGAGCACCAAGGGGCCCTCTAAGTGAGCCCCGTCAGCGTTGTCATGGGAGTCTCGGGCGCAGGAAAGAACTGTCCGTAAGAAAAAGTCACCGGAAACAAATGGCCAGAGGACGACGGCGGGAATTCCCGCCGTCGTCCTCTGGCCTTTTGCTTCGCTGCAGGGAAGTGATGCCCTCCCTTGCACCGTGCCAGCCGCTGGTGTGGTGAACCTCACCAGCGATCCGCTTGAGACGTCAGCGCTCCGCCGTGCATGATGAAAAGGAAGGGCTGAGAGCACGATTTCCCAGCCTGCATAGCCCTGACCCTCGCTCCTACGGGAAGAGGATGCAGTGGCTTAGAAGCAAAATTAAACCCAATCTGGTGGACGCAACGAGGCCAAACCAGTGAGCTCGCCGAGCTGAACAAGGTCTCTGAGCGTTCATGGATTGACCCGTTCCGGGTTTCGCGCTGATGCGAAAGCCGACCGAATTTATGAATGAAGGCACCGAATAATGACGTTCGAAACCACTGACTCTGTAACGCTGAAGATCTGGGACCGGTCAGCACTGGACCACACGCTGGAAAAGGCCGTGCACGACCTGTCGGCAAGGGCCAACGCCCCCAAGCACAGCATCGCGGTCACCTGCAGCGGACCCAACACCTTCACGGTCAGCCTGAACCGCAACGCTGCCCAGGGCGCCGCTCTCTAGGAAGCTCCGCGACCAAACGCCAGAGGACGGCGGCGGGACCCCCCGCCGCCGTCCTCTGGCGTTTGCGTTACTTCCGGTTGCTGGCGTTTGCTTTACCGGTTGGAGCCCAGCGGCGGTCAGGCGTGGGAGTGCTCGGCGAGAATGGCGTCGATCTGGCCGGCGGCCTCCTTCATGCCTTCTTCCATGCCCATCTCGACCATCTTGTCCATCTGCTCCTCGGACTCGAACCTGGACTTCACGGTCATGCGGGTACGCCCGCCGATGTCCTCGAGCGTGACGGCCGCATGGGTGGTCCCCATGGCTTCGACGGGCGCGCCGTTGTCGTCGGCAAAGCCGTCGACAAACTCGAGGCGGTGGGGTGCCTCGATGGCGGTGATGCGCCACCAGCCGCGGGCCTTCTCGCCGTCGGGCCCGGTCATGTAGTACGCCGCTTCTCCGCCGGGAGAGAACTCGTGCTTCTCGAATGTGGCCGGCCAGGTGGGCGGACCCCACCAGCGCTCGAGCTGCCGCGGGTCTTCCCATATCTGCCAGACGCGTTCGACGCCGGCGTCGAACTCGGCAACGAGGATAAAGCTGAGCGTCTCGGGACTCTTGGTGGAACTGATAACCGTCATTGCGGAACCCTTCCTAATCTTCAGCGAGAATGTCCGCGATCCGCCCGGCGCGCTGCCGCCAGATCGCCTCGTACTCATCAAGCAGCCGCCGGGCTCTCTGCAGGCCTTCGTGATTGCCCCGCACGATCTGCTGCCTTCCGCGCTTCTCCTTGGTGACCAGGGACGCGCGCTCCAACACGGCCACATGCTTTTGAACGGCGGCGAAACTCATGGCGTAGAGGCCCGCCAGGCCGGACACCGAATACTCCCCCACCGCTACACGGCGCATGATGTCCCGGCGGGTGCCATCCGCGAACGCCTGGAAAAGGCGGTCGAGTCCGGCCTCACTCATCTGATCTACAACCATTTGGTTGTAGAATATGCCCGCGGTGGAGGGGTGTCAATGGGCAGGCCCTGTTAACGTATGAGGGCGACGGCGGGAATTCCCGCCGTCGTCCTCATGCGTTTTCTTTGACCGGCGTGCCGCCTTAACGCTTGACGGCGTCCAGCTTCAGCATCTTGGCGATGACGCCGTCCAGCTCGGAGTCGTCGAAGATCTTCTTCCAGTCGTCCTTGATGATGGTGTCCTTGCCGTACTGGATGGCGATTTCGCACGCCTCGGAGAACGGGTTGGAGCCGCGGAGGGCGTTGGTCAGGGCGATCTGCACGTGGCCGAACAGCATGGCCTTGGCGGCTTCCTCCGGAACCCCGGCCGTGTGCACGGTCTCGTGCAGCGCCTCGTTGAGCAGCGTGCCGATCATGCAGGCCACGGTCTCCACGAGGGTGGGCTCGAGGATGGCGAGCTGCTTCACGGTGACCCAGTGCACGTCGATGACGGGGGCGTAGATCGTACGGATGACGGCCTCGGCCGAATCGCGGGTCGCGGCCGGCGTGTCCTCGTCGATCGCGGCAACCACGTTCTGCGGGGCGCCCTCGCCGCCGAAGGTGTCGGCCCATTCTTCCTTGGTTGTGCGCTCCAGGAACACGGACGGGTGGCACGGGTGCGCGACCGCCTGGACGACGTCGTCGCGCTTGGCCAGCAGCCCGGCGTAGGCGGCGGCCGGGTCCAGGGTGAGCAGGATCGCGCCGGCCTTCATCTGGGGCACCACGCCTTCGGACACGATGCCCAGAACGGTGTCCGGGACGGCGAGGATGACCACGTCGGCGCCCTGGACGGCGTCGTCGGTGGAGGTGATGTCACGGCCTTCGGCGCGGACGCGGTCCTGGCCCGCAGGGGAGTTCTCGCTGTAGAAGACGGTGTGAGCGCTCTTCTGGAGGTTCCGGGAAACGCGCATCCCCATTTTGCCACCGGCTCCGATGACGGCGACGGTCAATTGTTCTGCTGACATTTCACTTGCTCCTTAGAAAATCGATGCTTTGCTGGGTCCACTGGTTTTCGAGGCGGATGGTTTCGGCCTCGGAGTCCTGCCACGGCAGCCAGTGTTCGACGATCTGGTTGATGTTTCTTTCTTTGGGCTGAAACTTCCCGGCCATGTAGTCATAGTCGAGAAGGCCTTCGCCGAGGGCCGCGCCGGAGTACGTGAAGCCGACCCAGCCCTCCTTGCGGCTGAACGCAAAGTCTTTGATGTGCATGTTGAGGACGTAAGGCGCGACGGCGTCAATCACCTCACGCGGCAGCTCCAGCGCCGCGACTGTGTTGGCCGGGTCGCTGCAGATGCCCAGGTACGGACTGTCCACGCGGCGGATCACGTCCAGGATGCGGGAGGTGGGTACCTGCTCGTAGGTTTCCACGGCGATCTTCACCCCGGCTGCCTCGAATTCCGGCAGGACCTCGGTGAAGATTGCTGCCGCCTCGTCCGCCGTCGGGGTGTGGCCCGGGACGTTGAACATGGTCCGCAGCAGCGGCGACCCGAGGATCCCGGCGATGTGCAGGAACTTGCGCAGGTGCTCCGGTCGGATGCCCTTGGTGCCCAGTTCCAGCGCGACGCCAAGGCGGTCCGCGGTGGCACGCACGTCCTTGAGTTCCGGGTCCGTCATGGATTCCAGCGGGGCGTAGTCGCAGATCTGGAACAGTTCCACGCCCAGGGCCGCGGTCCGCTCGAGCGCCTGGTGGATACTGAGCGGCTCAGAGACCTTGTCCGAGAGCTGCCAGAAGAAGGCGTAGCTGCTCAGGCCTATTGTTGAGCCCGGGCCTATGCGGCTCATGCCGCCACCTTCTTCGCGGTGAGCCGTGCCGCGGCCTCATCCAGGATGGTCTTGAGCGCTTTCGGGTCGTGGGCGAAGCGGCCCAGGAAGAGGCCAGCGACCGCGGAGTCCAGCTGGCCGATCAGGCCGGGCCCGGCGCTGCCGCCGTAGATGACCCGGCTGTCGGCCTGTCCGGACAGGGAACGCAGGTGGGCGTCCAGCCCGCCTATTACGGCGCTGATGTACTGCGGGGTGGCAGGTTCCGGGGCGCCGATGGCCCATTGCGGCTCGTACGCCACGATGGTCCGGCCGGCGGGACCGAGGGACTGCGCCCGGTTCAGGGCGGCGTCGATCTCTGCGCTGCAGCGGGTGACGGCTTCCTCCACGGAGCCCTGCTGCAGCTCGCCGACGCACAGCACGGGGGTGAGGCGGTTGCGGTAGGCCGCCGCGGCCTTGAGCCCGATGACCGTGTCGTCCTCGCCGAAGATCCTGCGGCGTTCGGCATGGCCCACCTCTGCGTACCGGCCGCCGAGTTCAGCAACGGTCTTGCCGCCGACCTCGCCGGTGTAGGGCCCTTCATCTTCCCAGAAGATGTCCTGGGCGCCTGCGGCTGCTCCGGCGGTCCCGAGGATCCGGGCCGCTTCGGGCAGTACCGGCAGCGTGGGCAGCACGAACAGCTCGATGTCGCCGCTCTGGACCGCCGGGTGCGCGAACGCGATGGTGGCCACCTCGCGGCAGTATTCGAGGGTGCGTTCGTAGCCGAAGTACATTTTCAGGCTGACGCCGATGATGGCTTTGGGAGGTGCTGTTCCTACGGCGCTGGCCGAAGGATTCTTAGCAGGAAGTGACACCTTCGTAGTCCTTAATCAGGGTGACCTTTTCGGCCGAGGCGGAGGTCTCGTCAAAGGTGTAGGTGAGCCATTCGCGGGCGAGCCGGCGGGCGAGTTCCAGTCCGACGACGCGCTGGCCGAAGGTGAGGACCTGGGCGTTGTTGCTCAGGACGGAGCGTTCCACCGAGAAGCTGTCGTGCGCGGTGACGGCGCGGACACCGGGGACCTTGTTCGCCGCGATGGCCACGCCAAGGCCCGTGCCGCAGACGAGCAGGGCACGGTCGGCCTTGCCGGCCGCGATGAGTTCGGCGGCGGCGATGGCCACGGACGGGTAGGGGGTGTGGCTGGTGGCATCCACCCCGACGTCGGTCACGGATTCGACCAGCTCGGAGGCCTCCAGGTCAGCCTTCAGGGCTTCCTTGTATTCGAATCCAGCGTCGTCGGCTCCGATGACCAGGCGCAGTTTGGCGCTCATGCGTTCTCCTTAATGGTTGTCTGTTCGATGAGGGTGTTGTGTATTGCCCGGACGATCAGTGCCATGGACACCGCTCCGGCGTCCGGCGTGCCAAGGCTCTTCTCGGCGTGCGGGCGGGCTCGGCCCATGAGGGGCAGCAGCCGGGCGGTGTCTTCTGCGGCCTGCTGCGCAACGGTGGCGGCGGCGCCCCAGGCGTCGGTCAGTGACTGCCCGGCATTTACGCCGGCCGCCAGTGCGTCGCGGAACGGGACAAGGACATCCACCAGGGTCTTGTCCCCGGGCTTGGCCTTGCCGAAGTCCATGATCGCGGCCGCGGCGCCGGCGACTCCGGCGGCGACAGCTCCGGCGTCGGGCGCGTTGCTGTCTCCGATCGCGTCACCGACGGCCTGCAGGGCCATGCCCCAGAGGGCTCCCGAGGTGCCGCCGGCTTTGTCGGCCCAGGCGTCCGCCGCGAAGTGCAGCGTGGTGGCTGCCCCGGCACCGCGGGCGACGGCGTCGCGGGCTCCGTCAACAGCGGCGCGGACGCCGCGTTCCATGCCGATGCCGTGGTCGCCGTCGCCGGCGATGGCGTCGATCCGGCCCAGTTCATCGGCGTTGGCGTCCACCACGTCCTTCGCGGCGCCGAGCGCGGCGAGGATCCGCACGGCGCCGGCGCGGGACTCCGCGGTTGCGTCAGGGATGGAGAGTTTGACGTCGGCCAGCTCGCCGCCGTCGGACGCCTCCAAGACTTCGGCCGTGACTGCGCCGCGGCGGAAGGCCGGGGCGTCCGCGGGGGCGTTCCAGAGTGACTCGAGTTCGTCGTCGAGCCAGAACAGGGTCAGGGAGGTGCCGGCCATGTCGAAGCTGGTGACCAGTTCGCCCACCTGCGGGTCCACGGCCTCCAGGCCCGCTTCGGCCAGAAGCTGGGCGACGCGGCGGTAGACGACGAACAGCTCTTCGTACTTGACGCTGCCCAGGCCGTTGAGGATGGGGACCACGCGGCGCTTACCGGCCGCGGTGCCTGCAGTGGCTGCGTCGATGGCGCCGTCGGGGATTTCGGTGAGGAGCTTGGCGACCAGCAGTTCGGCGAGGTCATCCGCCGTCGGGATGTCCGTTTCGCCGATGCCCGGCTCGCCGTGGATGCCCATGCCGACGGCCATGCGGCCCTCGGGGACGGAGAACAGCGGGTGGTCGGCGCCGGGAAGGGTGCAGCCGGTGAAGGCCACCCCAAAGGAGCGGGTGCGGTCGTTGGCGCGCTCGGCGATTTCCATGATCCGGTCCATGGTGTAGCCGGCCTCGGCGGCCGCGGCGGCCACCTTGAACACGGTCAGGTCCCCGGCGATGCCGCGGCGCTTGGCGCGTTCGGCCAGCGGGGCGGAGGAGACGTCGTCGGTGACCGCGATGCTGCGGCAGTCGATGCCCTCCTTGCGGAGGCGTTCCTGGGCCTGGGTGAAATGCAGGACGTCGCCGGCGTAGTTGCCGTAGCCCAGCAGCACGCCTGCG
This sequence comes from Arthrobacter sp. P1_B11, assembly GCF_056406715.1. NCBI lineage: Bacteria > Bacillati > Actinomycetota > Actinomycetes > Micrococcales > Micrococcaceae > Arthrobacter > Arthrobacter sp. P1_B11. The sequence continues at coordinate 14,884 of NZ_JBFTZQ010000044.1, forward strand.
CCGTTGTTCGCGGCCTTGGCCACGTTATAGACCTGCTGCGCGGAGGGCGAAGCGAACAGGTTGCCCATGGCCGCGCCGTGGGCCAGACCCTGGCCGACGAGCCCGGCGAAGGCCGGGTAGTGGCCGGAGCCGCCGCCGATCACCAGCGCCACGGTGTCCGGGGTGCTCTTCGTGTTGCGGACCACGCCGCCGGAGACGCGCTTCACCCAGCGGCCGTGGGAGGCGACAAAGCCTTCGATCATTTCGTCAGCGAAGGCTGCTGGTTCATTGAACAGGCGGGTCATGGAAAGCTCCTGACGTGATTGCTCGCCCCGGTGATTGAGCCTGTCGAAATCGGTCTCGACAGGCTCGACCACCGGTTAGTTGAATAATTGCGATTACGGCGTGCTTACGGCTCGGCGTGGTGTCCGGCTCCCGCAGGGTCCAGGGCCTCGGCCGGGATTCCGTCGCTGACCTTGCCGGAGCGGCTCAGCACCAACATCAGGATCGCGGAGAGGAGCATGAAGCCGCCCACCACGAACATCGGTACCGTGTAGCCGCCGGTCCAGTCCTTGAGCCAGCCCGTGATGTAGCCGGCACTGAAGCCCGCCAGGTTGCCCACGGTGTTGATGAGGGCGATGCCTGCCGCGGCTGCGGCGCCGGTCAGGAACTGGGTGGGCACGGTCCAGAAGTTGGGCAGTGCCGCGAAGATGGACATCGCCGTGATGGTGATGACGGCGATGGTGGCGGCGGGTGAACCGGCGAACAGCGCCAGCGGGATGCTCAGCCCGCCGATAAGGGCGGGAAGCGCGATGTGCCAGGTCCTGACGCCGCGCTTGGTGGCGTCCTTGGACCAGAAGTAGAGGGCAGCCGCGGCCGGCAGGTACGGGATCGCGGTGATGAGGCCCTTCTGGAGCACGTCGAACTTAGTGCCGTAGAGGCCTTCGAAGCCGGCGATGATGGTGGGCAGGAAGAAACCGAGGGCGTACAGGCCGTAGATGAAGCCGAAGTAGATAGCGGCGAGCATCCAGACCCGGCCGTTGCCGAAGACAGTGCGGACGCTGACGTGCTTGTTGCTGGCGGCGGTTTCCTTCTTTTCCTTCTCCAGGGCGCCGGTGAGCCAGGTCTTCTCGTCCTGGGTCAGCCACTTGGCCTTGGCCGGGGAATCGGCCAGGTAGAACCAGGCGATGACGCCGATGATGATGGCGGGGATGGCGACACCAAAGAACATGACGCGCCAGCCGGCGAGGCCGAAGAGGCCGTGCTGCTGGATAAGGAGGCCGGCAAGCGGGGCGCCGATAACCGTGGTCAGCGGCTGGGCCAGGTAGAAGAGGGCCAGAATCTTGCTGCGGTGCCGGGAGGGAACCCAGAGGCTGAGGAAGAGGATGGCGCCGGGGAAGAACCCGGCCTCGGCAACGCCAAGAATGAAGCGGAGGATGTAGAGGTGCTCGACGCCGCCCACCCAGGTGAAGAGCAGGGAGACGATGCCCCAGCTGACCATGATGCGGGCGAGCCAGCGGCGGGCACCGAACTTGTGAAGGGCCAGGTTGCTGGGGATTTCCAGCAGGATGTAGCCGATGAAGAAGACGCCGGAGGCGAAACCGAACTGCGCGGCTGAAAGGGCCAGATCCGTGTTCATGCCGTTGGGACCGGCGAAGGAGATGGCCGTGCGGTCCAGATAGTTGATGAAGAACATGAGGGCGACAAACGGCACCAGCCGGATCGCCACTTTTCTGATTGCAGATCTTTCGACCACTGATTGGGTGGTGTCCACATTGACTCCTAGATGTTGGCCTCCCGGCAGCTTCCTGCACTGGATGCCGTTGGGATGTGTCTCAATGCCTAGTTGCGGGAAGCTGGCCGGTATCCGACTAGGCGAGTGATTAAAACCATAGAGCCATTTTGAGAATTGGTCAACCGGTTGACGTGTTGTGGTTTTCGCTTGTTCTTGACCTTTGCGGTCACGCCTGGTTGCTACGCTTTGACTGTGTCCGCAAACTCCGCCGCCTCGACGGCAAAAATCAGTGCCGCGCTAGGTTCCATGGAGCAGGGCTCGGTAGTGTCCGAGGTCGCTGAACGCCTGCTGGCACATTTCACCAGCGGTGAGATCGCCCCCGGTACGCGGCTCCCGGCAGAACGAACCCTGGCAGCTTCTCTCGGCGTGGGCCGCTCTGCAGTCCGCGAGGCCCTTGCGGCTCTCGAGATCCTGGGAATCGTCATTGTCCGGCCAGGTTCCGGAACCTACCTCCGCGACGGCGTCTCCGAGCTGCTCCCCCGCACCCTCAGCTGGGGTCTGATGCTGGGCGCTCCACGGACGCGCGAACTGGTGGAGCTTCGCAGTGGACTCGAAGTCCAGGCCGTTCAGCTCGCGTCACAGCGGATCACCGATGAAGCACTGGACCGCATGCAGGCCAATCTGGACACTATGGAGCACAACCTGGAGGATCTGCGGGCTTTTGTTGAAGCGGACGCCGCCTTCCACCGCGAGATTGCGACCAGTTCGGGCAACCAGGTCCTTGAGGAGCTCCTCCAAAGCATCCGTTCGCTGCTGCGCATCTGGGTGGACCGCGCCCTGACTGACGAAGGGCACGCGGCCGCGGCTTTGGCCGAGCACACCGCGATCTTCCGCGCGCTGCAGTCCCGGGATGAGGCCGCCGTCACGGCAACCATGCGCTCCCATATGGATACCGCGGCCAAGCGTCTTTTGGCCGGCTACGACGCCGACCGGGCTGAGACCGGAGAGTAGCTCACCCCTACCGCCAAGGCGGGCGACGGCGGGGCGTTACCGCCGTCGCCTTACGTTGCCCGCGGACTTACTGCAGTGACGCCCAATCTCCAATCTGCGATAGGCGAAATCCCCAATACGCCACATTGTCCAGGGGCTGCGCTACGGTTAGCACCACAATCAGTTTTTCTTCAGGGGGACAAATGGAATTTTCCGAAAGACTCAATGCATTGGCCGCAAAGGTGCGCCAGCAGCGGGAGGTCATACAGACGGAAGAAGCCACGAAGAATGCCTTCGTGATGCCCTTCATCTCGACCATCCTCGGCTACGACGTCTTCAACCCGCTTGAGGTCGTACCGGAATACATCGCCGACGTCGGGCTCAAGAAGGGTGAGAAGATTGATTACGCCATCGTCAAAGACGGCGAGATTCAGATTCTCATTGAGTGCAAGAAATCGACGGAACCAGTCAAGATCGAGCACGCATCACAGTTGTTCCGCTACTTCGCGGTGACCAACGCCAGGATCGCAATTCTTACAAACGGCGAGATCTATCAGTTCTTCACCGACCTTGACGCACCGAACAGAATGGACGCCAAGCCGTTCCTGGTTCTTGATCTCAATGACATTGACGACTCGCTGGTTCCTGAATTGCAGAAGCTGACAAAAGAAGTCTTTGATCTGGACTCCATCATCAATGCCGCAGGTGAACTGAAATACATCGGCGAGCTCAAGCGGACCTTGGCTGCACAGTTCAAGGAACCCGAAGACGAATGGGTCAAGTTCCTCACGGCCCGCGTTTACACGGGGCCCTATACACAAAAAGTGCGAGAGCAGTTCACCACATTGGTGGTCAAAGCTACAAAGCAATTTCTCAATGATCAGGTCAATGAGCGGCTGAAGAAAGCTCTGGGCGCTCCAAACTTTCCCCAGGCTGACGACACCGCAGCTGCGGCAACAGTCACAAGTGCGCCTGTTGCAGAAGCCGACCTCGCTGAAGCGGACGGCATCGAGACAACCCTGGAGGAAATGGAAGGTTACCAGATCGTCCGGGCGATTGTGTGCAACGAGGTGAAGCCGGCCCGAGTCGTCCAGCGCGATGCCAAGTCATACTGTGCGGTACTGCTGGACGACAACAACCGCAAACCGATCGCGAGGCTGCACTTCAACCGCAGCCAAAAGTACATCGGCATCTTTGATGCCAACAAAGAAGAAACCCGGGTGCCCATCAGTTCTCTGGAAGAGATCTACGAGCATGCCGAAGCCCTTCGGACGAGTGTCACGGGCTACCTTGGGGCGTCCAACTGACGTCTGAGCTCGCAGGAGCCTCATCAAGTGATCGAGCAACACAGACGACGGCGGGCAAGTCCCGCCGTCGTCCGTAGTGTGCCATCCGCGGCAAGGCGCCGCCAGCGAGGTAAGCCGCGAGCGCCGCTAGCTCTGGCCTGAAGACACTGCCGCAGCGAAGGCGGTGATGTCGGCAGCGGCGGCGCTGTTGTCGAAGTCAACCTGGCGGGCATCCTGCCATTGGCAGGAGTTGGCCTGCGCCCCGGCCCAGAAGGTTTCCCAGTTGGCCAGCTTCCATTCGTCCCTCGGGTAGCCCCTGTGTATCAGCCGCTGGCGGAGTGCTTCACCGGCGAGCCTGACATTCACCACCACCAGGTCCGCCGCGGGCCAGTTGTGGCGTACCCGGACCTTGGACAGGTAGTCCTTGTCTGCAAAGAACTTCCCGAAGGGCGCGTCCAGGACCACCGAGTTGCCGGCCATGAGGTTGTCCCGCGTAAGGTCCAGGATGGACTCATACTCAAGGGGCATGATGACGTTCTGGTAGAACTCGTTATTGTCCCGTTCGTTGGGGTCCGAGTTGTTGAGTGTCAGCAGCAACTCGGTGAAACGGATGGTGGCAGTGTCCTTGTCTATGTACGCCGCCCCGTACCGCTGGGCAATGAGCCGGCTGACACTGGACTTTCCGGAGCCAGCCGGGCCGATCACAAAGAACACTTTGGGGGTGGTGGTTTTCAACTGCCTGTTCTTCCTTGAACCTGGGAACCGTGATCATTGCCGGGGCTAGACCCGGGTGACGGCGCGGCGGTCTTTGACGAATATGCCGTATGACAGTGCTCCGACGATCAGCAGCGCGCCACCGATGAGGAACACCAGCGTGTAGTTGCCGCCGGTCTCGTTCAGGATGTAGCCCGTGACGATCGGCGCCACAGCTGCACCGAGGAATCCGCCGAAGTTTTGGATCGCGCCCAGCGAGGCCACCTGGTTGGATTCAGCGATGTCCGCTGCCAGAGTCCACAGCACGCCAATGGGAACCTGGGCCGCGAAGTAGCCCACGGAGAGCAGCACAATCGCCAGAGCCGTGTTCTCCACATAGGCCACCGGCAGGACGGCCGCAGCCGCCAGCAGCGCGCCTCCCACAATAGGAATCTTCCGGGCCGTGATGGCGGGGATGCCGCGTTTGATCAGCTTTCCGGAGAGAATGCCGCCGGCCAGGACACCGATGATGCCGCAGAGGAAGGGCAGACCGGCTAGCCACCCGATCTGGCTCAAGCTGAAGCCGCGAGCCGTCTGAAGGTAGCTCGGCAGCCAGGTGAGGTAGACCCATACCGTGTAGAAAATGCCGAACGCGCCCAGGACCATGAACCAGGTGTTCTTCTGTTTGAGGAGTTCACCCCAGCCGGCCTGCTTCTCCTTGGGCTTTTGCTCATCCTCGAACTCCTGACCCTTGATGATGAACTGTTCCTTCATCGTGGGGTCGCGGTAGATCCGGAGCCAGACGAGCGCAATGACGACGCCGAGGGACCCGATGACAACAAACATGCCCCGCCAGCTCATGGTGAGCATGAGGAAGGTCAGCAGCGGCGGCGCAATCGCGTTGGCAATCTGTGAGCCGGTGTTAACGATTGATACGGGAAGCGCGCGCTCGGTCTTGTTGAACCATTTGTCGGCCACTTTGAGCCCCGAGGTGAAGAACGGGGATTCGGAAATGCCCAGTGCGACGCGTGCAGCGTAGAGGAAGCCGAAGGAGTTAGCCAGCGACGACAGCATGGACACAACGGACCAGAGCCCTGCTGCCCAGGCGAACATCCGCTTGGGCCCAAACTTGTCCACCAGGTAGCCGGCGGGAAGGTTCGCGATGGCGTACGGCCAGGAGAACGCGGACAGCAACAGACCCATCTGCAGGGTGTTGAGCCCGAATTCCTTGGCGATGGTGGTGTTGGCGATGCTGAGGTTGTTGCGGTCCAGGTAGTTGATGATCCCGCCGACGACGAGCAGCGCGATCAGGTACCACCTGATCTTCACGCTCTTCAGCGGCTTCGCCTCGGGCGATTCGGTTTCTGCTGAAGCTTGGCTCATGCAGCTCACTCCTTTGTGTTCTGGTTGACAGGGTGCCGGGCGGCAGTTTCTGTCGGTTTTGGGGTTGGTTGCCCGGCGTTAGCCCCGGGCGTCACTGATTGCTGTGAGGAACGTTCGCGCAGCGCGGGCGACAAGCCCGTAGTCGCCGTCGTTCTGGGCTGCTTTGGTGACAAAGCTTCCGACGCCGACAGCTGTCACGCCCGCCGCGAACCACGCGCCGACATTCTCAGGCGTCACTCCTCCGGACGGCATGATTGGAGCCTGCGGGAGGGGCGCCAGAATTGTTTTCACGTAGGCCGGGCCGCCGAGTTCGGCGGGGAACAGCTTGACGATGTCCGCCCCGGCCTCGAGCGTGTTGAGCACCTCGGTGGGGGTGAAGGCGCCGCTGGCGGTGACCGCCTGGTACCGGTTGGCAGTGGCGATCATCTTGGGATTCAGCTGCGGGCTGACGAGCAGCCGCGCCCCTGCCGAAACCGAAGCATAGGCTGCTTCGGCGTCGAGCACGGTGCCGGCTCCCACAACAATTCCCTGGTCGCCGTACTTATCGGCGAGGCGTTCTATGACGCCAAGCGCACCGGGAACGGTCAGCGGGATCTCGACGGCGCGGATGCCGCCGTCGATGGCGGCCTCGGCAACCCGGTAGGCCTCGTCGGCCGAATCCAGCCTGGCGATCAGCAGGGCGCCGGTTCGGACAATGGTCTCTAGGACTTCAAATTTGTTTAACATCAATTAAGAGATTACCCCAAATATTCACAAATCGGAACAGCATGTGAAAACTTGTTAAGATAGTTTCAACGACGTCCCGAAGGAGTTCCGCGTGAGTCCCACAGCACGGCCATTGATCCCCGAGCAGCGCTACCAGGAGATCCTCCGTCTGCTCCGGCGCGAAGGCGTCCTGAGCATCCGCAGCCTCACGGACTACATGAACGTCTCCCACATGACAGTCCGGCGGGACATCACCGCCTTGGAAGATCTGGGCCAGGTGGTCTCCGTTCAGGGCGGCGTGCGCCTGGCGGAATGGACCAGCCAGGAGCCGCCCCGGGAGCGCGAATTCAGGGCACAGCTGGAACTCCCGCGCAAGCAGGCAATCGCAGAACTCGCTGCGCAGTTCGTGGAGGACGACATGGTGGTGTTCCTGGATGCGGGCACCACATGCCAGTCCGTGGTCCCCTACATTGGCGGGCGGAAGAACGTCACGGTGGTCACCAATGACTTCTACGTGGTGACGAGCCTGTTCGCCTATCCGAACATCGAGACGATCCACACCGGCGGCGTGGTGGATCCGTCCAGCGCGTCCAGCTGTGGCCGCATCGCGGCTGAGGCCATCAAGTCCATCAACATTGACCTTTTCTTCCTCAGCACCGGCACCTGGAACATGTCCCGCGGTGTCACCACGCCGTCCATGGACAAGGTGGAGGTGAAGCTCGCCGCGCTGGAGGCGTCGTCGTCGTGCTTCCTGCTGGCCGACAGCTCCAAGTTCGGCACCGTGTCTAAGTTCAACGTGGCCCCCATTGAGAAGCTGGATGCCGTGGTAACGGACGACCAGCTCCCAGGGGAGATGCAGGAGAACATCCGCGACCTGGGGGTTTCCGTGCACGTGGCGGCGCTGCGCAAGGAAGCGACAGCCTAGAACGGAGCCTACGGCGGACCCGCTGAAGCAGACGACGACGGCGGTGCGCACTGCCGCCGTCTGGTCCGGGTTGGTACGCAGACCAATAAGGTGCCGCTGGATTTAGGCTGGCTTCCATATTATCCGGGGATTGCTCTGGATAGCATTGGGTGTCCGGACAGAGCCGTCCGGACGGACGCCAATGTCAGAAAGAAGCACATGGCCGCAGCTACAGTGGACGACATCCTGTCGGATCTCCCTCTGGGTTTCGCTAGCCTCATTCTTCGGCCCTCCCGCGCCGATTCACCAATCGAACGCTTTCTCATCGTCGACGCCGACGACGAAAAAGCCGAAGGCAGGGGCGCGTTCGTCCTGCTGATCGGGGTTCGCGGGCGCTCTGCTTTGCCGGCGCTGCGGCGCCTGCTGAAAAATCCTCCGCTCGTGCTGGCCGTCAAAGGCAGCCCCGAGGACCTGGGCGAAGCTGAAGAACTGCTCCGGGCGGCAGGAACAGGTCTCCTTCTGGTGGACCCGGCTGCGGACTGGGACCGGCTCCTGTCCATCGCGAAGGACCGGATCCAGCCACCCAGCTACCAGAGCGAAGTGCTGACCCTGCTGGAGGAAGACCTCTTCGCCATCGCCCAGACGACGGCCCGCCTGACCTCGAGCCACGTGGTCATCGAGGACGCCGCCAACAAAGTCCTGGCGTACTCGACGGTGTCCAACGACATCGACGAGCTGCGCAAGGCGTCGATTCTGGCCCGCCGCGGTCCGCGCAAATACGAACTCCTCCTCAAAGATCTTGGCGCCTACCGGGAACTGCATCGGACTCGCCTTCCTGTCAGGGTCCCGGCCAGGCCCCAGGACGGCCTGCGGGAGCGCGTCGCCATCAGCCTGTTCGCAGGCGACCGCATTATGGGGTACATCTGGCTCCAGGAAACCGGCGAAGGATTCGGAGCGGACGTTGACTATGTCCTGACCGGATCAGCCGCCCGGGCGTCAGCCGAGCTGATCCGCTACCGCAACCAGCAGTCCGTGCACATGCGCGAGGACCGGATTGCCCGCGTCCTTTCGGGGGCTGCAGAAGCGGCGGCAACCGCCCACAGCGCGAAAATTCCCGCCGACCACCCAACAGCCCTGATCCTGATAGGAATGTCAGCCGCTGAAGCACAGGCAGACGATGCAGCGCTCAAGCACGGGGAGCTGGCCAACCTCGCGTCCATCCATGCGGCCGCCTATAAACCGTCAGCCATCGTGGGACAGTTCAACGGCGACACCGCCGTGATCATCCCGGCACTTCAGTCCGCCAACGCCGAAGCCGGGCTCCGGAGCCTTGCCGAGGCCATCGTCAGGGACGCCGGGAAGCACCTGGGCATCAGTCCGTACGCGGCAGTCGGACCAATCGCGCCCGATCTTCTGTCGATTCACTCCGTGACCCGCAAAACGGAGGCATTGCTTGGCTGCATGCGGCGGTCAGGGAACGCCCCGGTGGCCACCCTGGACGAATTTGAGGTGGAGGTCCTTTTCCGCGAAGCAGTGGAAAACTTCACAGCCTCGGACTTCCGCCACCGCAGTCTCTGGGCCCTCCTGCGCGGCGATCACGAGCTCGCCGAAACCCTTCGGTCGTACTTCGAGGCGTCGCTGGATGTTGCCGAATGCGCACAGCGGATGAAGCTCCACAAGAACACTGTCTATTACAGAATCAGCAAAGTCAGCCGTGTCACCGGCCTGAACTTCAGCGATCCCCGCCATTCATTGGTCGCTCTCCTTCATATTCAGGAGTGGGCCGGCACACATAAGGAGCACGTGGCCAAGCCATGATGACAGCACTCGATTCGGCGCCTCTTGGCCTGGTACTGGATGACATTGTCCGCCGCCACCGGCCTCGCAGTGAAGCAGGGTCACTTCCCGCAAACATCCCCCACCTGTCGTCGCTGCCGTTTGACCGTTTCGGGATTGCCGTCGCCACCGTGTCCGGGGACGTGTTCAGTGCCGGCGACGCCGATCTTCCCTTCTCGATCCAGAGCATCTCGAAGGTCTTCACGCTGGCCATGGCGCTGAGCGCCGGTGACCCCGCGGCGCTATGGTCCCGGGTCCTCCGCGAGCCGTCGGGGACGTCGTTCAACTCTCTGGTCCAGCTTGAGGTGGAGCACGGGATACCCCGGAACCCGTTCATCAACTCCGGCGCGCTCGTGGTGACCGACCACCTGATGGGGCGGTTTCCCGACGCCGCAGGCGAGGTCCTCCGCTTCCTCACCGATCAGGTGGGTCACCAGAGCGAAAGAAAGGGTCCTTTCATCGACGAGGTCGCCGCCAGGAGTGAGCTCTCCAACAGCAGCCGCAACCTGGCCCTCGCCCATTTTCTGAAGGATTTCGGAAACCTGCGCCGGCCCGCCGAGGCAGTTGTGGCGAACTACGTCAGACAGTGCTCCATCATGATGACCTGCGTGGAGATGGCGAAGGCCGGCCTCTTCCTCGCACAGGGCGGACGCGGAGCGTTTGGAGCTGTGGTCTCCCGGAGCGAGGCGAAGCGCATCGGCTCCGTCATGCTGACCTGCGGCATGTATGACGCCGCCGGCGAGTTTGCCTACCGCGTGGGCCTTCCGGGGAAAAGCGGCGTGGGCGGCGGGATTCTGGCGATCGTCCCCGGAGAGTGCTGCATCTGCGTCTGGAGTCCCAGGCTGGACTCCAAGGGCAATTCCCTGGCCGGAACGGCTGCCCTCGCCGACCTGTCCGACCGCACTGGGTGGTCTGTTTTCTGATTCGGCCTGATTTCCGGTCGATCCTGATTTTGTCTCTTCCGCTAAGGCCTGTGGGCTTCTTCGCGCCTACCCGCCGGAACCTTCCTTCCATTCTCGAAAGCTCGAAAGGAACCAAATGTCCAACAATTCCACTGCCCCGGCTGGTCTGCACGAGGCCGACGGCGGCCACGCGCACGCCACCGAGAAGCTTCTCCACGCGGAGGACAAGGGCTACCACAAGAGCCTGAAGCCCCGGCAGATCCAGATGATCGCGATCGGCGGCGCCATCGGCACCGGCCTGTTCCTCGGCGCCGGCGGCCGGCTCAACGCCGCCGGCCCCTCGCTCGTCATCGCCTACGCCGTCTGCGGCTTCTTCGCCTTCCTGATCCTCCGCGCCCTCGGCGAACTGGTCCTGCACCGC
>NZ_JBFTZQ010000045.1:0-21473 GCF_056406715.1 Arthrobacter sp. P1_B11
AACGACGACGGCGGACCAGCCGAGGCCCATCAGTTCACCGAGGGCGTACCAGAGGGCGATGGACAGGAACAGGAGCACGAAGTGCCCGGCCACGCCGGCGCCGGCGAGCATGCCGCCGCCCTTGCCGGCCCGGGTGCCGGACTGCTTCAGTTCGGCCTTGGCGAGTTCTATTTCCTGCCTGATCAGGGTGGACAGGTCCCGGGTGACTTCACCCAGGAGATCTCCCAGGGACGTCGAATCCGCCTTGGCGTGCGCGGCAGTGGAGTGGGTCTCCGGTATTTGGCTGCTCACAGGTGGCGTCCTTCGCCTTCGGCAAAGGGGTCATCGACGTCACGCAGCGGAACTCCTGCCGGGGAACCTCCCGGAAGGGTCTGCGCCGAAGCCGGACCTGCCATGCCGGGCCGAGCGGGCTCCCCGAAAGCAGGCTCGCCGAAAGCGGGCTCCCCGGCGGCCGGTTCGCCGTACGCGGGGGTGCCATAGGTCTGCTCCCCGTAGGCCGGCTCGCCGAAGGCGGGCTCACCGAGTGCGGATTCGTCGTAGAACGGCTCACCTATGCCGGCTCCGACTGCGGTTTCCGTGACGGGCGGCTGAACCGGCTGGGGCGGAACGGCGGTGCCGGTTGCCGGGGTAGCGGCGGGGGCCCCGGCCTGCAGGCTCCTGCCCAGGCGGCCCGCAAGGACGCCTGCGCCGGCAGCGAGGAGCAGGAAGGTGCCCGGGCGCTGGCGGGCAAAGGACTTCACTTCGTCCAGCAGCGACCCCGGATCCCTGTTGTCCAGCCATGATGCTACGGACTGTGAGCGCTCTGCGGCCTGGCGGACGAGGTCCGAGGCGACGCCGGGCTGATCCGAGGCGTTGGCCATGGTGTGCAGTTCGCCGGAAATGGACCGAAGTCCCTCGGCTACCTTCTGCTGCTGGGTGCCGGCCTGGCTTGTCAGATCGGACTTCGCCTGGTGCAGGAGATCCTTGGCATTGGTCTTCACTTCGGAAGCCACATTTGCTGCCTCGGCCTTGGCGGTGCCTGCCACATTCTGGGCGGCGCCGGCGGCCTGGCCAGCCACATTGGCGGCTTCTTCCTTCGCCGTGTCGGTCTTCGAGGCTGACGCCGGGCTCCCGGAGGAGACGCCCGAGCCGTAAGCCGGTGAGTTCGGTGTAGCCGGGGGAACCGTGAGGCTCCCGTCCTGCGGCCATTGGTTCTCTGTCATCTTCGCTCTCTCTTTCCGAAAGGGTCAGCTGCTGTTCAGAACCAGCGTTGCTGGCATGCAATGGTAAGCATGTTTACTAATAAATAGTAAGCACCCTTGTCTTTTTTCTTGACTTGCGATGGAGATTTCGGGATTGCTGCCGCTTTCAGTGGGCGCCGCCGCCGCGTCACCAGGGCCGGCGCCTCCTTGCTTGCCGGCCTTCCGAAAACATTAAAATGCTAAGCAGGCTTGCCAATACGATAGTAAGCATGCTTAGGGTGTAGATGCGAGGTTGACCTTCAGAAATCTCTCCAGCGGACCGCCGGTTTCCTCAGCCAGAGGTATCCCTGCCGCCGGGCCGCACCGGCAAAGCGCCCGCAACACCAGGGCGTACAGCCAGCAAGCCAGTTGCACCAATAGTCAAGATCCAAGGAGACAAGAATGCTCACCAAGGAACATATCGACGACCTGCTCCAGCGGGATGGAGACATCCTCTCCACTGACGGGGGCAAGATTGGCTCTATCGGCCAGATCTACGCGGATGACGACAACGGCCAGCCCACATGGGTGACGGTGCGGACGGGCCTCTTCGGGACTTCCGAGTCCTTCGTTCCCCTTGAAGGCGCCCGCATCGATGGCGACAACATCGTGGTCCCTTACTCGAAGGAACAGGTCAAGGACGCGCCGCGGGTGGACACAGACGGCCACCTTGAGCCTTCGGAGGAGGAACGTCTGTACGACCACTATCAGCTCAGCGGCGGCGGGACCTACCCGGAGGTCGCATCCGGCACGGACGCCACATCAGGTCGGGGCACTGGCGGTGTCATCGACCGCGACACCGAGTCCTCGAACACAGAGCGGTACTCGAACACGGAGCGGTACTCGAACACAGAGCGCGACGCCGGCTTTGCTGCAAGTGGCGGCACCTACAACGCAGCGGACGAATCAGGCACGGTGGGCCGGGACACTTCGGTCCCCACCACGGACGACGCCATGACTCGTTCCGAGGAGCGCCTCAACGTGGGCACCGAGAGGCAGGCCACCGGCCGGGCGCGGCTGCGCAAGTACGTGACGACGGAAAATGTCACGCAGACGGTACCGGTGCGTCGTGAGGAAGTACGGGTGGAACGCGAACCCATCACGGACGGAAACGCAGGTGCCGCAATGGGCGGCCCGGACCTCAGCGAAGAGGAACACGAGGTCATCCTCCACGAAGAACGGCCGGTCGTGGACAAGGAGACTGTGCCCGTGGAACGGGTCCGCCTGGACACCGAAACCGTCACGGACGAGGTCACAGTTGATGAGGAAGTCCGCAAGGAGCGCATTGAGACCGACGGCGTTGACGACACCCGTCGCTGACACGCAAAGCACGGGGGCCGGGCGGTCCCGGCCCCCGTGGTCGCTGCGGCCGGGGCATTGCTCCTGACCAACTCAGGCTCGAGAAGGAAGGACGGAACCGATGGTCCCGAATGCTGACGCCGAGCCGTGGGGGCCCCATCACTTGCTGTCCATGGCCGCCCGGCTCATCCAGCGCCGACAGGATCAGGCCCTTGCTGACCTGGGCCTCACCCATGCGGCCGTCATCGCCCTTCAAGGCCTCGCGGCCGGGCCGCTCAACCAGGAGCGGCTTGCCGCCGACATCAAAGTTCGCAGCCAATCGCTGGGCAGGGTGCTCGCGCGGCTTGAGGGAGCCGGGCTTGTTTCCCGCCGGTCCAGTTCCACGGACCGGCGCAGCAACGAGGTGGCGATAACGGAAGCCGGGCTGCAGGCTCTGGCGGCAGCCCGGAGAGTGGAGAAGGAGGCCCTGCCTCCGGACATGGTTGGCGGCACTGTGCTCAGCCGGGAGCTCTCGCGGGTCATCAGCTACTTTCCCGGTCCGCCCAAGGCGGAGGCAGTCCGTTCGGAGAAAACAGAACCGGACGAAGTGCGCCCAGATGAATCAGTGGCTGAGACCGCAGAGAAGGCGGGGCCGCCGGAAAGCAGTCCGGAAAACTGAATGCGAATAAGCGCTGCCCTCGCGCCACCGCCTGGTGGAGCGGGGGCAGTGCTTTTTACTGCTTTCTTCTCGTGTTTTCAAGACCCGGCAGCGAGGCTGCCCTTGGCCATCGGGTCCGGCCAATTGCCGATGAAACCGGCCATCGGGTCGGGCCAATTGCCGATGCGTCCGCGCATGGGGTCGGGCCAGTTGCCGATGCCGGCGCGGGAAGGGCCGGAGTGGCTGTGCGCGCTTCCGGACGAGGGCAGGGGGCAACGGGAGGCAGCGAGCATCGAGGCGTGGGTAGACATGACATGTTCTCCTTGACTGAACTTTGGGATCCGTACGCCGGTGGCGCAGGTGGTCGTTTCTGCCGTGATGAAGGCAGAGTTGACCTGTTCAGTCGGGGGAAGACCCCGGATCGAATGCCGGACTGGAAGGAAGGGCAGTGGCGGCGTCGAGGACGCGCGCCCCGAGGTCCCGGGAGAAGTTGCGCCACGCCCCTGTGACATCTGCAGCCTGCCCGCCGGGGCCGTCAGAGCCCGAGAGCGAGGAACCGGACTCGCCCTGTGTCGCGGCGAGGTAGGCGTGCTCCGGGGCGAGCGGGGTGTGCACGAGCGGTCGCGCATGGAGTGTGACTGCCGCCAGGGGGCGTCCCGAGGACGTCATGGCAAGCTGCGCCAGCGTCTGGCCGCGTGAATCGGAGTCCGCAAAGTTGGCTCCGGGTGATGCCGGTGCGGCGTTCTTTGCGACGGATACGCTTCCCGTCGTGGACGGTGCCTCAACCACGGAAGCCGCCGGAGCTTTGGGTTCACCAATTGACGGCGAAGGAACCGCCGCCGCCGGGCGTTCGGCGTCGGGAGCGGGAACCGGCCGCGGCTCCGAGGGGAGCGGTGTGGGAACGGTAGGAACGTCCACAGACGGGACCTGGACCTCAGGAATGGTGACGCCCGGAACAGGGACTACCGGTACGGTGACGCCCGGGACCTGGACCTCGGGAATGGTGACGCCCGGGACCTGGACCTCGGGAACGGTGACGCCCGGAACCGGGATCTGTGGCAGACGCGGATCTACTGAGGCAAGGGTATTATTTACGGTGCCAATGACTTTGTCGACCTCGGACAGCACCGGCGCGGCCGTTCGGGTGACGGTGGAAACCACCCCCGATGCCTTCCCGATGACTGCCTCGGCAGAGTCGGTCACCGCTGAGATCGCTGCGTCACCGGCCAGGCCGGACCTGAGGGGCTTGGCGAGTAATGATCCGGAATTCAGCGACTCTGAACTGAGCGCTCCGGTGTCCGGAGACGATGCCGTCGCCGTTCCTGCACCCCAGATGAGCCAAGCCAGCGCGATCACTGCGGGCAGCAGGAGCGCGCGCAACGATATGGCGCAAAGAAGACGCAGGCTGCTGCCCATTCCGATTCACCCCCCAGAGGCAATGGGAGATCAGCATATGCCCGGGCGCCGGTTCCGTCCAGAGTCAAAAATATTCGCCTGCTTACTATCGGCAGGCTGGCGGGCAGAACAACCCTGATGGCAATGCCCGTTCCGCCGTAAAATTGATGTCAGAGGTGTTGGAGTGATGTCTGGATCGATCGTCGTCGTCCTGGTAATCCTTGCCGTAATTGCAGCGCTGGCAATCATCGGCACGGTCGTGGTGGTGTTGCGCGACGGTCGCGGCAATGTCCCGTCCGAACCGCCTCAACGGCCCTGGACGGCGGGCAATCTGCCGAGCCTGCCGTACTCCCTGATCCGCTTCTAAACGCAAGGGACGCCGTCGAACCGCCGGACCCGGCGCGGGTCTCACGACGCTCCGCCACGAGGTCCGGTTCAGCTCAGAGAGCCCGGACACAAAGTTGGTGCAGCTGCCCACGGACTTTCGTGTGGCACCTGCACCAACCGGTAGTACGAATACTCAGATTAGATATCTACTCATTCGCGGCTCCTAGTTCCCGGGCGTTCGCGTTCCGGGTTATTTCCTGTCCTCGGCCAGATGCCGCGAGAACATCCAGCCGGCGGCAATCATCAGTACACCCACCACCAGGAGGGTCCAGCTGTCCGTCATGTTCAGCGACAGGAAATTGGCCGCCGAATCCACGCCGACACTGAGCCCGTAGATGCTGAGGATGATGTACAGCGCCCCGGCGCCCATGAGGAACCTGCGCGCACCCATTTCATTGCGTGACATGGCCCAGCCGGTTCCGCCGATGACCAGCTGCACAATGTTGAGCAGCATGGATACCTGGAACAGGCCTAGGAACATGGCGTGCGAATCAGGCCCAAGGAACATCATTTCGCCATAACGTGCGGTAACACCAGGGATGAACCCCAGGACACCAACCACCAACGCGACAATACCAACACCCATGCCAACGTTCTGGACATCTGTCCGACCAAAGTGAACGCCGTGTGCATGTGGGGATGCGGTAGTCATTTTCTGCCTCCAACCACTGATTGCGGACACAGTAATTTTACGTCGGTACGCCCGAAAAAGCGCTGGGCGTTGCCTGCATAGAAGCCTGCCCGGATTCACTCCGGCCTGTCTTCTGCCGGCATTGAGCCTGTCGAAAACAGGAGAGCCAGGCCGCCCGTGGCACGATGGGACACGATGAAACTGCGCGCTGATCAGACCGGAGACCGTGGCCTTCCCATGCCCTTGTGGCTGCAGGGCGGGCTGGAGTCGGCCCAGGCGGCGATAATTTCCGCGCTGGTGGTCGTCGCCCCTATCGTGGCCGTGTGGGCAACGTCCGGTTTCCAGGACACACACGTCGACGTATTGGCGCGGCTTGCCGGCCAGGCCTGGCTGGTCATTCACGGGGTGCCCCTGTACCTGACCATCGTCGCCGAGGGGGCTGCGGCACGGCCGGAAACGGGCACGCTCTCGCTGATTCCCCTGGGCCTGACGCTGATACCGTTCCTGCTGGCCTGGCGGGCGGGCCGGCGCCTGGCCCGGGCCTCCTATACTGACCAGCTCTGGCAGGCGCTGCTGGGGTCCTGGCTCGTTTATTCTGCCTTCGGTGTGGCCACGGGATTTGTCTGCCGCACGGACGACGTTGGGGTCTTCCTCTGGTGGGCCGCGCTACTGCCGCTGGTTCCCTTTGCCCTGGGCATGGTGATCGGTGCGCGGCGCGAGGCTGGCTCGTGGAGCCGCCTGATCGGCGTCGACGCCGTTGACTGGATCGCCCGGACCAGCCAGCATTCACGCTGGGCGGGATCGTACTTGGCCTCTGCCGCGAAGGCCGGGTTCTTGGCCATCATGGCGGCGCTCGCCCTGTCGGCGGCCCTGCTGGCGGTGGATCTCGTCATCCACTGGAACCTGGTGGTGGCTGTATATGAAGGGCTCAACGCCGGGGCCATGGGAGGCGCGGTCCTCACCATCGCGCAGCTCGGCTTCATTCCCAACCTTGCCGTCTTCGCGCTCGCCTGGGTGTCCGGCTCGGGCTTCGCCCTCGGTGCTGGTTCACAGGTGGGCCCGCTGGGCACCGCAGCCGGGCCGCTTCCATCAGTACCCGTGCTTGCAGCAATTCCCGCCGGACCGCTGGATTACGGCCTCGTGGCGCTGGTGGTGCCGGTACTCGCCGGTGTCCTGGCCGGCTGGTGGTTCCTGCGTGAAGGCGAGAACCACCTCGACGAGTGGCTGTCCATCAAGGTCCGCGTCCGCTGGTTCACGGCCGCAGCCTCCACGCTGTTCCTCGGCATCATCATAGGCGTCGCCGCCGGCCTGCTGGCCGGCGTCCTGGCGTGGATCGCGGGCGGCTCGGCCGGAATCGGCCGGCTCACGGAGATCGGTCCCGACCCCTTGTGGACGGCAGTCTGGGTGGCAGCGGAAGCGGGCATCGGCGTCGTCGTCGGTTACGCAGCCGGGCCGTGGCTGGAACGCCGCCAGCAACTGCGGGAAGCCGACCTCGGGACGGCACCGGGCAAGTAGCCCGTACGGTCAGCGGAACTGGCCGGGCATCGAGTTCTCAAGCTGGGCGCGGCAGTCGTTGCTCGCCTGGCTGGTCAGGGCGTGGCGGGCGCACTGCTGGTAGTCACGCACTTGGTTGAAGAACAAGGCGGAGGCCAGCACCAGCAGCACCATCACGGCGGACACCACCAGGCCCGAGATGGTTCCGAAGAGCACCAGCCTGGATTCCTTGAGCCTGACGGCACGGATGAGCACCATGATTCCCAGGATGATCCCGGCCACGGTCAGGATTGACGCCAGCCACAGGTAGCCGACGTCCAGCTGGAAGACGAAGAACGAGCCCAGCACCGCCACGATGAACATGCGAAAGAGGGTGTGCGTCTTCAGCAGCGAGGACTTTGCGTCCTCGCTGAGCGGATGCCTTGTCCGCTGTGAGCCGTTCGGGCCGGGGGTGGGGTTCATGTTTTCCAGCCTACGCGAGCAGCCGCATAAGCTGGAGCAATGCGCATCGTAGTCCTCGTCTCCGGAACCGGCTCCAACCTCCAGGCTGTCATCGACGCAGTGCAAGCGGGGGAGCTGGACGTGGAGATCGCCGCGGTGGGGGCGGACCGGCCGGGAACGTTCGGGGTGGAGCGCTCGGCCGACGCCGGGATCGACACGTTCGTGGTGGACTTCAAGGCCTACGCGGACCGTGCCGCCTGGAACGCCGCCCTAACGGAAGCCGTGGAGGCGTACCAGCCGGACGTTGTGGTTTCCTCCGGTTTCATGCGGATCGTGAGCCCGGAATTCATCGACGCGTTCGACGGGAAATACCTCAACACGCACCCCGCCCTGCTGCCGTCCTTCCCGGGCGCCCACGGTGTGCGGGATGCCATGGCCTACGGCGTGAAGGTGACGGGCTGCACCGTTCACTGGGCTGACGCGGGCGTGGACACGGGGCCCATCATCGCCCAGGAAGCCGTGGCCATCGAGCAAGGCGACACCGAAGACACCCTGCATGAACGCATCAAGGTGGTGGAACGCCGGCTTCTGGTGTCCACCCTCGCCGAGCTGGCCGCGGCGCACACTCCGAACTAGCTCGAAGCGCTATTCGAGGCGGCGCTGCCTGGTTTCGGGGGAGAAGAACATCATCCACAGCACGGCCAGCACCACCAGGCCGCCGGCGAGGGCGAACGATGTGGCCAGACCCAGCTCGGGCCAGAAGTAGTTCGCGAAGATCAGCGGGCCGAAGCCCGCGCCCAGCCGCGAGAACGTGGACGCCCAGCCGAAGCCGGTGCCGCGCAGCTCCGTGGGGTACAGCTCGGAGACGTAGGTGTAGAGCACCGGAATGGCCACCTGCACCACGAAGCCGAACACCAGCAGCCAGACCACGGCCGCCGTCGGAATGTCCACCACAAAGGCCACGATCACCAGTGCCAGGGCGGACAGCGGTCCGGTGACGGCCAGCAGCCACTTGCGGCCTATCCGCTCCACCAGCAGCGCCGCTGCCACCACGCCAAGAAGTCCGACGGCGGCCATCCCCGCCGTCGTAAGGAACGCCTTGTACTCGGCGAACCCAGCGCCGATCAGAATCCGGGGCATCCAGGTCAGGGACAGGTAGTAGACCAGCAGGATGCTGAAGAACAGGGCCCAGGCGGTGGCGGTGATTTTCCAGTTGAACTGCCAGACGCCGCGCAGCTGCTGCCAGGCGCTGCCGGCCGAAAGGCGCGGGACGGCCCCGGGATCGGGCAGGCTGTAGGCGCGAGGCTCCGCGCCGGTGGCCAGGACCAGATCGTCGATGACCTTGGCGGCTTCCTCACGGCGGCCCTTGCGGATGAGGAACAAGGGCGATTCGGGGACGCTGCGGCGGATCCAGAAAACCAGCAGGGCCGGCAGCACCATCACCAGCATGGTCAGTCGCCAGTCCGCGAAGGCCGCCACCAGCCCCGCCGAAACGAAGCCGCACAGCGCGGCTCCCACGGGCCACCACCCGTCCATGGCGGTGAGGACCCTGCCGCGCTGCCGGCGCGGAGTGAACTCGCCCACGAGCGCGTAGTCCACGGGGATACAGCCGCCCAGACCGAATCCGGCCATGAAGCGGAAGACGCAAAACCAGACAAAGTCGGGGGAGAACGCCCCGAAAACGGTGAACAGCGAGAAGATCAGCAGCGTGGCCGTGAAGGCCTTCTTGCGCCCGATGGTGTCGGCGATGGTGCCCCAGATAAACGCACCGAGCGCCATGCCGATCAGGTTGGCCGTGCCGATCCAGCCGGCCTCGCCGGGGGTGAGCTGCCAGTGGGTGGACAGCAGCGGAATCAGGATGCCGTTCAGCGTCACGTCCCAGGCATCAAACATGAATCCAAGGCCGCCGATCACGAAAATCCGGCCCTGCACCTTCCAGCGCCACGGCAGTTCCTGGACCACCTGTTCGCCGCTGGGCACAGTGGTGTAAGTGTTCATCTCGGCCTCCTGTTAAAACCTTACGTTGCGGCGCTCCGGAAGTGCGCGGCCTTCACACTCGGGCGGGCAGGAAGGACACGTCCGGCAACGCGATAAACTGGCCCTATCCCCACCAACCGCGGCAACAACCGCGTAAAAAGACGGAGACCTTTGTGAGCTTCACGCAGCTAGACCGTGTTCCCATCCGCCGAGCCCTGATCTCGGTTTACGACAAGACCGGTCTGGAGGAGCTGGCCAAGGGCCTGCACGCAGCAGGCGTCAAGATCGTCTCGACCGGCTCCACGGCCAAGAAGATCGCCGCGGCCGGCATCCCGGTCCAGGAAGTCGAGGAAGTCACCGGCTCTCCGGAAATGCTGGATGGCCGCGTCAAGACCCTCCATCCGCGCGTGCACGGCGGCATCCTGGCCGACCGCCGCGTTCCGGCCCACATGGATACCCTCGCCAACATGGAGATCGAAACCTTCGACCTCGTGGTGGTGAACCTTTACCCGTTCGTTGAGACCGTCAAGTCCGGCGCCGCCCAGGACGACGTGGTGGAGCAGATCGATATCGGTGGCCCCGCGATGGTGCGATCCGCCGCGAAGAACCACGCCGCCGTCGCGATTGTGGTTGATCCCACGTTCTACGGTGAGGTTGTCCGCGCCGCCGGTGAAGGCGGCTTCGACCTGAAGACCCGGCGCCGGCTGGCCGCCAAGGCCTTCGCGCACACCGCCACCTACGACAACGCCGTGGCCACCTGGACGGCGAGCCAGTTCCTGGACGAAGACGGCGACGGCATCATTGACTGGCCGGCCTACGCCGGCCTTGCGCTGGAACGCTCCGAAGTTCTCCGCTACGGCGAAAACCCGCACCAGCAGGCCGCCCTGTACGTGGACAGGGCAGCCCCCGCCGGCATCGCCCAGGCCGACCAGCTGCACGGCAAGGCCATGAGCTACAACAACTTCGTGGATGCCGACGCCGCCCTGCGCGCAGCCTACGACTTCACCGAGCCCGCCGTCGCCATCATCAAGCACGCCAACCCGTGCGGTGTGGCCGTCGGTTCGGACTCAGCCGAAGACCCGATCGCGGACGCCCACGCCAAGGCGCACGCCTGCGACCCTGTCTCCGCCTTCGGCGGCGTAATCGCAGCCAACCGCACAGTCACTGCCGGCATGGCCCGCACCGTGGCCGGCATCTTCACCGAAGTGGTCATCGCCCCCGGCTTCGAGCCCGAAGCCGTCGAGATCCTCTCCAAGAAGAAGAACATCCGCCTCCTGTCCCTCCCGGAGGGCTACGGCCGCTACCCGGCAGAAATCCGCCAAGTCTCCGGCGGCGTTCTGGTCCAGGTCTCCGACAAGGTGGACGCCGAAGGCGACAACCCCGCCAACTGGACCCTCGCCGCCGGTGAAGCTGCGGACGAGGCCACGCTGGCCGACCTCGCCTTCGCCTGGACCGCCTGCCGGGCAGCCAAGTCCAATGCCATCCTGCTCGCCGCTGACGGCGCTGCCGTGGGCATCGGCATGGGCCAGGTCAACCGCCTGGACTCCTGCAAGCTTGCCGTTGAGCGCGCCAACAGCCTGGGCGTCACCGTGACGTCCGACGTCGACGCCGCCGGCGGCGCCGCCGGCGGCGACGCGAGCGGGGCGCCGGAGCGTGCCCGCGGCGCCGTGGCTGCCTCGGACGCGTTCTTCCCGTTCGCCGACGGCCTGCAGATACTGGTCGACGCCGGCGTCCGCGCCGTGGTCCAGCCCGGCGGTTCCGTCCGGGACGATGAGGTCATCGCGGCAGCCAACGCGGCAGGCATCACGATGTACTTCACGGGCGCGCGCCACTTCTTCCACTAGCGCGCAGTTTCCACTAGAACGCGGTGAAACGTCGACGGCGGTTGCCCCCTTATGGGGACAACCGCCGTCGGGCTTTAACTTGATTCAGCCGTCCTCAGGTGACGGTCCTGCTTCACCTTGGAGGCCTGGTTCACTTTGTGGGCCGGGTTCCCCTTGAGGGTCCGGTCGGCCTTGAGGGTCCGGGAGCCGGACCTCACGCGGTTTCGCTTCCGCCATCCGCTCCGGCGTCCAGTACTCCAGAATTTCTTCCGGGGTCTGGCTGGCGTCGGAGCGGCTTACCGGGTCCTCCTCGTCGGGTCGCGGACCGTCCTTACTTGGTGGCCGATGCACTCTTGTAGGCCTGCTGGATTGTGTCGCCCCAGTAAGGACCGAACATCGTTGTGGAGCGCGTGCCATAGCCATAGCTGTTGATGGAGTTCTGGAACGCCGTAGCGTCCGAGCCCATGAACCATGGCCCGCCCGAGGAACCGCCGGTCATGTCGCAAGGAATGCCTTGGGTGTCGAACTGGGGGTTGATGACGTCATTGGCTGACTTGCCGGTGCAGCTCACAAGGGTCTGGCCGGTAAACGGTGCGGCGGCCGGGTAACCATACGACTTGTAATTCAGTCCGCGTGCCTGGTTGAAAGCGACACCCGAGGCGCCTGCGACGTCGGCAAGGTTCTGGCCGTTGAGTTGGGAAACGACCGCGAAGCCGGTGTCATACTGCATGTTTCCGTCGCCGCTCCATTGCTTCGGCGCAAACAGCGCCTTGGCCGGCCATTTGCCGAGGGGTGCCGCACCGTCCTTGTACTGCGGAACGAAGACAAAGTTGGTGGCGAAGGCGCCCGGGCCCTCATTCACGCAGTGTCCGGCCGTGGAGACGGTGCTCTTGTTGGTCGAAACCACGGAGTTCCCGGAGCACACGAAGTTGGCGCCCCCGAGGGTGAAGAACACCTTCCCGATGTGGTTTACCGGAAGCTCATCCTTGTGCAGTGCGGTTGTCTTGCTGGCCTTTCCGGACGTGCCGGCGATTTTGGTGCTGGAACCCTTCTCCTCCACGCTGGGGCCGGAATTGGTGCCTTTGGAGTTTTGCCGGGCAACCGCCCGGTCAGCCAGCACATCGCCGGGAATGGCGGCGCGCATGCGCTCGGGCGTCCAATAACCTGCCGTGGTTGCACCCGAGACGGTGGTGGTTGCACTCGCGACGGTGGAGGTGGCGACCTGCGGCTGGCCCGAATCCTGCGACTTTGAAGGAGAGGCCGTTGCGCCGCCAGCTGCGGACAGCGCCAGCAGCAAGCCTGCTGAAAGGCTTATGAGGCTAGTGGCCAGAGACTTTGTGCTCGTCATTGTGGTCCTACCGATCGGGGTGGGGCGGGCGATGGTGCTGCCCGCCGAGTGACGGATTGAACCTACCCGGGTATGACAAGCTCTGTAGATAGACATTTCAAGTTATGTATTCCAGGTAGGGGTAATGCGCTCTGCCCCTGCCGCAAGGGGTTACTGAATGACGTTCAGCCGCCTAAGCGGTTTTCTTCCATGACCTAAAGATAAAGGTCCGCCGGGCTGGGGACAATGGGATTGGTCACCTTGGGGGCGTGGCGTGAGGTCACGGAACGGGATCCGGCCGCTCGGGTGGGGTTCAACGCGGCGTCCTCGGGTAAGTTAAAGGTTGGTGAAATAGACCGGATTCCATATACAAGCCGACCTCCAGGGAGACGCCCGAGCATGGCCAAAATTATCTATACCCACACCGACGAAGCGCCGATGTTGGCTACATATTCGTTCCTGCCGATCGTTGAGGCTTTCGCTTCCACGGCAGGTGTGCAGGTGGAGACCCGCGACATTTCGCTGGCCGGCCGCATCATCGCTGTCTTTGGCGACTACCTCACCGAAGAGCAGCAGATCGGCGACGCCCTGGCTGAGCTCGGGGGCCTGGCGAAGAAGCCGGAAGCCAACATCATCAAACTTCCCAACATCAGCGCCTCCGTGCCGCAGCTGAAGGCCGCCATCGCAGAGCTGCAGGCCAAGGGCTACAACCTGCCGGACTACCCGGACAACCCGTCCTCCGATGAAGAGACCGTCATCCGCTCCCGCTACGACAAGATCAAGGGCTCCGCCGTGAACCCGGTCCTGCGCGAGGGCAACTCCGACCGCCGCGCTCCGCTGTCCGTGAAAAACTACGCCCGCCAGAACCCACACTCCATGGGCGCATGGTCTTCCGAGTCGAAAACCAACGTTGCGCACATGGAAGAAAATGACTTCCGTTCCAACGAAAAGACCGTGGTGATCCCGGCTGACGGCACCATCGAGATCCAGCTGGTCCGCGAAGACGGCACGGTCAAGGTCCTCAAGAAGGCGTTCCCCGTCCTCGCCGGCGAAGTGATCGACGGCACCGTGATGCGCGCCGCGGCCCTCGACGAGTTCCTCGCGGCCCAGGTGGTGCGCGCCAAGGAAGAAGGCGTGCTCTTCTCGGCACACCTGAAGGCCACCATGATGAAGGTCTCGGACCCCATCATCTTCGGCCACGTGGTCAAGGCCTACTTCTCCGAACTGTTCGACACCTACGGCAAGCAGCTCGCCGCCGCCGGCATCAGCCCCAACAACGGACTTGCCGCGGTCCTCAACGGGCTTGAAGACCTTCCGGAGGACGTCCGCGAGGGCGTCCAGGCCGCGATCAAGAAGGGCCTGGAAGAAGGCCCGGCGCTGGCCATGGTCGATTCTGATAAGGGCATCACCAGCCTGCACGTCCCGAGCGACATCATCGTGGACGCCTCGATGCCGGCCATGATCCGCAGCTCCGGCCACATGTGGGGACCGGACGGCAAGGAAGCCGACACTCTGGCAGTTCTCCCGGACAGCTCCTACGCCGGCATCTACCAGGTTGTCATCGACGATTGCCGTGCCAATGGTGCCTTCGACCCCACCACCATGGGCACGGTGCCGAACGTCGGCCTCATGGCCCAGGCCGCAGAGGAGTACGGCAGCCACGACAAGACCTTCGAGATCCAGGTCCCCGGCAAGGTCCAGATCGTTGACGGTTCCGGAGCGGTCCTGGTCGAGCACGAGGTGGCCCCGGGTGACATCTGGCGCGCCTGCCAGACCAAGGACCTGCCGATCCGCGACTGGGTCAAGCTGGCCGTGACCCGCGCCCGCGCGTCCAACACACCTGCCGTCTTCTGGCTGGACGAAGACCGCGCCCACGACGCCAAGCTCATCGAAAAGGTCCGTGAATACCTCAAGGAGCACGACACTGAGGGCCTGCAGATCGAGATCATGTCTCCGGACAAGGCCACGGCCTTCACCCTGGAGCGCATCCGCAAGGGCGAGGACACCATCTCCGTGTCCGGCAACGTGCTGCGCGACTACCTGACGGACCTCTTCCCGATCCTCGAACTTGGTACCAGCGCCAAGATGCTCTCCGTGGTTCCGCTGATCAACGGCGGCGGCCTTTTCGAGACCGGGGCAGGCGGATCCGCTCCGAAGCACGTCCAGCAGCTGCTGAACGAAAACCACCTCCGCTGGGACAGCCTCGGCGAATTCCTGGCCCTCGCTGTCAGCTTCGAGCACCTGGCCACGTCCACTGACAACGCCCGTGCACAGGTGCTCGCGGACACGCTGGACCGTGCAACCGGCACGTTCCTGCTGGAGAACAAGTCCCCGAAGCGCAAGGTCGGTGAACTCGACAACCGCGGCAGCCACTTCTACCTGGCCCTGTACTGGGCGCAGGAGCTGGCCAAGCAGACCGAGGATGGCGAACTGGCAGCGTCCTTCTCCGCCATCGCCGAGGCCCTCGCCTCCAACGAGGACGCCATTGTTTCCGAACTGCTGAGCGTCCAGGGTTCGCCCGTGGACATTGGTGGCTACTACCGCCCGGACGCAGAGAAGGCCGCTGCTGTCATGCGTCCGTCCGCGACGCTCAACAAGGTTGTCGCGAGCCTGAGCTAGCGCCTACACTCTCAACAGATCAGGAGCGCCCCGCCACTCGAGKGGCGGGGCGCTTCTGCTTTAGTTTGTTCTGACCGTCCGGGTTAGCCCGGCCGGCTCAGCCGGGCCGGACGAACCGGTTAGCGGTCCGGGGTTTCGTCCCGCCGGGTGTCACCCCTGGTGTCTATCCGGGGCTCACCTGCTTCCGTGTCGCCATAGGGGGCGTCGACCGCCATGTCAGGATCCGCATCCACCGGCCTTTCGGTGGCTGCGGTGTCGTAGCCGTCACCGGATTCGTAGGTGCGGCCGGGGGTCGCGTCCATTCCGGGTCCGGCCGCATAGCCCGTGCCGTCGTCGTCTGTCCCGTAGCTACCGGCCGGAGCAGCGCCGGCCGCCCCCACTCCAGCGCCGGAAGCCCCGGCTACTCCGGCAGCCCCGGCTACTCCGGCAGCCCCGGCCCCTCCGGCGGCCGCAGCGGTACCCGTTGGCCCGGCTGTGTCTTCGACGTCGCCGTCGCGGACACTTTCACGCCACGCGCCGGTTTCGGAGTCCTGGCTCTCGATGTATTTCTTGAACTTCTTCAGGTCCGAGGCAACCTGGCGGGAATCCAGGCCCAGGGCGGCGCCAGCCTTCTCCACCGCGGAATCCGGTTCCCAGGTGAGTTCGACATTGACCTTGGTCTGCTCAGGTCCCAGGGACTCGAACCATACGGTTCCTGCGTTGCGGGGCTCGTTCAGGCTCTCCCAGCTGACACGCTGGTCAGGCTCCTGCACGGTGATCTGGGCGTCGTATTCACGCTTGACGCCGGCGATGCTTGTCTCGAAATGAACGGTGGTGTCATCGAGCTGGCGCACCGCGTCAACGCCGCTCATGAAGTGCGGGAAGTCCTCGAACTGCGTCCATTGGTTGTAGGCCTTGGTCACGGGGACATCGACGTCGATGGATTCCTGAACAGTTGCCATGCGTAGTTCACTCCTTCAGGGAGCGGGCGGTCAGCCCGCGGTTCTGATAGCTGCACGTTCGGTGGAACATCTCCAAGCTAGTCCGAAGCGCGATGCAATTGAAGAGAGACAGTACCTTTGCTGACCAAGACGGCGTCCATCGAAAAACGGACCTCGGTTGTGGCCTGAAGGCATATTCCATAGAGTGCTAAGCAGGCTTAGCTTTTCTATTGTGTGCCGAATCTTGCCAAGGCTGTCCAAGATAGAAGGAGCATTTCATGTCAGCAGAGACCAACATCAATATCCCTGGTGCGCCCGCTCCCGAGCCTCCCAGCGCCGAGGAGCCCACAACGTCCCGGGAGCCGTTACCTCCCAAGCCTGACCAACAGGGGCCCGAGGCAGTGTCCCCAACCGGCACCCCCACCGGCGCCCCAGCCAATTCCCGGGCGCAGTCCGGCCAGTACCTTACGACCGCGCAAGGACTGCGGCTCAGCGACACTGACCATTCCCTGAAGGCAGGCTCGCGTGGTCCCATCCTGCTGCAGGATCACCATCTCCGCGAGAAAATCACGCATTTCGACCACGAGCGGATCCCCGAGCGGGTCGTCCACGCCCGTGGCGCCGGCGCGCACGGAATCTTCAGGTCGTATGGAACGGCTGCCAAAATCACCCGGGCGGGCTTCCTGGCCAAGGACGTGGAGACCCCCGTGTTCGTGAGGTTCTCCACCGTCCTGGGCTCGAGGGGGTCCGCAGATACGGTGCGGGACTCCCGGGGATTCTCCACCAAGTTCTACACCGACGAAGGCACCTACGACCTTGTCGGCAACAACATCCCGGTGTTCTTCATCCAGGACGGCATCAAGTTCCCGGACGTTGTCCACGCGGCCAAACCGCACCCGGACCGCGAGATCCCGCAGGCCCAGAGCGCCCACGACACCTTCTGGGACTTCGTCTCGATTCACACTGAGGCCCAGGCGCACACGATGTGGAACATGTCCGACCGCGGTATCCCGCGTTCCTACCGGACCATGGAAGGTTTCGGCGTTCACACTTTCCGCTTGGTGGATGCCGAGGGCGGCACCACGCTCGTCAAATTCCACTGGAAGCCCAAGCAGGGCGTGCACTCTCTGGTCTGGGAAGAAGCCCAGATCATCAACGGCATGGACCCCGACTTCCACCGCAGGGATCTTGCCGACGCCATCGAGGCAGGCGCCTACCCGGAGTGGGAGCTGGGAATCCAGACTTTCCCGGACACCGAAGATCAGATGTTCGAGGGGATCGACCTCCTGGACCCCACGAAGTTCGTGCCCGAGGAACTCGCGCCCGTGCAGCCCATCGGTCTCATGGCACTCAACGCCAACCCGGTCAACTACTTTGCGGAGACAGAGCAGGTTGCTTTCCACCCCGGCCACCTGGTTCCCGGAATCGATGTCACCAACGATCCGCTCCTTCAGGTCCGGCTGTTCTCCTACCTTGACACGCAGATCTCCCGGCTTGGCGGTCCCAACTTCGGCCAGATCCCCATTAACCGTCCGCAGGCTCCCGTGAACGACATGCTGCGGGACGGCATGCACCAGACGGCCGTTCACGGGGGAGTCGCCCCGTACCGGCCGAATTCGCTGGACGGCGGGTGCCCCTTCAAAGCCGGGCAGGATCTGGGCGCGTTCGCGGAGGTTCCGGAAGCGATTGCGGAGGCCATCAAGGAGCGGAAGTCTCCGGCGAGCTTTGACGACCATTTCAGCCAGCCGCGGCTGTTCTTCCGCAGCCTGACGCCGGTGGAGCAGGAGCACGTGATCCAGGCGTATACGTTCGAACTGGGCAAGTGCTACGAGAAGGTGATCCGGGAGCGGCAGCTGCTTGCCCTGGCCAATATCGATTCCAGGCTGTGCGCGGCGGTGGCGCAGGGACTTGGCATGCCGGCGCCCGAGGCCACTGAGGCAGTGCCTGACGCGGATCCGAGCCCAGCCCTGTCCCAGCTCGGGCAGACCTGGCCCGTTGCCGGCCGGGTAGTGGGTATCGTCGCGGACGGATCCAGCGATCTTGATTCCGTGCGCGCAGCACGCAAGACCCTTCACGCCGCCGGAATCGTTCCGCTGGTGATCGCGCCCGTGGGAGGAACCCTCGGCGCGGAGAACGACGGCGGGATCCCGGTTCAGCGGACCTATCTCACCGCGCGCTCCACGGAGTTCGACGCAGTCGTTGTGGCGGGCTCCGGCGCCCCCGCCGACAATGCTGAGCCGGGGCTCGATGCCAAGGCCGGCGAACCGGGTGCCTCGCTTGATCCCCGGGTGGTGCTCCTGCTGTCTGAGGCCTTCCGTCATGCCAAGGCAATCGGGGCATGGGGATCAGGTGCCGCGGGAGTGGATGCAGCCAGCATCACGGAGGACGCAGCCGGCGTAGTGCTGGGCGACGGTCCGGAAGATGTCCTGCCCACTATCCAGGAACTGCTGGCAGCGCACCGGACGTGGGAGCGTTTCCCGGCGTCTGCCGCAGGACCGCAGAACACTTAACAGGCCAGCTGCCTGCTGAAGGCCGGGCAGGCAGGAAGCACCGCCGTCGTGCGTTCCTGCCTGCCCGGCTCTTAAACTGCGCTGACCGGCGACGTCGCGCAGACTACCCCTTGCCTTTGTCCGATCCCTTGCCCTTTTCGCCCTGCCCTGACTTGCCCTGCCCGGAGCCCGGCTGTCCGCCGGTGGCCGGCGCGGGCGCCGGGGAGACGACAACCGGTGAAGTCGTTGCGGGAGACGCGGGAGGAGCGGCCTTGGCCGTGGCCTTCGTGGCCGCCTGCACGGCCGCGAGGTCGGCGCGCACCGCGTTGACGGCCACCGTGATGCTCTGGTGGCGCCGGAAGGAAACCTGGCCGGCGGCAGCGGCGGCGTCGAGCTCCAACGTCAGCTGGTCAAGGGACTTGAGTGCGGCGGCCGGATTCTTCCCCGCGGCTGCCTTGGTGACAGCCAGCACGCGCTGCTGCAGTTGCCCCGCGGCAGCGGTCTCCAACTCCGCGGCAGTGCCGCCGCAGCCCGCAAGGCTGACGGCAAGCGCGCCGGCGGCGAGAGCCGACAACGCGCTGCTCCGCCGGATGCCCTGCGGGCGCAACCCGGCGTGCGGGATCACGGCTGAACGCTCTTTTGCAGCTCAGCGAGATGATCACCCATGGTTCCGGTCACCTTGGGATACGTCACGACGTCGGGCGTTTTTGGGGCCATTACGGCGGCGGTCACCGCCGCTCCACCGGCGAGCAGGGCGGCAGCGGCGACGGCGGACGCCAGCCAGACGCGCCGGCTGGGCCTCTTGCCGTCCCGGCGTGTGTCGCTGTTCTGCCGTGCGGTGGCAGTGTCTTCAGCGGGCTCTTCGGTCTGGGCGTAGCCTTCCGGAAGCACTGACGACGGCAGCCGCGACGGCAGGGCGGGCAGGACACGGGTATGCTCCTCGGCCACGTCGCCCGGCACGGATTCCGGCGAAACCAGGGCCTGGCGCAGAGCGACCTCCAGGTCTGCGGCGGTGGGTCTGTCCAGTGGATCGAGGGCTGTCATGGAGGCCAGAAGGTGCTGCCACTCTGCCGGGAGGTCCGCGGGAAGCTCGGGTGCGCGGTGCAGCCGGGCAACCGCTGATTCCACTGCGCTGCCCGGATATTCCACGGTTCCCTTGATGCATTCCAGCAGCACGAGGCCCAGGGAGTAGATGTCCGTGGCCGGCGACAGCGGCGAGCCCATGGCCTGTTCCGGGCTCAGGTACGCCGCGGTGCCCACCATGGTACCGGTCGCCGTGAGCCGGGTGCCGTCGACGATCCGGGCGATGCCGAAGTCGGTCAGCTTGGGCCGCACTGGTTCTCCCGGGCGCACCTGTACGAGAAGGATATTGGCCGGTTTGATATCGCGGTGGATGATGCCCAGACCGTGCACATACGCCAGCGCGTCGGCGACCCCGGCTCCGATCACGGCCAGCTCCTCGAGCGGAACCCGGCTGTGGCGGAGGCGGCCCCGAAGGTCCTGGCCCGCCACGAGTTCCATCGTGAGGAACGGCCGCGGCTGGTCAGGCACACGGGTGTCCACGCCGGCGTCGAACAGTGTCACGAGGCTCGGATGGTTGAGCGTGGCGAGCAGCTTGATCTCGGCTTCCTGACGCTTGAGCTCATCCGCGTCAGCAGCCTGAGGAGCGAAGAGCTTCAGCGCCACGTCCCTGCCGAGGTTCTCGTCCCGGGCCGTGTAGACCGATGACATGCCTCCGCGGCCAATTATTTCTCCGAGCCTGTAGCGGCCGTCCAGCACATCAGCCGTCATCCCGCTGGGCGAATCTTCCAACACTTTGCCGTCCTTATCCGCAGTGGGTCCCGTTAAGGGTAATACGCGCGCGGAGCGGAGGACGCCGAGATGCCGCAGGGGATGCCCCGAACGGGCCAGCCCCGGACACGGCCTTATCGGCAGTCCGGCTTCGGAGCGTCCAAGGACCAGTCGAAGCCGGACCGCCGATATGGGTCCGTTGTGCTCAGCCCGGACGCGCGGTCCCGGCTGATTATTCCTTCAGGGGGCTATGCCTTCTTCCTCCGGATGACCATCAGCATTCCGATGGCAAGGAGTGCGAGGGCGAGGGGCAGCAGGCCAGCGTCTGCGCCGGTGTTGGCGAGGGACTGCGTGGCGCCTACTGTCTGGCCGGAGCCCATGGCTGCCGCGGACGTGTTGGCTGCCATTGACGAGTCCGTTGTCATTGAACCCGCAGGCAGGACAACGATTCCGGATCCGGTCCCGCCGGTGGCAAGGGCTCCGGAGTCCGATCCCGTTGCGGTGCCGGAGCTGTCGGTGGTGCCGGTGCCGGGGTCCGAGGTGCCGGTGCCGGTTCCGCCGGTGCCGGGGTCCGGGGTGCCGGTGCCGTCGGTGGTGCCGGCGTCCGTTCCGGATCCGTCTGCAGGATCGGATCCCGTTCCGGATCCGTCCGTGGGATCTGACGCAGGGGGTGTGGTGCCCGTGTCAGTACCGAGGTGGACGCCAAGGTCGATACCCAGACCAAGGGAAGTACCCGTCCCGGTGCCAAGGGTGACGTCGACGGTGCCTTCGGCTGCCGCGCCGCCATCGCCCAGGAGACSCGTTTCGCCGAGGTTGACGTCGACGRKGGCGTYSGCTGCGGGGATGGTTTCGGTGCCTGCGCCGGTGGTGTTGCCGAGGTTGACGTCGACGGTGGCGTCGACGGTGCCTTCGGCTGCCGCGCCGCCATCGCCCAGGAGACGCGTTTCGCCGAGGTTGACGTCGACGAGGGCGTCCGCTGCGGGGATGGTTTCGGTGCCTGCGCCGGTGGTGTTGCCGAGGTTG
>NZ_JBFTZQ010000046.1:0-20750 GCF_056406715.1 Arthrobacter sp. P1_B11
TCCGGGTGGAAGCCTTCGAGGCCGAGCAGGCCTTCGAGGCCGAGCAGGATCGCGGTCATGGTGCCGTGGCCGTGGCCCGTGGCCGCCAGCGAACCGTACAGGTCCACCCGCAACGACGCCACCCGGTCCAGGTCTCCGGAAGCCTTAAGCTCCTCGGCAAACACCGCGGCAGCACGCATGGGGCCCACCGTGTGTGAACTGGACGGGCCTATTCCGATGGAGAAGAGGTCAAAGACTCCAACAGCCATTGTCGGTTCCTAACTAGGTAAGTGGTCGGGCGGGGATGTAGTCGGGATGGGTGGCGCCTGGCCGGATTCCTCCGCGTGCTCGGTCGCGAAGACGCCCGCTGTGCGGACGTGACGCTCCCTTAGACGCATGCTGCCGGATGCCCGGCCAGTCGCCGCTGCCCCGTCACCAAGGCGACGGGCCCCTCCGAGGGGCCGGCTGACCGCGGTTTTCGAAAGCGTGCGTCTAAGCGAGGTACGAGCGAGCACGCGTGAAAACTGGGGCCCGCCAGCCCCGGAGCCGGGGACGCTGGTTTCGACAAGCTCAACCAGCGACGGACAAGATCAACCTGCGAGGCTGGCGACAGACGGGTACAGCGGGTGGGCTTCGGCGAGTGCCTCTACCCTGGAGCGCAGTCCGGACAGGTCTGCGCCAGCGTCGGCGATCAAGGCCTCGGCGATGATGTCCGCTACCTCCGTGAACGCAGCCTCGCCGAAACCGCGGGTCGCCAGCGCCGGGGTGCCGATCCGCAGCCCCGAGGTGACCATCGGCGGGCGCGGGTCGAACGGGACGGCGTTGCGGTTGACCGTGATGTCGATTTCCGCGAGGCGGTCCTCGGCTTCCTGGCCGTTGAGCTCGCAGTTGCGCAGGTCCACGAGGACCAGGTGCACGTCGGTACCGCCGGAGATCACGTTGATCCCCTTGGCGGTGACGTCCGGCTGGACCAGGCGCTCGGCCAGGATCCGGGCGCCGGCCAGCACGCGCTCCTGGCGTTCCCTGAACTCGGCCGAGGCGGCGATCTTGAACGCCACTGCCTTGCCGGCGATGACGTGCTCCAGGGGTCCGCCCTGCTGGCCCGGGAACACCGCGGAGTTGATCTTCTTGGCGATATCGGCGTCGTTGGACAGGATGATGCCGCCGCGCGGACCGGCGAGGGTCTTGTGCGTGGTGGAGGTGGTGACGTGGGC
Source organism: Arthrobacter sp. P1_B11 (assembly GCF_056406715.1). Taxonomy (NCBI): domain Bacteria; kingdom Bacillati; phylum Actinomycetota; class Actinomycetes; order Micrococcales; family Micrococcaceae; genus Arthrobacter; species Arthrobacter sp. P1_B11. The sequence goes on from NZ_JBFTZQ010000046.1 coordinate 1,194, forward strand.
GTGCGGGACCGGGGACGGGTGCAGCCCCGCGGCCACGAGGCCGGCAAAGTGCGCCATGTCCACCATCAGGTAGGCCCCCACGGAGTCAGCGATCCGGCGGAACTCGGCGAAGTCCAGCTGGCGGGCGTACGCGGACCAGCCGGCGACGATCAGCTGCGGCTTGTGCTCCTGGGCCAGGCGTTCGACCTCTGCCATGTCGATCCGGTGGTCGTCCTCGCGGACCTGGTAAGGGATCACGTTGTAGAGCCGGCCGGAGAAGTTGATCTTCATGCCGTGGGTCAGGTGACCGCCGTGCGCCAGGTTCAGGCCCATGATGGTGTCGCCCGGGCGGATCAGGGCGTGCATGACCGAGGCGTTGGCCTGCGCGCCGGAGTGCGGCTGGACGTTGGCGTATTCGGCGCCGAACAGGGCCTTGACCCGGTCGATGGCGAGCTGCTCGATCACGTCAACGTGCTCGCAGCCGCCGTAGTAGCGCTTGCCCGGGTAGCCCTCGGCGTACTTGTTCGTCAGCACGGAGCCCTGCGCCTGCATCACGGCAGCGGCGGTGTGGTTCTCCGAGGCGATCATTTCCAAACCGGTGCGCTGGCGGGTCAGTTCGTCGTCGATCTTCGCGGCGATCTCCGGATCCAGTTCGGCGAGAGTGGCGTTCAGGCTCGCGGACGCTACGGCTTCGAAGGTTGCCGTTGCAGCGCTTGCCCCGCTCACAGCTCGCCGCCGTTCTTTGAAGCGTATTCCTCGGCCGACATGAGCGGGCCCTCTTCGGTCACGGCGACCTTGAACAGCCAGCCGGCACCATACGGATCGCTGTTGATCAGCGCCGGATCCGAAACGACGTCGTCATTGATCTCGACAACCTCGCCCGTCACCGGTGCATAAAGGTCCGAGACGGACTTGGTGGACTCCACCTCGCCGCAGGTCTCCCCCGCGGTCACGGCCGAGCCGACCTCGGGCAGGTCCACGTACACAATGTCGCCGAGCGCATCGGCAGCCACGGCGGAGATACCAATCCCCACAGGGCCCGACCCGTCAGCAGCAACCCATTCGTGCTCTGCGGAGTACTTCAGTTCAGCAACAACCTTGCTCATGTTTTTTCCTTACGTTTGAAATCTGGTGGTTCGGCTGCGGGGGTCGGCAAGCTCAACCCCCAATGATCGAGCTTGCTGTGGCCTCGGTTTCGACAAGCTCAACCAGCGGCAGGCCGTAAACCCCAGCACCCTTGGCTTTCGAAGGCGCCCTTTATGGTGGCTCCGTCGGGGTCCGACATCCGGAAGCGTGCGTCTAAGGGAGCGTCACGTCCGCTCAGCGGGCGTCTACGCGACCGAGCACGCGGAGGATGCCGGTCCCGACGGTACGGGACTTACTTTTCGCGCTTGTAGAAAGGCAGTGCGACGACTTCGAACGGCTCTGCCTTGCCGCGCAGGTCGATGTCCAGGGCGGTGCCCGGCGCAGCGTGTTCGACGTCGACGTAGGCCATCGCGACCGGGTAGCCGAGGGTGGGGCTGGGCTGGCCGGAGGTGACTTCGCCTATGACGTTGCCTTCCTTGAGGACCGGGTAGCGGCCGCGGCCGGCACGGCGGCCCAGGCCCTTGAGGCCCACCAGTTTGCGGCCAGTGGTGGAGCCGGTGCCGGCTGCCTTGAGTTCGCTCAGGGCCGCCTTGCCGATGAAGTCGGATTCCTTGGCGAGGGAGACAACCGGGCCCAGGCCTGCGGCATAAGGGTTGCCTTCACGGGAGAGCTCGTTGCCGTAGAGCGGCATGCCGGCTTCCAGCCGCAAGGAGTCGCGGCAGGCGAGGCCGGCGGGGATGAGCCCGTGCCCGGCGCCAATCTCCAGCAATGCCGCCCACAGGCCTGCTGCGTCCTCGTTGGGAATGTAGATCTCGAAGCCGTCCTCGCCGGTGTACCCGGTGCGGGCCAGCAGCAGTTCCTGTCCGTTGATTTCGACCTCGACGGCGGCGTAGTACTTGAGCTCCGTAACGAACGGGTGCTGCTCGCCCGGGACCAGCGCCAGCAGAATGCTTTCTGCGTTCGGTCCCTGGACGGCGATCAGGGACGTCTCGGCAGAAACGTCCTCCACCTTGACGTCGAAGCCGGCGGCCCGTTCGGCCAGGGCGGCGGCGACCACGACGGCGTTGCCGGCGTTCGGCACCACGAGGTACTTTTCCTCCCCGCGGCGGTAGGAGATCAGGTCGTCGATGATGCCGCCGTCTTCCTGGCAGATCAGCGAGTACTTGGCCTTGCCGACGGCAACCGCCGACAGCTTGCCGGCCAGCGCGTAGTCCAGGAAGGCTGCGGCGTCCGGGCCGGTGACCCAGACTTCGCCCATGTGGGAGAGGTCGAACAGGCCGGCAGCGTTGCGCACGGCGTGGTGCTCGGCCAGCTCAGAGGAGTACTTCAGGGGCATCTGCCAGCCGCCGAAGTCGGTGAAGGAGGCGCCGGCCTTCTTGTGCTCTTCGTAGAGCGCGGTGTAGTTCTCAGTCATCAGAAATCCTTAGTTTTCAAACTCGGAAAGAGGTGGGCAGGAGCAGACCAGGTTGCGGTCCCCTGCCGCGCCGTCGATCCGGCCTACCGGAGGGAAGTACTTGTCCTGCTTCAGCGTCGGGACCGGGAAGACAGCCTGCTCGCGTGGGTACTTGCGGGCCCAGTCGGTGCTGATGACGGCGGCAGCGGTGTGCGGTGCATTGCGCAGCGGGCTGTCCGCGAGTGTGAAGTCCCCGGCGGCGACCTGTTCGATCTCGGCGTGGATGGTGATCATCGCGTCGATGAAGCGGTCGATCTCCGCGAGGTCCTCGGACTCGGTGGGTTCCACCATCAGCGTGCCGGCAACGGGGAACGCCAGGGTGGGCGCGTGGAAGCCGTAGTCGATCAGGCGCTTGGCCACGTCTTCCGCGGTGACGCCGGTCCTGGCCGTCAGTTCTCGCAGGTCCAGGATGCACTCGTGCGCCACGAGTCCGCCTTCGCCGGTGTACAGCACCGGGAAGAACTCGTTCAGGCGGGAAGCAATGTAGTTCGCCGCGAGCAGCGCAGACTTGGTGGCCTCAGTCAGGCCCTCCCCGCCCATGAGCTTCACGTAGGCCCAGGAGATGGGCAGCACACCGGCCGAGCCGAAGCGCGAAGCCGAGATCGCCACACCATGCCCTGCCTCGTGAGCGGCCTTGTTGGCGTCGCCCGGCATGAACGGCGCCAGGTGGGCCTTGGCAGCGACCGGACCGACGCCCGGGCCGCCGCCGCCGTGCGGGATGCAGAAGGTCTTGTGCAGGTTCAGGTGGGACACGTCGCCGCCGAACTTGCCAGGCTGGGCGAGCCCCACGAGGGCGTTGAGGTTGGCGCCGTCGACGTAGACCTGGCCGCCGGCCGCATGCACCGAGTCACAGACCTCACGCACATCGGCGTCGTACACGCCGTGGGTGGACGGGTAGGTGATCATGATCGCGGACAGGACGTCCTTGTTGGCCTCGATTTTGGCGTTGAGGTCGGCGTGGTCGATCGTGCCGTCGGCCGCCGTGGCGACTACAACAACCTTCATTCCGGCCAGGACGGCGGAGGCCGCGTTGGTGCCGTGGGCCGAGGCCGGGATCAGGCACACGTTGCGCTGGTCGTCGCCGCGGGAGAGGTGGTAGCCGCGGATTGCCAGCAGGCCCGCAAGCTCGCCCTGGGAACCGGCGTTCGGCTGGATGGACACCTGGTCGTAGCCGGTGATTTCGGCGAGGTCGGCTTCCAGGCCGCCGATCAGTTCCCGCCAGCCTTCGGTCTGGGAATCCGGGGCGAACGGGTGGATGGAGGCGAACTCCGGCCAGGAGATGGCCTCCATCTCGGCGGTGGCGTTCAGCTTCATGGTGCACGAGCCCAGCGGGATCATGGTGCGGTCCAGGGCGAGGTCCCGGTCCGAGAGCTTGCGGATGTAGCGCAGCAGTTGGGTCTCGGAGCGGTGGGTGTTAAACACCGGGTGCTGCAGGAAATCGGAAGAACGCAGCACAGTCTCGGGCAGTTCGAAACCCTTGGCCGCCACCACCGGACCGGCGCCAAAGGCGACGACCACCGCGGAGAGGACCTCCGCCGTCGTCGTCTCATCGACTGACACGCCAACCGTGTCCGCATCGATAAAGCGCAGGTTGATGCCCCGGGCCTCGGCAGCGGTAATGACCTTCCGGGCCTTGCCGGGCACGCGGACCGTGACGGTGTCGAAGAAGGATTCACTGACCAGTTCCCGGCCAGCGACCTTCAACGTGGCGGCGAGGGCCCTGGCGTTGTTGTGGACGGTCTCGGCAATCGCCTTCAGGCCGTCGGGGCCGTGGTAGACGGCATACATCGAGGAGACGATGGCCAGCAGGGCCTGCGCGGTGCAGATGTTGGAGGTGGCCTTTTCGCGGCGGATATGCTGCTCGCGCGTCTGCAGGGCCAGGCGGTAGGCGGGGACGCCGGCGTTGTCCTTGGAGACGCCGACTATACGGCCAGGCAGCGTGCGTTCCATGCCTTCGCGCACCGCCATGTAGGCCGCGTGCGGGCCGCCGAAGAACAGCGGGACGCCCAGTCGCTGCGTGGAGCCGACGGCGATGTCGGCGCCCTGCTCACCGGGAGGGGTAATCAGCGTCAGGGCCAGAAGGTCGGCTGCCACGGTGACCAGCGCGCCCCGTTCCTTCGCCTCTGCAATCACACCGGACTGGTTCCACACCCGGCCGGAAACCCCGGGCTGCTGGAGTACGACCCCGTTGATGTCACCGTCGGGCAGGCCCTGGGACAGGTCGGCAACCTCCACCTCGAAACCAAGTGCTTCGGCGCGGCCCTGCACGATGGCGATGGTCTGCGGCAGGCAGTCGGCGTCGATAACGGTCTTGCCGTCGCGGGCCGTCTTGTTCTTGTTGGCGCGGCGCATCAGCAACACGGCTTCGGCGACGGCGGTGGCCTCGTCCAGCAGGGACGCGTTGGCGACCGGCAGTGCCGTCAAGTCCTGGACCATGGTCTGGAAGTTCAGCAGCGCCTCGAGCCGGCCCTGGGAGATTTCCGGCTGGTACGGCGTGTAGGCCGTGTACCAGGCCGGGGCTTCGAGGATGTTGCGGCGGATGACCGGCGGCGTGACGGTGTCGTAGTAGCCCTGGCCGATCATCTGCACGGCCGTCTTGTTCTTGGAAGCCAGCTTGCGCAGCCCGGCGAGCACTTCAACTTCGCTGAGGGCGCTGTCCAGGCTGAGAGGCTTTTCCTGGCGGATGGAATCGGGGACTGCAGTGTCGACGAGGCCATCCACGCTGTCGTAGCCGACAGCCTTGAGCATGGTGTCGATGTCTGTTTGGCGGCGGGCGCCGATGTGGCGGTCTGCGAATGTGGACGGGGACGACTGGATCGTCATGTGAGGAACTCCATAATTCAGGTGGCACTGGAGTGCCACGATGATTCGGGTTCCTCCCCGCTCTGTATTGGACCTGAGAGTTTCCGCTTTGCCTGCTGTTAGCAGGCGCCACTTGCACCGTCGGTGAGCCCGGTTTCCCGGACTGCTTTCCAGAGTTGCCTTGCCGCGGCGGTACGTGGGCCTGAGAGATTCCTGGGGAGGATTTGCTCCTACGGCGCCTGCTGAACGTACCGGCAGGACTCTCCCGCCGCAGATCATAAGCCGTGCCACTGGTGGGTGACACGGCTCACACATTATCTGCTCTCCGGCCTGGATGCAAAATATACGTCAAATGAGTCCTTTTGCAGCCTCGAGAAAGCCGCCAGCAGGGCAGCAAAGCGGACGACGGCGGGACGTTCCGCCGTCGTCCGCTTGCTTTGGGTGCCGCTCCCCTACAACAAGACTCAGTCGTCGAGGAACCGCAGCAGGAACGGGACTGTGGCATGCATCGTCCGGAGGTCCCCGGCACTGGCCGCCAGCTCCCCGAGGTAATCGCCGTGGCCACCGGGGATGACCAGCAGGCGGGCGCCCGGGATGACGCTGGCAATCCTCGCGGCGTGCTCGGCAGTGGCAACGTCGCGGTCTGCGCTCACCACCAGCGTGGAGGCTTTGATGGTGCGCAGCTCGTCGTCGGACCAGCCGGCGAAGTCCAGGATGCGCCGGCTGTCCAGTTCGAAGAGTCGCTCCAGGTGGCCCGGTTCGGGATTGAGACTGCGGTCGGCATCCTTGTAGGTGTCGGGCATGTCGTCCAGGGTGGCCTTCGCCATGCCGTCCCAGAACTCGTCCGGCACGGCATCGCGGCTCACAAACGTAGAGGCGGCGATGAGGCGCCGGACCGCGGCGGGATGCCCTAGTGCCAGCGCGATGGCGGTGTGGCCGCCGGCGCTGAATCCCAGCACATCCACGGTTTCCACGTTGAGCTGCTCCAAAACGGCGAGGATGTCGCCGGCGGAGTTCCCGGCGGTGAGGGGGCAGCGGGTCGGCTGGGTGCGGCCATGGCCCTCCTCCTCAACGGCAATCACCTGGCGCTGTTCGGCCAGCAGCGGGATGAGTTCGCTGAAGTTGGTGCCGATGGTGGAGCCGCCTCCCGGGATGAGGAGCAGCGGCGGCTGGCCGGGCACCACCCGGCCGTGGACCTCGTAGTACATGAGAAGGCCGTCGTTGTCCGCGTAGCCGTGGGTGAAGGTCACACGGCATCGTAACCCCGGGGCGCTTCCGACGAACAGGGCTCAGAACCGCATGCAAAGTGGACGACGGCGGGATGTCCTACCGTCGTCGTCCTGCGTTTGGTGCCTCTCCCCATAGCGCCTACCGGCCGGCATCAAATCGGCGCAAATCAATCAAAATATATTGATTGACCATGCGGCGCAGCTCGGCCGACGGACGTGACACGTACTGCAGCCTCAACCTGGCTTTGTATCGCGAACGGCTCGCCGAAGCCGGTGCGGCGCTTCACCCCGGCCTACGGCTGGTTCCCGCTGTGCTGACACCGCCCGCGGGCGGTCCTGGCCTTCAGCCGGTTCAGCCACGCGTTCGTGTGTTGTTCCTGTGTACGGGAAACAGCGCCCGATCCCAGATGGCCGAGGCGATCTTGGCCAGCCTCGGCGGCTCCCAAATCGAAGCCGTCAGTGCGGGCAGTCACCCCAAGGACCTGCACCCCAACGCCGTACGCGTGATGCGTGAGCGCGGCATTGACATTAGCGGCGCCCGCTCCAAGCATCTGAGTGAGTTCGCAGAGCACCGGTTCGACTATGTGATCAGCCTTTGCGACCGCGTACGGGAGGTATGCCCCGATTTCCCGGGGCCGCCTGCGAGGGTGCACTGGAGCATCCCCGACCCGGCGGCCGAAGGGGCTGCCGACCAGGACAATTACCCGGTGTTCGTCCGCACGGCGGACGAACTGAACACGCGAATCCAGTTCCTGCTTTACGCAATCGAGTACTCCCAAACGAGTTCAGAGGATCTAGACATGCCCAGCGACCTTACGGACATGGTCAGCGTCCGATACGTGGTGGACGACGTCGACGCGGCAATCGACTTCTACACAAAGCACCTCGGATTCACCCTCAGGATGAGGGCCGCACCGGCATTCGCCGACGTCGTACGCGGCCGGCTGCGGCTCCTGCTGAGCGGGCCAACCAGCTCGGCAGGGCGGTCAATGCCGGATGGCACGGTGCCTGCCCCGGGGGGATGGAACCGCATCCACCTGATCGTGAGCGATATCGCGGCCGAAGTGGACCGGCTTCGCGCTGCGGGCCTCGCGTTCCGGAACGACATCGTCAAGGGTCCGGGCGGTCAGCAGATCCTGCTGGAAGATCCGTCCGGCAACGTGGTCGAATTGTTCCAACCCGCCCGCGGATAACGGGCGTGATGGGCATCAGAAATGGTGCCCGCAGGATGGCAGGATTGGGGCATGGACATCATCGCCTTCCTCGAAGCCCGGATCGCCGAAGACGAAGCCATCGCGCTGGCCGCCTCACCTGCGCCCTGGGAATGGTTTGGTAGACCCGGGAGCGACACCGCAGCCCTCTACTCCGCCAACGAACGAATCGTGCTCGACGCTCGCGCCGACCACGCACCCGGTCACCTCGAATGCAAAGCCACAGACCGGGTCTACATCGCATGGTTCAACCCCGGCCGCATCCTCGCTGAATGCGCCGCGAAACGACAGATGCTGGCCAACGTCCCGCTCGTCACCGACATCCGCAGCGAAGTCGACGGCACCAGCGAATACGTCCTGATGTGTATGGCAGCCCCCTACAGAGACCACCGTGACTACCAAGAAGGCTGGGCCATCGAACTCTGAGCTGCGGTTTACGTAGCTGACCCGCCGCAGCCCGTACCTCAGCCCTCGACGCCTGTGCTGAGGCTGAGGTCCCGCCATTGGTCAAGCTCGGCGCGCTCTGCCTGGGCTACGGCGGCAAATGCGTCGAAAGCGTCTTTGCCGAGCACTATCAGCGACGGCGGGTTCGCACTGTTGACGACCGCCAGGATCGCTTCTGCCGCCTTGGCTGGGTCGCCCGGCTGGGTGCCGTGGATCGTGTCGTTCTCCTTGCGCCGTTTCCCGGCCGTCTCTGCGTAGTCCTCGATCGCCGTCGCTGACTGCGTGAGTGAGCGGCCGGCGAAGTCCGTGCGGAACGCGCCGGGCTCGATGACGGTAACCTTGATGCCCAGCGGCTGCAGTTCCTTGTGCAGGGATCCGGACAGGCCCTCCAGGGCCCACTTTGTTGCCGAGTAGTATCCGGAGCCGGCCGGTGAGATGCGCGCTCCGATGGAGGAGATGTTCAGGATGGACCCAGCCCTTTTCGCGCGCATGTCCGGGAGGACCGCTTTGATCATGTCCACTGCGCCGAAAACGTTAGTGTCGAACAGTTGCCGAATGTCGGCGTCGTCCGCTTCCTCCACCGCGGCGCGGTAGCCGTAGCCGGCATTGTTAATGAGCACGTCGATGCCCCCGAAGCGCGTCCGGGCCTGCTGCACCACCGAGCTGATCTGTGCCCGGTCGGTGACGTCGAGGGGCAGGGCCAGTGCCGTGTCGGGGAAGGCGGCCGCGAGATCGTCAACCGTGGTGACGTTCCGTGCTGTGACGACCGCGTTGTCGCCGTGGGCGAGCACTGCCTGAGCGACAGCCCGGCCGAGTCCGGTCGAGCATCCTGTGATGAGCCATGTAGCCATGAGGTCTTCCTTTCGTGGGGGATAGCAGTGGGGGCGACGTGCGCTAGGGGCGGACGAGGACCTTGAGGGATTCGCGGTTGTCCATGGCGCGGTAGCCGTCGGGCACGTCGTCGAGGCTGATGCTGCGGTCGAAGACCTTGCCAGGGTTCACGGTGCCGTCGAGGACACCGGGCAGCAGGGCTTCAATGTAGGCGCGGACGGGGGCCGGGCCGCCGGTGAGGGTGACGTTCGGGCCGAACATGCTGCCGAATCCGATCGGGGCATCCTCGTACTGCGGCACGCCGACGCGGCTGATGACACCGCCCGGACGGATCACGCCGAGTGCCTGGTCGTACGCCGGCCGGTGTCCTACGCACTCGAGCACCGTATGGGTGCCGTCGCCACCGGCTAGCTCACGGACCCTGGCAATGCCTTCCTCGCCGCGCTCGGCGACGACGTCGGTGGCCCCGTATTCGATGCCCAGGTCGGTGCGGGCCTTGTGCCGGCCCATCAGAATAATCTGCTCGGCACCCAGTTGCTTGGCCGACAGCACCGCCATCAGGCCGACAGCGCCGTCACCGATGACCGTGACGGTTGTCCGCTCGTTCACTCCGGCCTTAATGGCGGCGTGGTAGCCGGTGCCGTACACATCGGAGAGGGTCAGCAGGGAGGGCAGCAGCGCGGAATCCTCGTCGACCGGTGCCTTGACCAGCGTGCCGTCAGCGAACGGGACGCGGATGGCTTCGGCCTGGGCGCCGCCGATGCCGCCGGCGGCCCAGAACCCGCCGTGGCGGCAGGAGGTCTGCAGGCCCTCGCGGCAGAAATCGCAGGTCCCGTCGGACCAGGCGAACGGGGCGATGACGAAGTCGCCCTTCTTCAGCCTGGACACGTCCCTGCCCGTCTCCTCGACGACGCCGATGAACTCGTGCCCCATCGGGCTACCCTGCTCGGAGGCAGGCATGCCGTGGTAGGGATGCAGGTCCGATCCGCAGATACACGAATTCACGATGCGCACGATCGCGTCGGTCGGATCCTGGATCACGGGGTCGGGCACGTTCTCCACGCGCACGTCTCCGGCTGCGTACATGATGGTTGCTCGCATTGTGTTTCCTTTCGTTTCTCCAGAATCGGAGCTGGGGCGGGCGGTGCTGGGACCGCCAGGGGGCAGGGCGTCAGCGCGTGAGTACGCGCAGCTCCTCACGCACGTGTTGCTGCTCGCCGTCCAGCGGCATGTTCGGCTGATCGTGCACGCCGTCGAGTCCGCCGGCGGGATCCGCTGCGAGGGGGGCGAACAGGGCCTCGAAGTCCGCGGGCGCGGTGCCAGCGGTTGCAACGAGCTCGAAGGTTTTGCGCTCCGCGCCCGGTGAGTTGAGGCTGCGGACCAGGACCTGGGCAATCTGGCGCCGGGCAATGACGCCGTCGCTGGAGTCCCCGGCCTGACGGGTGTCGCCCTGGAGCAGGACGAGCCGGTGTTCGTCGGGCCCGTTGTAGTCGAACCAGCCAGGCCGCACGATCGTGTACGGCAGGCCGGTGGCACGGACGAGCCGTTCGGAACGCCGCTTCCAGTCGTGGGCCTCGGTGGACCGGTTGTAGGCTCCGGTGCGGTTGGTGACGCCGATAGAGGTCATTAGGGCTAACCGGACTGTCCGATTGCCCAGGGCTGCCAGAACGTTGCGTACCCCGCCGTAGTCCACAGTCTCGGCACCGACCTTGCCGGCGCCGTCCGAGCCGAGGGTGAAGACGACGGCGTCGACCCCCTCCACGGCGCCGGCCAGCGTCTCGGGCCGGGTAACGTCCCCGACGACGACCTCCGCTTCCTTGGGCAGCCGCCGGGCCTTGTCAGGGTTGCGCACCAGGGCCCGGGTGGTGTGCCCCTGCCGGATCGCTTCCTCGACGACGAGCCGGCCGATGCTGCCGGTCGCGCCGACTACCAGCACGGTGCTGGGGCGAGTGGTCATTGTTGCTCCTAGGTTGTTGGCGGCCCAGGAAAGGGCTCGCTGAGGTTCACATCCATACAACAGGACACGATCCCAAGGTGGAAGGGACTGTTGATACAGGTACTCACAGTGCCTCCCGTCCCTGGTTGAAGGCTTCTAGGGTGGATGAAGTACCAAGGAACAGGAGACCATCATGGGCGACGTCATTGTTGTCATCGGAGCCGGCTCGATCGGCCAGGCAATCGCCCGGCGCGTCAGCGCGGGCAAGCAGGTTGTGTTGGCGGACCTGAATCAGGGCAACGCCGACGCGGCGGCCGAGGTGCTGAGCAACGCCGGTTTCGAGGTCAGCACAATGACTGTCGACGTGTCCTCGCGCCAGTCCATTCATACCCTCGTCGAGGCGGCCACGGCGTTGGGCGACGTCACCGGCGTCATACACGCCGCGGGTGTCTCTCCCAGCCAAGCGTCGCCGGCGACCATCCTGGCCGTGGACCTGTACGGGACTGCCGTGCTGCTTGAGGAATTCGGGAACGTCATCGCCCCCGGCGGCGCCGGCGTGGTCATCGCTTCGCAGTCAGGGCACCGCCTGGGTGCCCTGACTCCCGAGGAAAATACAGCTCTCGCGACCACGCCGGCCGACGAACTGTTGGCGCTCCCGATGCTTCAGCCGGACCAAGTCACAGACTCCCTTCACGCTTACCAGCTGGCCAAGCGCGGCAACTCGCTCCGCGTGATGGCCGAGGCCGTCCGATGGGGCAAACGCGGCGCGCGGATCAACACGATCAGCCCCGGCATCATCTTCACCCCGCTGGCCAAAGATGAACTGACCGGCCCCCGAGGCGAGGGATACCGCCGCATGATCGGGTTGTCCCCGGCAGGGCGCGGCGGCACTCCGGACGAGGTCGGCACGGTGGGCGCTCTCCTCATGGGCCAGGACGGCGCGTTCATCACCGGCAGCGACTTCCTCATGGACGGCGGAGTGACAGCATCCTACTTCTACGGCGAACTCGCCCCGCAGAAGACCGAGAGCTGAGCGCAACCATGACAACGTCACCGCTCGACGCTCTTCCCAAGATCGGGGCGCCGGCCACGCGTGCCCTAACCGGGGCAGGTTTCACATCGCTGCAAAGTCTCGCCGGTGTCGCCCGGGCGGAACTGTCCAAACTTCATGGCGTGGGTCCGAAGGCGCTCCGGATCATCGAGGATGCGCTGGACGAGCACGGCCTCGCACTGAAGTAAAACGCCACTCCAGACTCTGGCGGAAGGCCATTCCCAGTCAGGAGTCCCATCGGATTGAGCGCCTTGAGGCACCCTCGTCACCGGCCTGGACCCCGTCCAGGCCGCCCGCATAGTCCTGCCAGTCCGGACATCTACACTGCGGACATCTACACTGCGGCGCAGCGCAGAGAACCCGCGGGACGCCAACTAGCGAACCGGAAGAGCCGACGACGGCGGGACCTCCCGCCGTCGTCCGCTTGCGTTTTGGCGCATAAGCGGCCGGAAGCGTTCGAACCGCTCACACATTAAAGCCCCAAGGATGAGGTACCGAGGCCTATTGGGCGGCGGGGAGGTCCTTGGTTGTGGGTCCCTGCAGGACCTGGCCGTCGGCGGCGAAGCGGGAACCGTGCAGCGGGCAGTCCCAGGTCTTCTCCGCGTCGTTCCAGCTGACGATCCCGCCCAAATGGGTGCAGACAGCTGAGAGACGGCAGGTCTTCCCGTTGACCGTGGACACGGCCACGGGTTTGCGGTCGTGCCGGAGGATGGTGCCGGAGCCCTCGTCCGGGACCGTGTTATTTGTGTCGGGTTTTGCGGTCCTCAGCTTGGCCCAGCTGTCCGCCAGAGTCTTAGCGACGTCGGCGTTCAAGCTGATGGCGGCGGCAGCTCCAGCCGGTGAGGTTTTCCTGTGGTGGAGGGTGTCGGCCCAAGGGAGCTGGCCGCCGAGAATCTCTGCGCTGATAGCCAGGGAGGCGGCGATGCTGTTGTTCATGCCCCATTTGTTGTAGCCGGTGGCGAAGTAGATTTTCCCGCCGCCGCGGGGCAGTTTGCCGAAGAAGGGCATGAGGTTGGTCGCCTGGTAGTCCTCCCCCGACCACGTGTGGGTTACGTCGGCGCCCGGAAAGTGGCGTTTTCCCCAGTCCAAGAGCTCATCCAGACGGGCCTGGGGTGAGGGCTCCCTGCCGAAAATACAGGCCCCGGTCCAGGATGGGAATCCCCGTAGCCAGCACCACCAGTTTGGTGCGGATGGCGCCCGCGTTGGTCCTCACGATCCGGTGGCTCCCGCCAGCGACGTCCCGGACCCGCACTCCTTCGCTGAGGACGCCCCCGTGGGCCCGGAGATCGACGCACAGGCTCTCCAATACGTCCATGGGGTTGAATTGGGCCTGGCCGGGCAGGCGGATCGCCCGGCGCGTGCTGAAGGGAAGTCCGGTGTCGCCTGTTTCCTCTACGTCGAGGCCGGCTGCCTGACCCGCTGCAAGCTCGGACCGCACCTTTTCGTCGCCTTCGGCGGTCATGGCATAGGTGTAGGCGTCGCGGCGCTTGTAGGGGACTTCGTTGTCGTCCAGGTGGCGCAGCAGCCATCCCTGCCCTTCCCTGTTGGCGTCGACGTACGCGTTGACCATCTCTTGGGAGTATTGACGGCGCAGTCCCGACAGGATGGTGCCCTGGAGCAGGGTCAGTTTGGCCGTGGTGTTGCCTGTCGTTCCTGCCCCGACTGTTCTTGCTTCGAGGACTGCTACTTTCATTCCCGACCTTGCCAGCAACACCGCGGTTGCCAGACCGGTGATGCCCGCGCCGACAACAACGGCGTCGTATTCTGCATTGGGAACGAAAGGATCAGATGTAAAGGAACGGGCCCGGTCCAGCCAAAGTGAAAGCATCGATGCACTCCCTGTCCGTCACGCGAGGTCAGACCTGTCCTGGCTCTGGTGGTCACAGCCTAGACACATTTCCCGCCTTACTGAAGGCCCAGATATGACGACAAATTTCAGCCCGCTGGACTACCCTCGGCATTCGCATACCTTGCGTATCGGGAGGACCCTTGGTCTGGCCTGGGGTCCTCCCGAAACTCCGGCAGCCCTTTCCGATCAGGCTGGTCAGCAGTTGGGTGAGTCGTATTCGTAGGCGCCTGAGTCAGCGTCTGCGGTTCCTCGGCAGTCCCCGTTCTGGGCCACCGGAGCACCGTCGAGGTCTGTCAGTGAGCTGCCCACGCCGGCGCGGTCGATGGCGGGGCTGGTGGCCGTCAGATGCAGGTCCGTGGGGGCGTTGACAAAGCCTGCCGGCGCCGTCGTGGAAGTGCTGTTCGGTGTGAAGTTCCGGGGTCCGTTGAAAACATTCTGGCGTTCGGTCCAGCCCGAGCCGTTGATCCACAGCGAGTTCTTGACGCCGACCAGGATGTTGCCCCGGATCACGGTGGTGGCCGGGCAGGAGGCGTGGCACACCATGGCCTGGGAGTCCGGGCCGGTCAGGTAGACGGTGTTGTGCTCGAAGACAGTGCCGTTGGTCGGTCCGAACGACGTGGTGGCCCCTCGGCCGATGAAGCCTTTCGCCTGTGCGCAGTTGGTGCCGCACGTGGAACGAACCAGGTTGTAGCGGTAGGTGTTGTTGTCCGCGGTTCCAGCGGATGACCGTCCAAGTTCGGAGAACGCGTTGTTGTCCACGGCGGTGTTGTGGTGGATGTTGTTACGGTTGCCGTTGAAGATTTCGATGGCCCCGCCGTCGAGCTTGAAGTCGAAGGATGCAGCCGCGGAACCGGAAACGGTATTGCCGGAGACCTCATTGTCATTGCCGTTGATCAATATGCCAAAGGCACCGGAATCGTCGCTGCAATTAACCGCCTGTGAAGTTCCGCAGTTCGTGCCGCGCGTGTTGACGTTCATGATGTTGTTGTTCGTCAGGGCATTTCCTGTGTACGTGCCGAAATCAGAGCCAGTGCTCACCTTCAGACCTGCTGCGTTGCTGGACGCGCTGGAATTCCGCACAGTGTCGTTGTCACCGACGACGCTGAAGCCGGCATAGCCGCAGGAAACCGCGCGCAGACCTTCCACAATAGTGAAATTGCCGTTGATGCGGAAACAGTTCCCGGATTTTCCTCCGGTTACTATCGGCTGGTTACCGGTGCCGTAGCTGTTCAGCGTGATCGGCGCTGTCGACGTGCCGCTTTGGGCGGTTACGACGCCTCCCGTAAAGGTGTCGCCGCGCCGAAAGCTGACTGTGTCTCCGGGCTTAAGGACGGCCTGGCTGACTTTGGTGAGGGACTTCCAGGGGGTCGTTGCGGATGTGCCTGTGTTGCTGTCGCTGCCGACTGCACTGACGAAGTAGGTTGTTCCGGCGGCGGATGCCGGCGAGGCGGCGCCAGCCATCATTCCACCGGCCAGAAGGAAGGGGATGAGTATCGTTGCGTGCAGAGGCTTGGCTTTCATGTGTCACCTAATGGATTTTGGGCCCGGGCTCGGCTCGGCGTCGTCAACGAGGCCGTGGGGAGCCCTCTGAGCGGGCCGGTGCGTGTGAGGACATCAGGAAGTGGACGGCGAGACTCTAAAACGTAGGCGTTGATCAACCGGGAAGCCGGCCGTTTTCGGTTGAAATGAGTTCCCCGCCTGGCGCCCGGGTTTGGGCTGGCGGTATGGAATGCAGCGAGTAATGCCGCTCAAGGGAACAACGAAGCGCGTTGAATTCCTTTATCAAGGCTTCTCCCCTTCAAGAAGTCGCTATTGGGTTCTACCCACCCGCCATGACGGACGGCACGCAATCGCCTTTGATTGGCGGACAAAAGAGACAGGCCTGGGTTTAGGTCTCAGGCAAAGCCAGCCTGTCCCTTCTGCCCTGCAGAAACATTGGAAATACCTTAGATGCCACCCCTTGAATGTGGGGTTCGTGCCCGGCGGCAGCCAGCGTATCGTCAAGGCCGGATCCGCGACGGCGAAGATCGACGTCCGCATCTCCTCCGATACTGAAGTGCAGGGCATCAATGCGGTGTTGGCCGGTTTGGCAGCGCACAGCACACCCGCCAGGTTGGAGGTGGGCGGCGAATGGAACGGTCCCGCCAAAGGCGAAGCCGACGCGTTGGCTGTGTGGATACGTTGGCTGTATAGGTGAACGCCGGAAGATGGGGCGCTCCTCGGGCTGAAAAGCAATGGGCCGCCCGCAGCAGTGGGCACGATCTGTGACACGGAACAGCCGGAAAGGGGCAGGAACAGCACTGTTCCTGCCCCCATCCGTCTGTTTCGCGGCCCCTCTGGCACGGATCGCAATGTGATCCCAATGCCCCGCGATAGTCCGGCCCCTTTGCGCGCTGACGAGCAGAAGGCCCCCAATGGAGAGGAATTGAAAGAACAATGAATTGATCAATTCCTCAATAATGAGTCTGTCGCGTGCTGGGCACATCGTCAAGAGCAGCAGTCACTCTGTTCCTTCGGTGGTAAGGGCGTCACTGGCAACCTGAGCGAGCGTCCGGCCCCGTTCGCGGGCGTCAGTCATAAGCATGGCAAGGGCCGCCTCGGAGCTACGGCCTGTCCGTAGTCTGACGGATTCCACAGCCTCTGCCACCAGGGCACGCCTTTCCAAGGACTGCTCCAGGACCGGAACGAACTCCTCCACCAGGGCACCGATGTCTGCGTTTTCTGCGTCTTGTCCAGCGGCCTCCGGGGCACTGATGCCGGCCAGCCCATCCGCCTCGGCAGCCGCACGCGCTGACAACACCGACTCGGCCGCTGAAAGCAACCGGGCGACCTCGGGAAAGGACAAGCCGTACAGCAGCCGCCCGCCCGAACGCTTCCCGGTCACCAGGTGCTGGGCACGGAGCTGGGTAAGGTGGCCGGCCAGATGCGACGGCTTCAATCCCGTGGCCGCGCACAAGTCGGGCACCGAGGCCGGGCCGGAGGCAAGCACGCCCAACACCCGGGCTCGGGCGGGATGGGCCAGCGCCTTGAACAACTCGGCCTCAGCAGCCGCGAGCGCACCCGCTGCCTGCGCCTGTCCTACCATCACGGCTCCTTACTGGCAGGCATACATGCTCTTAAGCCGATTATCCTCCCTGAGCATCTTGCCGGGCGCCGGACGCCGTGGTCAGTCCAAGGGCGCGCCCCTGCGGGGGCGGCAGAAACCGCAGCCGGCGCAGTTCGCCGGGCGGCAACTGCCAACTCTCGCGTGGGCGGTTCACGTTGAATATAATTGTGGTGGAGAACTAGGCCCGCCCGCGAGGCGGGCACCTTGCCCTGCGCCGTCTGACGGCACAGCCTCAGCCCGTCGGCTAACCGGGGCGTTGGCCCCCTCGACTCAAGAGTGATCTCAACAAAACCGCCGTCAACCGGGCACCCGTCCAGCACGGCATACGCCCCACGGCGCGGCTACCGCGGACCTAAGAAAGGATCGCACCTGTGCCCGCCTTACCAGCCATCGTCGCCCGGCCCGGGGTCCTGCTCCTGAGACGGGGACGGCATCGCAGGCCTGCCCGCGTTCGGGCGTCCGCAATACCCAGTCGGAACCTCTGATGGACGCCGACCTGCCCCTTGCGGACGAGCTCGCCGCCCTCACCGCCCGGATCGCGGACCTGCTGCTGACTCACGACACCGTGAAGCAAGCCGTCCAGGCCCTCGCCCAGGCCCTCGTAGAAGCAATCCCCGGAACCGCCGGCGCCGGCATCACCCTGATGGATGCCCGGGGCCGGCGTACAAGCACGGCCTCCACAGATCCGGTGGTGCTGGACGCGGACCAATTGCAGTATGACCTCGGACAGGGGCCCTGCCTTACCGCCTGGGCCCAGCAGTCAACTATTACTGTCGAGGACACCCGCACGGAAACGCGCTGGCCCGCCTGGACCCGGGCCATCGCCCATTTGCCATTGCGCTCAGTCATCAGCTCCCCGCTGTCAACTCCCGACGGGGCAATCGGGGCGATGAAGGTATACTCCCCCATCCCAGGCGGGTTCGATTCCCGAGCCGTACGAGTGATCGAGCTGCTGACCCGCCCAGCTGCCCTGATGCTTGCCAACGCCCAGGCACGTGACTCGGCGCAGCGCTTGAGTGATGGGCTCATCCGGGCACTGGGAGACCGCGACGCGGTGAGGACAGCTACCGGCATCCTCATGGAGCGCTTCCGCCTGAGCCGGGATCAGGCCCTCGCCGCCCTCATCACAACTTCCCGAAAGCGGCACGAACCGCTGCACCAGCTCTCCCGGGAAATCGTCGCCGGCGCGCGGTTTTAGGACCGCCGGCCATTATCGCGTCGTTGCTGGTCCCGGCTATCCGCGGCCCCCAAGTCCCGGGGTCCGATAGGACCTGCACGTGACGGCAAACCAGGGGCGGCCGGCAGAGGTCCCGGTGGGAAGTGGGGTTATCAGAACCGAGAGCCCCGGCGATGATGAATCCAACCACGGTAGACAGCCTTCCGGAGGTCTGTACCGAAAATTTGCAATCTATATAGGAAGTGTACTTACTATTTGATGGTAACCATGCTTACTATTCAGGCGTGCTGGTTCATCAACAGCAGCTAACCCCTTAAAGGAAAGAGAGCAATGATGACCGAGAACCCATATGGCACCGGACCGGGCACAACTGGCCTAGGCACCACGGGCGCGGGCACTGCCGGCGCGCAGGGCGGTGCCTCCGGTAAGACAGAGGTGGCGAAGGAAGAGGCCGCGCAGGTGGCCGGACAGGCTGCCGGTGCCGCCCAGAACGTGGCGGAGACGGCCAAGGCCGAGGTTGCCAATGTCGCGTACGAAGCTAAGAACAGCGCCCGCGATCTTCTGCATCAGGCGAAGTCCGATCTGACCAGCCAGGCCGGCACCCAGCAGCAGAAGGCCGCCGAAGGCATCCGCACTATCTCCTCCCAGCTGCGAACCATGGCCGATGCGCCGGACCAGCAGGGCGTGACCTCGGACCTCATCCGGCAGGCCGCAGAGCGCTCAGAATCCGTGGCGTCCTGGCTCGACAACCGGGACCCAGGCTCGCTGGTGGACGAGGCCAAGTCCTTCGCCCGCCGACGCCCGGGCACCTTCCTCCTCCTCGCCGCGGGCGCGGGCCTTCTGGCCGGACGCCTCGGCCGCAGCCTGCAGGCCGGCGCTCCCGCAACAGGAACGGCAGCGGGGACCACAACAGGCACCGTGCCGCCGCACCCCGTGCAGCCGCCGGTGACGGACAGCCTCGCGGCAGCGCCGGGCGCACCCTTGTATGACGCGCCGCGGGCAACACCGACAACCTACGCAGAAACGGTGTATGGCGAACCTGCCCGGCCGGGCTTCGAAGGCCAAGGTGCGGCAGGGGTTCCCCTGCGCGATCCTGATGACCCGTACGTAGAGGGTGGAGGTCGTCCCCTGTGAGCAGCCAGATACCCGATACACCTCCCACTGCCGCGCATGCCAAGGCGGATTCGACGTCCCTGGGAGATCTCCTGGGTGAAGTCACCCGGGACCTGTCCACCCTGATCAGGCAGGAAATAGAACTCGCCAAGGCCGAACTGAAGCAGTCCGGCACCCGGGCCGGCAAGGGCGGCGGCATGCTCGCCGGCGCCGGCGTGGCCGGGCACTTCGTGCTCCTGTTCCTGTCCATCGCCCTCTGGTACGCCCTCGGTGAACTGATGGGCCTCGGC
>NZ_JBFTZQ010000047.1:0-20536 GCF_056406715.1 Arthrobacter sp. P1_B11
GCCAAGGCGGATTCGACGTCCCTGGGAGATCTCCTGGGTGAAGTCACCCGGGACCTGTCCACCCTGATCAGGCAGGAAATAGAACTCGCCAAGGCCGAACTGAAGCAGTCCGGCACCCGGGCCGGCAAGGGCGGCGGCATGCTCGCCGGCGCCGGCGTGGCCGGGCACTTCGTGCTCCTGTTCCTGTCCATCGCCCTCTGGTACGCCCTCGGTGAACTGATGGGCCTCGGCTGGTCCGCCGTCGTCGTTGCAGTCATCTGGGGCATCATCGCCGCGGTCCTCGCATCGGTAGGACGCAAGGAACTCAAGGCCATCAAGGGCATGCCCCAGACCGTTGAGACCGTCCAGGAAATCCCGCCCACCCTGAAACCCAATGGAGACCACCGATGAGTGAAAACCCGGACGCCATCCGCGCCGACATCGAAACGACCCGCGCACGCCTCGGCACCAACGTGGACGCGGTCGCCGACAAAGTATCACCGTCCAACATCGTCCACAGGCAGACTGACAAGGTCAAGGACGCCGTCTTTGGAGTGAAGGAGAAAGTCATGGGAGCTGCGGACCACGCCTCAGGCAACGTCCATTCGGTCTCGGGCACCGCCGGATCCGCAATCGGCGACGCCGGCGCGGCCATCAGCGACGCCCCGCACAAGGCAGCGGTGAAGACGCAGGGCAACCCGCTGGCAGCCGGGCTGATCGCGTTCGGTGCGGGCCTGCTTGTCTCGGCCCTTATCCCGCCGAGCGAGAAGGAACGGGAGGCTGCCGACGCCCTGAAGACCGCAGCGGAACCGGTCACCACGCAGCTGACCGAGGCCGCCAAGGACATGGCCCAGGGCTTGAAGGAACCGGCCCAGGAAGCCATGGAGAACGTCAGGGCGACCGCTACCGACGCTGCTGACCACGTCAAGGGAGAGGGCCAGGCGGCAGTCTCAGACGTCAAGTCCAGCGCCACGGATGCGAAGGACCACGTGCAGAACACCTAAGGTCCAACTCCTTAGGACCTGAAGCACGACGACGGCCGCCTCACCTTCGGGTGGGGCGGCCGTTTCACGTGCCGGGACTTCCGCCAGGACCGCAGCGGACGCATTCCAAGCGGATGACGGCCTCCTGCGTCGCTGCCCGATTCTTAGAGGCCGTTGCGTTCGATGGCCTGGCCAATAATGCGGGCCCCTTCCGGGAAGGCACCCGGGTTGGGTCCGGCGTAGTTGAGTCGGATGAAGGGCCCCGCCGGTTCGGCCGGGAACCATTCGGTGCCGGCGGCGATGATGACTCCCGCACTCTCGCAATCGCGGGTGAGCTGCTCGAGGTCGGTCCCGTCCGGCAGGCGCGCCCAGAGGTTCAGACCCCCCTTGGGAACCTGCTCGATGTGCGCCTGCGGGGCGTGCTCGCGCATGCTGGTGACCAGCAGGTCCCGGCGAGACTCAAGCTGGTGGCGGAGGCCGCGCAGGTGCGTCTGCCACCCGGGCTGCGTCACGACGTCGAGCGCTGCCGCCTGAAGCAGGCCGCTGACGTACATCGATTCCGCCGCCCGGTCGGCCAGGATGCGTTCGCGCGCCGGGCCGCGGGCGATGACTGCGGCGACACGGATCGCCGGGGATACGCTCTTCGTCAGAGAGCGAAGGTAAACAACGTGGCCGGAGTCGTCGCGCGCTGCGATGGGCACGGGGGTCGTCGTGATGCCGAAGTCATGGGCCCAGTCGTCCTCCACAAGGAACGCACCGTTCTCGCGTACGACGTCCAGGACTTGTTCGCCCCGCCGGGCGGGCCATTGCGCCCCGGTGGGGTTCGCGTAGTTGGGCTGTGCGTAGAACACGCGAGCGCCGGTCTCGTCAAAGGCGCGGGCCAGTTCTTCCGGCTCCGGACCGTCGGGGCCGCTGGGCACCGGGACTACGCGCACACCGGCCTGCGCGGCGGCCAGGATGGCGCCCCAATACGAGGGCGATTCCAGCAGCAGCGGCTGCCCCGTGCCCACCAGTGCGCTGAAGATGGAGCTCAGCCCGCTTTGGCTTCCAGGGAGTACGACGACGTCGCTCGGGTTCGGCGGTGTGGTCCCCGCCGGCGTCGAGGTGCCGAGCTCGTGTGCGAACCAGGACTGAAGCTCCGGCAGGCCGGCGGCGGGCGGACGGGACAGGGCTGCATCGCCGCGGGCCGCGCGCACGAGGGCGGCGCGCACGAGCCGCTCCGGCAGGAGTTCGCGGTCCGGGTAACCGGAGTGGAAGGAGATCGCATCATTCGGCACGGTGCGCATGGTGCTGGAGGCCGGGGGCAGCGGTGCCAGAGGTGACCGCAGCGCCGCAGTCTGCCAGCCGTAGTCGGACGGGCGTGCGGTCCGGACAGCCCGCACAAAGGTCCCGACGCCCGGCCGGCTCTCGATCAGGCCCTGCGCCGTGAGGGTCTGCAGGGCCTTCTGCACCGTCACGGGGCTGGCCTGGTATTCGGCCACCAGTGACCGCGTGGACGGCAGTCTGGATCCCGGTGCGGCCTTGGCGATCCATTCCCGCAGTCGCGTCGCTATCCGGGAACTGCTATCGTTGTTCATGAGAGACAATAGTAGCGCTACTACGCTTATTCGGCCAGTGATATCGCCACGACAACCCACGGGTCTGTGGTGGGGCCTCATCGGAGTAGCGGCCTTCTCTTTCACCGTTCCCTTCACCCGGGTGGCTGTCGCTGGACTGTCGCCGTTGTTCATCGGGTCCGGCCGGGCGGTCGTAGCCGCGGTCTTGGCCGCCTTCGCCCTCGCACTCACTCGGCAGCGACTCCCACGCGGCATGCAGTGGGCCCGACTCGCGGTGGTGGCCGCCGGCGTCGTCGTCGGTTTTCCCCTGCTCACGTCCTTCGCGCTTGCCACCACCCCCGCCAGCCACGGCGCCGTGGTGATTGCTCTTCTCCCGGCCGCGACGGCCACGGCGGCGGTTCTCCGTGGGCGCGAGCGTCCACCGCTGGCGTTCTGGCTCATCGCCGGCGTGGGCGCGCTGGCGGCCATCGTCTTCGCTTCCATGCAGTCCGGCGGCCTCGGGCAGCTGCACTGGGCGGACGTGCTGCTCCTCGGTGCCGTGGTGGCTGCGGCCATCGGCCACGCCGAGGGCGGCCTGCTGGCCCGCGAGCTCGGCGCGTGGCAGACGGTGTCCTGGGCCCTCGTCCTCGCATCGCCGCTGATGGTGTTCCTCGGCGCCCTCTCCGTGGCTCAGCAGCCGCCTTCCGCTACCCCGGTCCAGTGGCTGGCCTTCGCCTACCTCGGCGTCGTGAGCATGTTCCTTGGCTTCTTCGCCTGGTACCGCGGCCTGGCCATCGGACCGATGGCCCAGGTCAGCCAGGTCCAACTCATCCAGCCGGTCCTGAGCATCTGCTGGGCCGGGCTCCTGCTGGGCGAGAGCCTGACCTGGACCACCATCATCGGCGGCCTCGCCGTCATCCTCTGTGCCGGCATCGCGATCCGCGAACGGCTCAACCCGCCGCGCCGCCCGGCACAGAATCCCTGACGATTCAGACCCAACAGATCCTTAATCCAACAAAGGAAGTCCCCATGTACGTCCCAACGCATTTCGCAGCCGGCCCCGACGCAATCCATGATCTACTCACGCGGCCCGCCGCTGCCAATCTGGTCACTATGACCTCGCAGGGCCTGCTCGCCACACTGCTGCCGTTCGTCTTTGAGCCCTCGATTGGTGAACACGGCGCGCTGCACGGGCACCTTGCACGAAACAACGCCCAGTGGTCCGAACCCGCGATCGGGGAGGCACTCGCAATCCTCCAGGGCGCGGACGCCTACATCTCGCCCTCCTGGTACCCATCGAAGGCCGAACACGGACGCGTCGTGCCAACCTGGAACTACTCCACCGCCCATGTGTACGGCAAGCTGGTTATCCACGACGACCCGGCCTGGCTCAGCCATCACGTGAGGCGGCTGACCGACCTCAACGAAGCCGAGGCCGAGCGGCCCTGGTCCGTGGACGACGCACCTGAGCGCTACGTGTCCGGCCAGCTGCGCGCCATCGTGGGCGTCGAACTGCTGATCACAAGGATCGACGCGAAGACCAAACTCAGCCAGAACCGGCCCGACGCCGACGTCGATGGCGTCGTGGCAGGACTTAGGGCCCGAGGCCAAGCTGCGAGCGCGGCCGATGTGGAACGGGCAAATTCAGCCCGGCCGTCAGTCCGTGATTAGGACGCAGGTCTCCGTCTCCCGGGCGGGGCTCCGGGCGGCGCCGGTTGAAGACCCGTCCCGCGGCCACGGATCCCCCGTAGTTGACGGACCAAGGGGCCTTAGTCCGGGCACGAGCATGCCGGGCAAAAACACTGGAAGAATGGACGTATGACAGCCATCCTCCTGGCGTGGGACCCGGACCGCAGGAACGGCTGGAACCATGCCGCCGCCGTCGAACTGGTCACGGAAACGGGCCAGTGCCTGGCCACGTGGAGCGTGGCTGGCCAAGCGGACATCCGTTCCGGCACGGAAGCCTGGCTATGGCTGCAGGCCCGAACCCGCAGCGGGCTCCTCGGCCACGGCACGGTGGTCTCGGAGGACCTGCCGGTTGAGACACCAGATGAGCCGCCCGTCCGGACCGGCGGCGGGGAGCCTGAACTGGCTGCCACCGCGATGCGGCAGATCCGGGTGGACTTTGACGCTCTGCTGCCCGTCGGCGACCAGGTGCCGCCCCATGTTCTCGCTGAAGCCCTGCCCGGTCTGAACTGGGACGGCCAGGACCTGCCGGACATCTTCCTCGACGTGCTCGACGCGGCGCGTATTCGGAACGTATGGAAGGAGTTCGGCCCGGCTCCTGCCTCGGACCCCACCCATCCCGTGCCCGGCACGTACCCTGAGAGCGCTGTCAGCCGGGTGCAGGTTAACCGGTACGAGCGCAGCCCTGACGCGCGGCGGATCTGTGTGGCGCACCATGGGGAAAACTGCGCCGCCTGCGGCTTTTCCTTCGAAGCTGCCTACGGCGAGGCTGGCAGGGGCTTCATCCACGTCCACCACATCGTTCCGGCCTCCCAGGTCGGCGGCGAGTACCAGCTGGATCCGGTCGCGGATTTGGTGCCGCTGTGCCCGAATTGCCACGCCGTGGCGCATCTGGGGGTGGGCACGCCGCGCACCGTGGCCGAGCTGAGGCGGATCATGGCCGGGGCCGGTTACCTGGCCGGGCAAATGGTGGCCGCGGAAGAGATTGAGGCCCAGCGGAACGCCCGGCTCATCCTGGAACAGCAGGAGTAGGCGCCGGTCGCCCCGGCCCCGGGGCCTCGCCGTCGTTCCGCAAGGGCCGGAAGACCCAAGTACCAAGGCGTCCTGAAGGTGTTCCGCAAATCGCTGGACTTCCGGATACCGGGCCGACAAGACTGTCTCTTAAGCAGGCAATCAGCTCCGCCGGCTCGACTCTTACCTTTTTCAATGACGTGAAAGGAAATACTCGTGGAGGCTCTGTCAGCTTTCTTCCCGCTAATATCGATCATCCTTGGGGTGCTGGTTGGCGTCGGCGCTATTTGGCTGGCCGTAAAACTGATGTGGAAGGTGGCCGAACCCAACGAGGCGCTCATCATTTCCGGCCTGACCCGCGGAACCCTTGAGAGCACGGACGGGATGGACTTCAAGATCGTTACCGGGAAAGGTGCGCTCGTGGTTCCGGGGCTGCAGACCGTCAGGGCCTTGTCCCTGACACTGAATGAAACCGAGCTCAAGGTTTCCTGTGTCACGTCCCAAGGCATCCAGGTCATTGTGGACGGTGTGGTCATTTACAAAATCGGCGATGCGCCCGCCTTCATTGCCAACGCGGCCAGAAGGTTTCTCGGCCAGCAGCCCAAAATGGAAAGCCAGGTCTACAACGTCTTCGAGGGCCATCTCAGGTCCATCATCGGCAGTATGACGGTGGAGGAAATCATCCGCGAGCGCGACAAGCTCGCGTCCCAGGTCCGCGGCGCCAGCGGCGTGGAAATGGAAAAGCTCGGCCTGGTGGTTGATTCGCTCCAGATAAAGGACCTGCAGGATCCCACGGGGTACATCCAAAATATCGCGAAGCCGCACATTGCACAGGTCAAAATGGAGGCCCGCATCGCCGAGGCCACCAGGAACCGGGAGGCGGCAGAGAAGGAAGCCGAAGCTGCGGCGCAGATCGCAGACGCCCAGAGCGTTTCGGCCATCAAGCAGTCCGTTGCCCAGGCCAATGCCGAACGTGCCAGGGCCAACGCGGCCCAGGCCGGACCGCTGGCGGACGCCACGGCGCGGCAGCAGGTGGTGGTCCAGGAGACCGAAGTGGCCAAGCTCGAGGCGGACCGCGAGGAACAGAAACTGCAGACCAGCATCCGCAAACCCGCGGACGCCAAGGCCTACGCCCAGCGCACCGAGGCGGAGGCTCAGAAGTCCGCTGACATCAGCGCCGCCGAAGCACGGGCCAAGCGGACCGAGCTCGAAGCGCAGGCCAACGCCCGGCGCGTGGAAGTCGAGGCGCAGGCCAACGCCACGGCCGCCGCTGCCATCGCGGGGGCCACCCGCGTGACAGGTGAAGCCGAAGCGGCCGCCACCAAAGCCCGCGGCGACGCAGCCGCGTCGGCAATCAAGGCCAAGGCCCTGGCGGAGGCGGACGGCATCAAGGCCCGCGGCGAGGCACTCGAAACCAACCAGGACGCCGTGATCGCCCAGCAGCTGGCGGAGAACATGCCGGCAATCGTGGCTGCCGCCGCAGAACCGTTCGGCCACGTCGGCCAGATGACGGTCCTTAACGGCGCGGACGGCGTCAACAGCATGCTCGGCGGCATCCTCTCCCAGGCCGGCACGTTCCTTCCCCGCCTTTCCTCGGCGCTCAAGAACGGTCAGGATCCTGCCAAGCATGCCCCGAAGCCTCCCAGTGCATAGGAATGTGGACCGGAGCCTCACCGGAAAGATCGGCAGGGTCACCGGGCGGATCGGGCCGGGCACCATCGGCGAAGTGATGCTTCCGTTCCGCGGCGGAACCAACGCCTTCCACGCGCACCCGTTCGATAAGACCAGCATCTTCCCGGTCGGTGACAAGGTCCTCGTCATTTACTTCGAGCCGCCGCAGACCGTGTATGTGGACGAGCTGCCGGACGTCCTGAGGTCCGACCCCGCCGGTTGAGCCTGCCGAAACCCCGGCCGTCCGCCGTTTGAGCCCGTCGAAACCCTGGCCGTCGAAACCCGGTCTGCTGCCGGTTGAGCCCGTCGAAACCCCGGTCGCCCGCCGGTTGAGCCCGTCGAAACTCTGGCCCTCCTGTTAACCCAACCTTCCCCTTACCGTCACGCCGCCTCCCCCACAACGTCAGACGCCGGGCACACCGTGGAGGGGTGAGGATCGCAATAGTCGCTGAATCTTTCCTGCCGCTGATGAACGGGGTTACGCACTCCATCCTGCGGGTGCTGGAGCATCTGCAGGAGCGGGGAGACGAGGTGATGGTGATTGCGCCGTCGACGTCGGACACAGATGTTCTGGACGTTGTTTACGGCGCGTTTGTGCACCGGCTCCCCTCCGTCCCGCTGGCCGGGTACACGAATCTCCGAGTGGCGCTGGGCGGTGTGAACCGGGTCAAGAGAATCCTTGCCGATTACGCACCGGACGTGGTCCACCTGGCGTCACCGTTTGTACTCGGCTGGCGGGCAGCGCAGGCGGCGCAACAGCTCGGCATCCCGAGTGTGGCGATTTACCAGACCGAGGTTCCCAGCTACGCGGCGCGGTACGGGGTCCCCTTCCTCGAGAACTGGGCGTGGAACCGGGTGGAGAACATTCACCTGCTGGCCTCCCGGACGCTGGCGCCCTCCACTTTCGCGCTGAACCAGTTGCGCGGCCGCGGGATTCCGCGGGTGGACATGTGGCGGCGCGGTGTGGATACCGCGCGGTTCTCGCCAGAAAAGCGCGACGACGGCTGGCGGGCTTCCGTGGCTCCCGGCGGTGAACGGATCATCGGCTATGTGGGCAGGCTGGCCATCGAGAAGCAGGTGGAGGACCTGGCGGTGCTGGCCGACATCCCCGGCACCCGGCTGGTCGTTGTGGGTGACGGGCCGCAGCGTGCCGCCCTGGAAGAGGCTCTTCCCGGTGCCGTGTTCGCGGGGTTCCTCGGCGGCGAGGAGCTGGCCCGGGCGGTGGCATCCTTCGACCTGTTCGTGCATCCGGGCGAGTTCGAGACGTTCTGCCAGACCATCCAGGAGGCCATGGCATCGGGTGTGCCGGTGGTGGCCACAGGCCGCGGCGGGCCGCTGGATCTAGTGGAGAACTCCCGCACCGGGTGGCTGTACGAACCCGGCGATCTGGCCGGACTGCGCCGGCACGTCGTGGACCTGATGGGCGACGACGCCAAGCGCCGTGCGTTCGCGGCGGCGGCGCACGCTTCGGTCCAGGGCCGGACGTGGCCGGCGCTCAGCGCGGAACTGGTCCGGCATTACAAGGCAGTCATCGCCGGCACACCGGTTTCGACGGGCCCTACCAGCGAAATCTACAACCTCCCGCCGGTTGAGCGTCTCGATCC
Organism: Arthrobacter sp. P1_B11; assembly: GCF_056406715.1. Lineage (NCBI taxonomy): Bacteria > Bacillati > Actinomycetota > Actinomycetes > Micrococcales > Micrococcaceae > Arthrobacter > Arthrobacter sp. P1_B11. Next base: position 8,470 of record NZ_JBFTZQ010000047.1, read on the forward strand.
CGAGGCCCTCCGCACCAACCCCGCCCGCAGCACCGAAGGAGCCGCCCTGTGAAAATCTCCGTGATCGGCTGCGGCTACCTCGGCGCCGTGCACGCCGCCACTCTCGCCTCGATGGGCCACACCGTGGTGGGGATCGACGTCGACCCCGCCAAGGTGGACCATCTCGCCAGGGGCACCGCGCCCTTCTTCGAGCCTGGGCTGGACGAGCTCCTCAGCGACGGCCGCACCACCGGCCGGCTCACCTTCTCCACGGACTTCGCCGACGCCGCAGACGCCCGGGTCCACTTCCTCTGCGTGGGCACCCCGCAGTCCAAAACCTCCGACGGCGCCGACCTCAGCTACCTGGTCTCCGCCACCCGAACGCTCCTTCCGCACCTGGGCCGCGGTGCCGCCGTCGTCGGTAAATCGACCGTGCCCGTGGGCACCGTCGACATGCTCGGCAAGATGCTCGCCCGCCGGCCTGACGTCCTGCTCGGCTGGAACCCGGAGTTCCTGCGACAGGGAACCGCGGTAAAGGACACGCTGGTGCCGGACCGGCTCGTGTACGGCGTGGCGGGCGGCAAGGAATCCGCCTTCGCGCGAGGGAGCGGAATTGCGCGGGGTGTGACCGCCGTGCTGGATGCCGTCTACGAGCCGCTGCTGTGCGCTGGCATTCCGAGGCTGGTCTGCAACTTCGCCACGGCGGAACTGATCAAATCGGCGTCGAACGCGTACCTGGCCACGAAGGTCAGCTTCATCAACGCGATGTCCGAGTTGTGTGATGCCTCCGGCGCTGACGTGAGCGAGCTCAGCGAGGCGATGGGCCTTGATCCGCGTATCGGGAACCGGTATCTGCACGCGGGTCTGGGGTTCGGCGGCGGCTGTCTTCCGAAGGATATCCGTAGCCTCAAGACGCAGGCTTCTTCACTGGGCGTTGGTGCGGTGAGCGACTGGATGGGGCTGGTGGATTCCATCAACACTGGGCAGCGGAGCCGGACGGTGCACCTCGCCCGTGACCTCTGCGACGGGCACCTGGCCGGGCGGACGGTGACCGTGCTGGGCGCCGCGTTCAAGCCGGACACTGACGACATCCGCGACTCCCCCGCCCTGGACGTCGCCCTCCAACTCGCTGCGGCCGGGGCGCACGTGACGGTGACGGACCCCAAGGCCATCAACAACGCGTGGATGCGCTACCCGCAGCTGCGCTTCGAGTCAGCTCCTGGGCGGGCGCTGGAGGGTGCCGAACTGGTGCTGTTGCTGACCGAGTGGGACCAGTACCGCACCATGTCGCCGGCCCTCGTTGGGCAGCTGGTACGACGGCGGACGGTGCTGGACGCACGCAACGTGCTGGACGCTGCGGCTTGGGAAGCGGAAGGCTGGACAGTGCGCGGGCTGGGGACGAACGCACGGCCGGTTGCGGCGCCGGTTTCGACAAGCTCAACCAGCGGCAGCCAGACCCGTTGATCGAGCCTGTGTCCCCCTGATCAAGCCTGTATTTCGCTGATCGAGCCTGTCGAGATCAAGGGACAGCCGGTTTCGACAAGCTCAACCAGTGGCGTTGCTCATGCACCGGAGGTGCCCAGCACCGCCCACCCATAAGCCGGCAGACTCACAGCGTCCCTGCCTGGCTGTTTCTCGCCCCGGCCTGCCAGCAACCCTGTAGCCGGCTTGGGCACAGCCAGTCGGGCCGGTTCACCGGACAGGTTCAGGGCCACGACCAGGGCGCCGCCGTTGGCGCGGGCTTCGAAAACAAGGTGCTCGTTGCTGAGGGTCAGAACCTCGGTGTGCGCGCCGTGCAGCCACGGGTGGCGCCGGCGGAGGCTGATCAGTTCCTGGTGCACGTGGTAGACGGGCCGCCCCACCGTTGCCAGATCCGAGGGCGCGGCGGGGAAAGCCGGCCGGACGGCGTCGTCTCCCCCGGCTCTGTCCTCCTTGACGCCGCGGAATGCCTGCTCGTCGCCGTAGTAGATGGAAGGCGTTCCCCCGATTGTCAGGAGTACGGTGAGGGCGAGCGGCAGCAGGTCCGGATTCTCCAGCTTGCTCGCGATGCGGGTGACGTCGTGGTTCCCTACGAAGGTCAGGGGCACAAAGGTATCGAGGAACCTGTTGTGCCGTTCCAGTGCCGCCGCGAGCTCGTAAAAGTTACCGTCGTTGAGTGAGCTCCAGATGGCCTTCCAGAGTTCATACTGCGTGACCGAATCCAGGGTGCTCGCGCGCACTTCCGCCGCGTAGTCCCCGTGAATGTACTCCCCGAGGAAATACGCCTCCGGATACTCGCGCCGTACCTCCGCCAGGACAGGCTTCCAGAACGACGGCGGGACCGCGTACGCCGCGTCGAGGCGCCACCCGTCGGCGCCGCGGCCGAGCCAGTGCTTCATCACGTCCGTGACGAAGTGGGCGACCTCGGGTTCTTCGTGGTTCAGCGCCACTAGGTGATGGTGGCCCTCGAAGTCTTCGTACTCTGGCTCGCTCCCCGGGGACCAGGCGGAGTCCGGCCATGTCAGCCGGAACCAGGAGGCCGTGGCTGCCTGCGGGCCTTCGGCGAGAACGCGCTGGAACGGCTCGAAGCTGCGGCCGGTGTGGTTGAAGACGCCGTCGAGCAGGACCTTGAGACCCCGCGCGTGCGCCTGCGCAATCAGTTCGTCAAAGTCGGCGTCGTCGCCCAGGCGGGGGTCGATGGTGTAGTAGTCCGTGGTGTCGTATCCGTGCGATTCCGACGAAAAGACGGGACCGAGCGCCAGCCCGGACGCCCCGAGCTCCAACACATAGTCAAGCCACGGGAGCAGCTGCCCGAGGCGGTGGGTCACCGGTTGTTCCGGGGCCACCCCGGGTTCGGCCCCGACGAAGCCGAGCGGATACACCTGCCACCAGATGGCGTGCTGGACCCATTCGGGCTCGGTCATAAGGAATCCTTCCGTCAAAGCCCAAACATACCCTGAGGTTCTGACAAGAATGGGAACACTTCCGGCGGGACGGCGCCCCCTAGTCACCCAGAAGCGACTCGACTTGGAGCAGGAACTTCAGTCCGCCGTCAGTGAGCACAGGCGGCTTGGTCCAGCGCGGCTCGGGATGAACCAGGTCGAGACATTCCAGCGTCCACCGGATGTCAAGGTAAAGATCCTGGGCCAAGTCAAGAGGGACGGAGTTTCCGGAAGTCATCGGGAACCCCGCTCGCTCCAGCGAATCGGCAATGATCCGCTCGCGCCTGTCCCCCGCCGGCGTGGAACCGTCGATCATCCACTGGACCACGAGTGCGGTCACCAATCTCATGGCGTCTTCTTTCGGGAAAGCCACTCGCTCGACGATGTAGTCCCAAAGTGGCCGCCCGCCGTCGTGCATTTTTCGAGCCGCAGGCGTCAGGTGAAGGCGCCCTTTCAGCTTCCTGATGAGCTTCCACGCCTGCAGCTGTTCACGGAGACGCAGAACGGGCAACGTCTGGACCTCGCGGTTCGCTTTTCCCGGCCACCTATACTCCCACCCGAGCTCATCCATCGTCTGCCGGACCACGGCCGGTTTGAGGTAGCCGTCCTTGGTGAGTTCCAGACCGGCCGGAGGCATCTGGCCAAGCAACCAGAGGACGGGACGGAGCACGGCACTGAGTTCAGCGTCGGAAAGCGGTTCCGGCCACATTTTCCGGCTCAGCGCGCGAAGCCGCCTGTTGATGTCGGCCAAGTCCACAAATGAGGGGTTAAACGTGCCGCCACCGTCACCGGTCGCGAACTTGTACCAGGCCGCCATCTCCTGATGATCGTGGTGGCCCGGATCGGCCAGGACTTCGATCAGCCGCCGGTATCCGCCGATTCCGCCGGAGTCCTCCACCGGGCCGCGGTTGGCGCCCTCCACACAAATCATGGTGCAGGCCGGTACCGAGGCCTCACCCAGGACTTCGACTTCGTGAATCCATGAGTCACCGAAGTCATACTCGTACTCCAGTTTCGCGGGGCCTGGATTGCGGGTGTCCGCCAGTTCAAAGAGCACGACGCCGGACGCGGGCTCCGCGTCGGTGTCCTCTGCCGCTTCACTAGGTCCCATGATGCTTCGGTAACTGCCGTGGCGGTCGACGGCGGTGATGGCGTAGAGGTGCCGGTTCTCCCAGCCGAAGGCCACCTGGATGGCGCTGTGAAGTTCGGGAACAGTAATGGTCTCCGGGACGTGCAACCGGCGCCAGATAAGTGGTTCGGTGCCCCGGATGCTGATGCGGAGATCGTAGGCTGGGACAGTGCCGGCTGGTTCCATGCTGGCTATTTTGCCAGAGCGTGCCGGGTCGGATGCTCCGGTTGATTGGCTGGCGGACACCGCGGGGTAGAGCCTGTCAGGTCAGCCCTCTATGATTTCCCCAAGGGGGTTGGCACTCAATGAAGGATTCGTGGTCTCACACGGTGGTCGGTTAATGGATGCTCCTTTGCGGCCCGAGCAGCATGAGGATCCGCGTCCGCGCTACCAGGCAATCTTCGATGCGCTTCCGGACGCCGTGCTGGTCATCGCCGAGGACGGCGTCATCAGCTTGGCCAACACCGCGGCGGAAACCATGTTTGGGTATACGCGGCAGGAGCTGGTCGGCCAGAATCACCGCTTCATCCTTGCTGAAGGTTTTCGCGACGGCTTCGAGCGGCTCTTCGCCAGCCTCCGCCGCGGGCACGGAACGGCCGACGGCGCCGCGGGCCACCATCCGTTTGAGACCTATGGCCTCCGCCGCGACGGCACAGAGTTCCAGGGCGAGGTGGCCTGTTCCCTGCTCGGCTCGGAGCAGGGCGCTTCCATGACCGTGGCCGTACGAACCACAGCGCACCGCAAGGAGGCCGACGCCGGGTTGCGGGAGGCAATGTCGTTGCTCAGCGCCACATTGGAGTCGACGGCCGACGGCATCCTGGTGGTGGGCTCGGACGGCCAAATCGCCGGCCTCAACGATCAGTTTGTGTCCATGTGGGGAATTCCGCGTGAGCTGTTGGCCACGCATGACGACGAGGCTGTGATGGGGTTCGTGCTGGGTCAGCTCTCAGACCCCGCGACGTTTCTGGACAAGGTGCATGAGCTCTACACCCATCCCACCGCTGAAAGCCACGACGTCCTTGAGTTCATTGACGGGCGAACGTTCGAGAGGTATTCGCGTCCGCAGAAGGTTGACCACCAGGTAGTTGGCCGGGTGTGGAGCTTCCGCGATGTAACACCGCGGCGCAAAGCGCAGGAGCAGGCCCGGCAGGCGTTGTCGGACCTTGCGGCGCAGGCGGCCCAGCTCAAGGCGATGGCGTTCCAGGACCCGTTGACCGGGCTGGCCAACCGCAAGCTGTTCCACGACCAGCTGACCGAGGCCCTGCACGGCGAGTGCAGTGCCGCCGTCGACGTCCTTCTCCTGGATCTGGACGACTTCAAGGAGGTCAACGACATTCTGGGCCACCACGCCGGGGACCAGATGCTGATCGAGGTGGCCCGGCGTTTGCGGTCCTGCGTTGGGTCCGAGGACACTGTGGCCCGTCTCGGCGGCGACGAATTCGTGGTGCTCCTGACGGGTTCGCAGGACGCAGAGTCGGTGGCGGCATGCATTGTGGAATCCCTGAATGTGCCGGTATGGATCGAGGGGGCCATGCTGCGGCCCAGCCTGAGCCTGGGACTCGCTTCAATGAGCCAGGATGCTGTAGTCGCTTCGGAGCTGCTGCGCCACGCAGACGTGGCCATGTATGCGGCGAAGGCTGCCGGCAAGAACCGCTACATGCGGTTTGAACCTGAGATGATGACGGCGCTAGTCCAGCGGACTGACATGGAGGCCGGCCTGCGGCTCGCCGTGGACAACGGCGAGCTCACGGTCAACTTCCAGCCCATCGTGTCACCTCTGCTTGAATCCGTGACCCAGTTCGAGGCGCTTGCCCGGTGGGACCGGGACGGGGAGAGGATCCCGCCGTCGCTGTTCATTCCGGCGGCGGAGCGCAGCGGGCTGATGTCCGCCATCGGCACGCATATGCTGCAGGAAAGCTTCACCCAGCTGCGGCCCTGGCTCGCCGGCGACCCCAGACACTCCCTGGCGGTGAACGTTTCCGGAACGCAGTTGAAGGAGCGCGACTTCGCCGATGGTGTGCTCTGCCTTGCGGAATCCTGCGGCATGGACGCCAGGCAGCTCGTGCTGGAAGTCACGGAGAGTGTGTTCTTCGACCCCGATGAGCACGTCATCGAGCAGTTGGGCTGCCTGCGCCGGGCGGGTGTGAGGGTGGCGCTGGATGATTTTGGAACCGGCTATTCATCGCTGGGCCGGCTTCAGGACCTGCCCGTGGACGCCGTGAAGATTGACCGGTCCTTTGTCTCCATGATCCGAACGGGCGCGGAGAAGCTGCCGATTCTCAGTTCCATGATCAACATGGCCCACAGCCTGGGCCTGACCGTCACGGCGGAAGGCGTCGAGACGGCAGCCCAGGCCGCCTATCTGACGGACCTGCGCTGCGATTCTATGCAGGGCTACCTGTTCTCCCACCCGGAACCCGAGACAGGACTGGAACTCGCCATCCTGCGGTCGGCGGACGCCATCGACGCGCTGGAGGAGCTCCGGCTCAAGCGGTGAGGGCAGGCCGCTGGTTGAGCCTGCCGAAACCCTGGATCTCGACAAGCTCGATCAGCGGGGGCCGGTTGAGGCTGCCGAAACCCTGGATCTCGACAAGCTCGATCAGCGGGGGCCGGTTGAGCCTGCCGAAACCCTGGATCTCGACAAGCTCGATCAGCAAAGTCTCAACTCCACGAGCGCCCGAGCAATTACCGCTTCTCGCAGGAGATGCCGTCGTTGTCGCGGTCAAGGTCGTATTCGCGGAGATAGCGCTTCGGTGCACCGTCGTTGTACGCGTAAACAGTGTTATTGACCGTGAAGTTAGTGACTGGTCTGCCGGAGGTCCGGTCCCGGGCGCCCTTCCTTCCCACACCGTGGGGATAGACGCGGTTGAGTTCAGTGCAGTTCTTGTACGACCTCGGTGCCGGGGCAGCATTTGCCGGCACGGAAACAGTCAACAGCAGGCCCGCGGCCGCCACAGTTGCCACGAGAATTATCTTCACGCTCATAAGAATGACTCCCCCATTGAAAAACGCCTCCGGCCACTGGTCGGCGGGAGCTAGAGGAATGCTATCCCATGCCGGCGCTCCTTCAGCGCTGGCAGAACGAAATACTTGCATTAGCCGTGTCATATTTCGAGGAACCATTGACGACGGATCGGCCGGTGCTACGCTCGCCTCACACTTCGCACACCTTGTGAATTAATGGGGCATCAATGAACACGAGCCAGTACTTCAGCGCGCGCAAAAGCGCTTTCCTCGACGGACCAGCTGCCCGCGCACGCGTCAAATGGCTGGCCCTGCCAAGCCTGCTGCTGCTGCTGACAGTGACCGCCTGTGGCAATGGAGCGGCGGCCCGCAGCAGCGTTCTGGCCAACGGTGGCACTGGGCAGCCGCAGGTAGCCACGGAAACTCCTTCAGAGAGCACGCTGGCAATGACCCCGTGTGCGTCAGAAAAGGACCAGATGCCGCAGTCGTCGGAGGCCTTCATCTGCACCAAGGACGCCTCCGGCCAGCTCGTGTGGCTCGAAGCATCCGCCTCCAAAGCCGTCACGGACCAGCGGGCTGCGGACGTTTTAGCCAAAGCTGCCAAGGCCAAGGCCGCTGCCACGAAAGTGGCCGCTGCCAAGGCCGCAGCGAAGGCTGCGGCCGACAAGGCCGCGAAGCTGGCAGCCGAAAAGGCTGCGGCAAAGAAAGCTGCCGCGGACGCCGCGGCCGCCCGAGTTGCGTCGCAGCGAGCTGCCGAGGCTCGAGCTGCACGGGATGCAGCCGCCGCCCAGGCCGCGGCGGAACAGGCTGCCCAGCAGGCGCTGGTAGCGCCTCCGGGGCCGGCGGCATCGGACTGCGACCCTAACTACTCGGGCGCATGCGTGCCCATCGCATCAGACGTCGACTGTTCAGGGGGCAGCGGCAACGGCCCCGCCTACGTGCAGGGACCGGTCCAGGTCGTTGGCACTTATATCTACCGGTTGGACGGCAACCACGACGGCTACGGCTGCGAGGGCTGACCCCGGCCACTGGTTGGGCCTGTCGAAACCCTGGATCTCGACAAGCTCGATCAGCGGCTACCGGCGGTCGAGCTCAGGCCTCTCCACGGGCTCCTCTGCCTTGACCATCTCCGCGCTCCGGTCCCACAGCTCCCGCGCGATCTCAGCGTCGTACGCCTGTTTGTTGGCCTTCGCCAAGGCCCGCTTGGCGTAGTACGCACCGGGCACCCAGTCCTGGCCGGGGGTTGACGTGGCGAGCCACACCAGCGTGTCGGCGCCCTGTTCTGAAGTCAGCAGGAAGCGGTTGAGGAATGTCTTGTAGGCGTGCCGCATCCAGCTGGTCGAGTCCGCGGCGAAGTTGGTGGCGACAACGCCGGGATGGAAGGCCGCCGTCGAAATTCCTGCCGCGCCGAAGCGGTTCTGCAGCTCCGACGTGAACAGGATGTTCGCGAGTTTGGCCGTGCCGTAAGCGCGGTTCGTCGAGTACTTCCGGGCGGATTGGAGGTCGGCCAGATCAAGGTTCCCGAACGCGTTGGCGCCACTGGCGGTGTTGATGACCGTTGCGCTGCTGGCCACCAGCACGTCCATGAGTTCAGTGGTAAGCAGGAACGGGGCCAGGTGGTTGATTTGGAAGGTCTTCTCGTAGCCATCCACGGTGAGCTCGCGCTGGCCCATGATGCCGCCGGCGTTGTTGACCAGCACATCAATCCGCGCGTACTTTTCCTTCAGCGCGGTGGCCAGGTCACGCACCTGCGACAGCTCGGCGAAGTCGCTGATGAAGTAATCGGCTCCCAGCCCGGCGGCCACCGCCTTGGTCTTTTCGGGAGAACGGCCGACGACGACGATCCGCTCGCCTGCCTTCGCCAGGTTCCGCGCGGCTGCTGCGCCGATACCGTCGCTGGCTCCGGTGATGACGATGGTGCGCTGGGGCATGAATTGTCCTTTGACGTCGGTGGTTGAACGTGCGGGGAACCTGGAATACCTGCCCCACATCCCGCTCACACAACGACATCCGGCCGGGTTATGTTCCGCGGCCGGATGTCGGGTATTTCAACGGGCACTGAGAATGTGAGATGACTATATATTCAACGGCCCCCTCAGGCTAAGCGCGTTGCCAGCATTGAGCAATTTCGGGCCGATCCCCAGCATTTCCTCGGTTGATCGCAACAACGAGTAGTGGCTGTAGGAGCCCTGCACAACCGTGCCCGTGACCACCGACGGTGCCACGACGAAATTGGGGAGGGGCGTGTCTTCGTCGAAAAGCACAAATACGGCGGTACGTCCTGCCTGGTAGCTCTGGCTGGCCAGGATGATGGGCAGCCATCTGGAAAGCCAGGTGTCGCCGGTAGCGATGCTGCAGTCATGCATGTCATTGCAGACGTTCGGGGTGAGGAAGGAGAAAGCCGGCAGGGTGTTGTTGGCGAGGTCCCCGGCAAGGTTTCCCGAAGTCGTGGTACCCATGGGCACGTTGTTGGAGGCACAGGCGGTTCTGTCCCCCGGTCCCTGGTAGTAAATTTCGGGGTTGTGCCGTTCCGCGTACAGGCCGGACGCACTCAGTCTGCAGTTCGATGGCATGTCTTCCATATAGCTCTTCTGCGACTGGCCCGAAGCCCTCACTTGCCGGAAGATGTTGTCGGCTGTTATCGGTGGCAGGCCGCTCGGATTGGAGTCTGACGTGACGCCCTGGGTGCTCCCGGATGTCATGGCCAGATAGCTTGGTAGCGACGGCAAGCCTAGTCCCGCGTCACTCCAGGTGGACACTGAGGCACACAGCCTGGCGGTTTGTGTCATGTACGGCGCGTTGGCGCTCCCGATGACCTGCGAGTACGTCTTGTTCTCGAAGAGCACCCAGATGACATGGTCGTATGTCGCCGGCGGTGCTGCCGTCTGTCCGCAGGCATTTGTTGCCGGAGGTGGTGGTGGCGGGGGCGGCGGAGGTGGAGGTGGTGGAGGTGGCGGCTCTGTGCCAGTCGTGAGAATCAGTTGGGGACGGCGCGTGGCGTCGGAGGTTTCCTTCGAACTGTAGATGACGCCGTCGGACGAAGTGTTATTGATCCTGAACGAGTAAGTGCCGTCTCCCCTAACAACGCTGAATACATCAATTTCCACAAAGGTGTTGATGGTAACGGCTCCGCGCGATGCCACAACCGTAGTCTCGGCCACCGGCGCGTTGTTGAAGTTGATCGTGCTTTCTGTCCATGAGTTGTTCAGAACACGGCGGAACTGACCACCCAGGTTGGAAGGGTCGGCAACGAACAGCCTGAGTTTCGCAGCGGTGACGTTGGTCCCGGCACCGGATACGGTGAATTTCAAGAACGACATTTCCACCGGCGAATTGTCGGCCTTAAGGCCAGTTGCCGTGCCGTAGTTGGTAGTGGGAGTGTCACGCTTGACGACAGCGTCCGCCGAAGCGGGAAACGTCAATGTGGCAGCTTCCGCCGGCCCAGCAATGATGGAAACTGTGGCCGCTAGAAAAAGAGTTGCGGCCACGGATATCCAACGTTTGCGCAAATGCGCGTATCCAGGCCGACGTTTTTTTGGATTGTTGCCTAAGGCATATTCTTTGGGATTTTTGTTGCCGAAGGCAAAGTTCGATTTGAGGCTCATCGTGGGACTCCTAAGTCCGATTCACACACCCCCAATGCCTTGAGCCCACATTAAGCCCTAATGGCCAGTAGGGATCCAAAGAATTTAATGCAAAAATGCACAGCGCAAATGAACATGCGCAAAAATGCGCTGCACATTTGTATTCCCCGAATAGAATATTGGTATTCCATTCGCGGCATAAACATCTCAACTGCGAAAACATTGTTAATGGCTCTTCATAATCCAGGGTGTAGCAGCGGCCTGAAGCCGCCGGTCTCGAGCAGCGATCCCGCGATGTAGTGGGTGAAGTTGCGGAACCCGAGGGCGGAGCCGCGGAGGTGTTCGAGTCGGAGGTCGGCGCCGGTGTGCAGGGTCCTCCTGGCGGCGTAGAGCGTGTCGTCCTTGTGACCGCGGTAGCCGTGGATCGCGAGTTGGACCCGACACCGGAACGACTCGCTAATATGGGGCACACCAAAGCAAAGGAGAGCCCCGTGGGCAAGGTGGTCATGTACAGCTCGGTGTCGGTGGACGGCTTCCTCGCGGACGAGAACGACCAGCCCGGACCGCTGTTCGACTGGTTGTCCAGCGGTGACGTCCCGTTGGACGAGAGCGGCGAGGTGAAGGTGTCGCAGACGTCCTACGACTACACCCGGCCGTACTGGGACCAAATCGGGGCGACCATCGTCGGCCGCCGCGTCTTCGACATGACGGACGGCTGGGACGGGAAGCCTCCGGGCGGAGTCGACCACGTGGTCGTCGTGACGCACCGGCCGAAGCCCGAGGGCTGGGACCCCGAGGCGCCGTTTCACTTCGTCGACGGCGTCGAGGCAGCCGTGGCTAAGGCGCAGGAGCTCGCGGGTGACCGCATTGTCGAGGTCGCCGCTGGCGACGTCGGTGGCCAGGTGCTAGCCGCGGGCCTGGTCGACGAGGTGCGCATGGACGTCGTACCCGTCGTGTTCGGGTCCGGCAAGCGCTACTTCGGGTCGGTCCACGCACAGCACCTGTTGGAGGATCCCGACGTGGTGATTCAGGGCAACCGGGTGCTTCACCTGCGCTATCGGGTGCGCCGTTGACCGATCTGAGCGGGTACGCGAATAAGTCCACTGCGAACGGTGACACAAGATCGGGCCTCCGGCTGCGTTTGCGCATCGCTGCCCCGGGACCGACGCACCAGCCAACATCCAGCCAGCGATTACACCCTCAACTGTGAAAAGCCTGTTAACTGCGGGAGGACCCCCAACGTGGTTGGGGGTCCTCGACCTAATGGTTGTCCGGCGGTGACCTACTCTCCCACACCCTCCCGGGTGCAGTACCATCGGCGCTGTGGGTCTTAGCTTCCGGGTTCGGAATGGGACCGGGCGTTTCCCCCACGCTATGACCGCCGTAACCCTTGTACCCGAACCCCCTGGGGGGGGTTGGGAAATCTGGTGGTTACAACTTCCTGTGCCGTTCCTCTCTTTCGAGGGCGGGCCCAGGGTGTGGTGTTGTGT
>NZ_JBFTZQ010000048.1:0-19540 GCF_056406715.1 Arthrobacter sp. P1_B11
GGTCCCTTGAACAGTTCAAAGATCAACATGAGTCGCTGATCAATCCTGCCAGCATTGCCGAGGCCTTCTACTACCTCCATCAACAGGACCGATCAGCCTGGACACATGAACTCCAACTGACCTCCGCCGCAACCAAGCCGAGTTTCTAGGACATCGCGCCCGGCCACGCTGTGGCTCCGGGACGACAGGTTTGGGCTGGCAGTGCGGCGTTGCAACTAATTTTCCTACCCAGCTGTACTCAGGGAGTCGGACCTCGGCGTGGTTGCCCGTCAAGCAACGTTGAGAAACCGGATTGGCTGCTTGCCGATCGCCGAGACCATGACTCAGGCAGTCGAGGCTGCTGTGATGGTAGCGGGTGTGGGCGGGCTCAACTGCTCATCCCAACGCTGGCTACAGCCGACGCCTGCACGGCCGCCTGGGAATGGTCCCGCCAGCAGAATTCGAAGACGCGCATTACAGTAGAACTTCGAGCCCCGAACAGGTGGATGGCGGCCACCTAAGAGGTCTCCGCAAGAACTGTGCCGGTCCATGGCTGATGATTGATTACTGCGGCGTGATCCGCAAGAAGGAGTTTACTCAGATGGCGTCAACCACTAGCGGCGACACTGCATCATCTGGGGAGCACCGGACAGTTGCTCGGGTGATGTCGATCCTGGAAAATGTACTGGCAAGTGATCCTCAGGGCATGCGGCTCGGAGAAATAGCGGCGGTACTTCAAGCGCCGAAGTCGTCGGTGCATGGACTGGCGAAGGGGCTGGTGGCGAACGGGTATTTGCGCGAGGAAGGCGGCCGCTATGTTCCAGGCCCCGCGATTGCGTATTTTCTTGCCGCTCGAACTTCTGTCCTTCCATCTGCGTACCATTCTGCGCTGGAACAGTTGTCGGCTGAGTGGAATGAAACGGCGATGCTCGGCACTCTTGTGGGGGAATCAGTCGTTTACATCGACAGTGTCGAACCGCGGTCCCTTGTTCGCGCCGCCACGCAACTCCATGTCCGCCGGCCGCTCTGGCCTGGCAGTTCGGGAAAATGCTTTCTCGCGTTCATGGACCCGAAGCGTTCAGAGGCATATCTGCGCGCGAATCTTCCGCCGGTCGAAGCAGAGCGCGCACGCACTCAACTAGAACAAATTCGAGAGAATCGCTTCGCAATCAACGACGGTGAGGTTGACGCGGATTTCATCGGCATTGCCAGTCCAGTCATCTTTGGGCAGACGCCCGTCAGACTCTGCATCTCGTTGGGTGGTCCCGTAACCCGCGTGCGTGGTCAGCTTGATGAAATGATTCAAAGCGTCCTTGAAACGGTCGAGTCCGTGGCTTCGCGTACCGCGGCCTGACTTAAGCGGCCTGACTCTAGCGGGTCGCCTCAGCCTCAGCTTCGCTCGATTGGGCCTTGTGAGCCTGCGGCGGAACTATGGCCAAGGAGGCACTGGACCGCGGGACGGAGGGTCGGCCCCGCGCACGCGTTAGGAAAAGGAGCGGATGCCACCAAGCTACTTGGCTTTAAGGGCGTACTGCTGATAGGGGACAGGGTTTGGATCCGGACGGATTCCTCGTTTACAAGGCCGATGCACCCCGGGCTGTGTAAAACCAAGAATTCCGGCGTTCTTTGTCCACGGTCAACAGCAGAGGACCTCCATTGACCTGTTCAGGAGAAGAACGCCGGAATCCCTGTGGTCTGGATGTTCCGCTGACCCCGGACTACCCGGGCTGGACCAAAAGGAAGTACGGCTGCCTGGCGCCGGGAGCAGACCGCACGGGTGAAGCCCATGTTCGATTCCTCTGACGGGATTTTCGGCCACGGAACGGTCCATGCCAAATTTCCCGTCACCTGCGCGGAGGTATCCGCGGGCGCGTTGGCGGCCATAATTGCTGACAGGGTTGGCTGCCATGGCGGACGCGTCCCTTCAAACACACCATCAGCCCCTCGGACCCAGACAAGGTGTCTATCTCACCCGCCCGGAGTTCAATTCCGAAAGCCCGGGCCCGTCTTTCCGGGACACCACCTACCTGCGCACGATGGCGGGGTGTTGGGAAAATGCCGTCGCCGAGCCGGCGTTCTCGCCCTGAAAAACGAGTTCTATCACCACAGATAGCCACCGACAGGGTTGCCGCGGAGGCCACGTTACATCCACCCGGCACCAGCGACGTCTAACTTCAAGATCCAAGACAGCCGCCACGCCGCGGCCGCTTAACCAAAAAGAAACCAACTCGACGGTCACGGCGGTGAGAGGTCCTGCGCGCTGCACGCCCTTGAGGAGAACCCCGACCTGGAGCCGGGGTTGACGATCACCTCCATTCGTAATAACGTACAAGCGTCCCTATTCAAGTACGCAGGCCGCCCCTGGACGGGCGGTTGGGCGGGCCTCCTGCTCTCTTAAGAAACGAAGAGGAAGAAACCGATGACAGACGCGCTTAGCCCGCTTAAAGGGGTCGAGGTATCTCCAAGACCGCTTACTCAGGTGAGCAGCAAGTTCGACCGATTGTTCATCGGCGGGGAGTGGGTGCATTCGAGTGGTCAGACCATGATCGAGGTGGTGTCTCCCAGCACGGAGGAGGTGATTGCGCACGTGCCAGATGCTAACAAGATGGACATCGACCGCGCGGTTGCTGCGGCGCGCCGGGCGTTCGACAGCGGACCCTGGCCACGCATGAGCGTGGAGGAACGCAGCGACGTCCTTCGTCGAGTACGAGATGCGCTGGAACAGAACTGCGAATCCATCGCCCAACTGATTGCTTCAGAGCTCGGGGCCCCAATTTCGCAGTCCCGCAGGATTCAAGCTGCGATGCCAGTGGCAATCGCTGACGCCTATCTTGAGGTTGCCAGGACATGGCCCTTCCACGAAGTGAGACATGCTACGAATGGCAGCGCGATCGTCACGCACGAGCCCGTCGGTGTAGTGGCAGCCGTGATTCCATGGAATGGTCCGGTCGGGTCGTGCGCAATAAAGTTGTTTCCCTCGCTTCTCGCCGGATGCACTGTTATCCTCAAGCCTTCGCCCGAGGCGCCTCTGAGCACCTACTTCGTGGCCCAATTGATGCAAGCGGCAGGTCTGCCCGATGGTGTACTAAACGTTGTGCCAGCCAAAGCTGAGGGGAGCGAATACTTAGTCGGGCACCCGGACGTGAATATGGTGACGTTTACCGGCTCTACGGCCACCGGCCGCCGAATCGCCGAAATATGTGGACGGGACCTTCGGCGAGTGGCCCTAGAACTGGGTGGAAAGTCTGCCGCCCTCATCCTAGACGACGCAGATTTGGACCTCACCATGGCGGCGCTTCGCATGGGGTCATTGCGCAATAGTGGGCAGATTTGCAGCCTGAAGACCCGCATTTTGGTATCAAAGCGCCGTGAGGCAGAGGTTGTGGACCGTCTCAGTGAGATGGTTCGTTCGATGCCAGTCGGTGATCCGTTCGATGAACGAACCGAGATCGGGCCCATGGTGAGTCACCTCCAACGGGACCGGGTAGCCAAATACCAGCAAATCGGCATTGACGAAGGCGCAGTTCCGGTTGTGGGCGGCGGCGGCAAGCATCCGGGATTCGAGCGTGGCTATTATGTGGACCCTACGCTCTTCGTGAGGGTCCAGCCCAACATGCGTATCGCTCAAGAAGAGATCTTCGGGCCTGTTTTATCTGTTCTCGCTTACGAGACCGAAGAAGAAGCCATTGCGGTGGCAAACAACTCTCGATATGGCCTGAGTGGTGCCGTCTTTGGTGAGGACCTTGATCATGCATGGGATATCGCTCGTCGAATGCATACCGGAACCGTCGAGCTGAACGGCAGTTCTGCAGGGTTCATGGCGCCTGCTGGTGGTGTGAAGTCAAGCGGAATTGGACGTGAGTATGGACCCGAGGGCGTCCTCGAGTTCGTCGAGAAGAAAGCCTACGGCCTGCCACTTGGGAAGGTCGATGAGTTAGCCGCGCGCGTGAAATTCTGACAACAGGCCAGGAGAAAATAGATGCAGGGCATTGTATTCACAGGTAATCGCCGTGTGGAACTCATGGAATTCCCAGACCCGGAACCCCGTCCGGGCGAGGTGGTAGTGCAAATACGCGCCTCAGGGATGTGCGGCAGCGATCTCCACTTTCGTCGCATGGAGCAACCCATGGAGGACCCCATGGTGCCTATCATTCAGGGCCACGAACCGTGTGGAGTCATTCACTCGGTGGGTGACGGTGTTTCACCCCAGGTGGCTACGGTTGGCAAGCGCGTGATGATCCATCACTACTGGGGGTGCGGAGTCTGCGAGGAATGCCGGTCAGGGTGGCCCCAGATGTGCACAGGCATGATAGGTAGGGTACCGACGCGCAATGAACACGGAGGCCATGCACAATACATGAGGCTTCCGGCCCTCCAGACGATGCCCCTCCCGGATGAGCTCAGTTTCAGGGCTGGCGCGGCAATTGGGTGCGGAACGGGCACTGCGTGGGGGGGGATACTTCGGGCTGGGCCTATTCAAGGGAAAACCGTGGCAATCCTTGGGCAGGGACCCGTAGGCCTTTCTGCCACCATGTTCGCATCCGCTCTAGGAGCTCGGACAATAGCGGTTGATCTTGCTGAAGAGCGTCTCAACAAAGCGAAGACTTTCGGGGCTGACGCTGTGATCAACGCCAAGGACACTGATGTCCTTGGCGCGATGTTGGACCTCACCCGCGGACGCGGGCCGGATGTAGTCCTTGAGACCACAGGAGCTTCCCGTGCGGCAACTCAGGCGATCGATATGGTGGGCACTTGGGGAACGGTGTGCTTTATCGGACTTGGTGCCGACGTAACATTCAACACCACCGCCACCTACAAGAAGCAAATTTCACTCAAGACTTCTTGGACGTTGTCAACGGTCGAACTGATTCGCTGTGCCAACTTTGTTGTAGAGCATGATTTGCGCGTCGACGACTTGTTCAGCCACAGCTGGAAGTTGGACCAGGCCGTTGAGGCTTACGAATGGTTCGAAAAACAGTCGGACGGAAAGGGTGTGTTCGAGTTCTGAACCGGATTTCTCGATGGCGGCTATGGCCTCGGCGCCCTCCTCGCGCCACGCACAGTCTTACCAAGCGGGTGGATCAGGTTCAGTGCCCCGAACATCAGATAGCGGGATCTCCTGGGTCTGGAGACTGGCCGGCGCAAGTCGAGGGCGGTCATGCACTCTACTCGCCTTCGGGCAAATCCATCGGCGCGCATCTGCCGACATTGCTAAACCACGGCACCCCTCCAGCCGACCCTCGCGTCCTGCGGTAGCCACCCCGCGCATATCAGCATGACAGCGCCTCCCGTCGATCACGACGCGGCAGCCAACGGATGATGCAGGGAAACGGACGCAAAGAGCGGTCCAGGACAAATCAGCCTGCCCTGACCGCTCACCCTTGCCCTTTTGACAAGGAACAGGTACATATCCGTTGTAGTAGTTCCTCAAGGACCTCCGGCATAGATTTGAGCGACCACGCTCATCTCGATGCACAGGAGGTCCTCGTGTTCTACGCAACCCATACCAACGCCGGCCTGACACCGAAGGCGAGTGGAAGAGCTCGCCCGTTTGGTCCTCGACGAAGGCTGGACGCATTGCCGGACAGAGGAACGGTTTCGGTGCTCGCCGGGCACGGCGAAGAAGTGGGCCGACCGGGTATCGTGCCTTCGGCGAGGATGCCATGGGTGATGCATCCCTGTGACCGCGCCGGCGCCCGAACCGCACCAGCACGATGAGCAGCGGATCGTCGCGCTCAGGTCACCCGCCGAAGGGGGCCCACCGCATCGCAGTGCGTGTTCGTCTGGCGCGTTCTACCGTCGGCAAGGTCCGTACTGGATCCCGTGTGCCCCGGTTGGCGTGCGTGGACCTGGGCACCGGACTGTCCGCGCGTAAGGGCACTCCACAACGCTACGAGCACCGGGCCCCGCGACTTGATCCACGCGGACATCAAAAAGCTCGGACGCACCCCAACGGCGGCGGCCACCCTGCCCAAGGCCGGGCCAAGGGCAGAGGGAACCGCCAGGCCAGAACCCGCTACGTGTATCTGCACCCCGCGATCGATAACCACTCTCGCCTACTCCGAAGTCCTCAATGATGAGAAGAAGGGAACCGCCTCATTCTGGGAGCGCGCACCGTAGTCTTCGCCGTCCACGGAAATAGCGTGAAATCGGTCCTCACAGACAACGGCCCCTCCTACCATTTCCGGGAATTCGGCGGCCCTGAGCCCGCACATCAAGCATCGCCGGACCTGTCCCCACCGGCCGAATAGGAATGGCACGCTCGAGCGCTTCAATCGCAGTCCGACGTCACTGCCCCTACCTGCAAGTCGCTGTTGAACGTTACTGGTCGCTAGTCCCCGACGCCCCCCAGTGCATCTCCCTTACCGCTTCTTTAGAAGCTAGAGCCGCCATCTTGACACCACTGACATATAGACGTACCGTCCATATATACGTTTACGCATTCGTATAAATGAACAAGCGCTTTAGGCGCGCATTTTTAGGAGTAATCATGACGTCCTCCGCCAACCCGTGGACTGCGACCCCGGCCAAATACCCAATCGACGACCGGCAAGGCTAGTAGGCATGGCGACTAATACTTCTCGAGTTGTCGGACCTCTGGCGGACTTCCGTGCGCTGATGGTCGGTGAATCACGCGTCTGTCGCTTTGCCGCGGATATTCTTGCCGGTCTGGCCGTGCTCCTTATACCGGATGAGAGTGCAGAGGGCCTGCCGCTTCACAGTCTGGAGCGACCTGCTGCCGCCCGCCGGGCTTTATCTGACCCCCGCGCCGTCGACGCCGTCATCGTGGTGGGCTCGGCACAGCGGGCGGCCGAAGTTGGCCTCGACGCAGAATCCTGTTTCCGGGCAAATCCCAATCTCATTTACGTGCATGTCGAGGATGAGGGTGACGCGCACGTCACAATGCCATTCGATGGGCGTTCCGAACGGTCGACAGACCCGCTTGTGGCGGCATCTCTTGGTGCGGTCTTAGGATTCAGCGACCCTGGCGAGCCCCGTCCTGTCGAGCTTCCGGTTTCGGACTTCGCAACCGCCCTTTCACTGTCACTCGGCGTGGTTGCAAGTCTCATCACGGCCGCCAACGCAAGTGGACCACACGTCGTCCAACTGTCGCCGTCTGACGCTTATGGCCTTCTGACGGTGGATGCGATCACGCAGGCAATGGTCGACGGCGATAACGTCACTAGAACGTCACGTCATCCGCAGGCGCAACTCTTCGTCGCCGAGTGCGCCTGCGGTTCAGGAATGACAGTTCAAAACTCTTCGTCGCAGGAATTCTGGACTAGATTCGCGACAGCCCTCGGCAGGATGGATCTCACAGGCCTGCCGCAGTTCTTGACTTACCATGATCGGGTCCGCAATTACTTTGAGCTCCAGAAAATCGTCTGCTCTGAGATGTCGCGGCGCACGGCCGCGGAGTGGGAAGAGATCTTGGAAGCCGCTGACGTCCCGTTCTCGCCGTTTCTGACACCTGCCCGAGCGATGGCTCATCCGCAGTTCGGCGCTCTCGCCCTGGACGATTCAGACTGCGTCCCATCAGGTAAATCCCTGCTGCGGCCTTTGCGATTCGACGGTCAACGGCCAACTGCCCACACGAGGAGTTCTCTGTCATGAGTATGCCACTGTCGGGGATCCGTGTGATGGACCTCGGAAGTTTCCTTGCAGCCCCCTATGGAACTGCAATTCTCGCCAGCTTGGGGGCTGATGTCATAAAGGTTGAACCGTTACCTCCGGGAGAACCTTACAGGCGCGGGCGTGGTACGGCAGACGAGTACTTTGTGCAGTACAACACTGGCAAGAAGAGTATCTCGGTGGATCTGAAGAATCCGTCGGGCCGAGCCGTAGTCGATCGCTTGTTGGAGACGTGCGACGTTCTTGTACACAACATCAGGCCGGGTAAGCCCGAGAAGCTTGGACTAGGGTTCGAACAGCTCGCACCGCGTTTTCCCCAACTGGTCTACGCTGCGGTGTCCGGTTTCGGAAGCGTCGGGAAACTTGGCAGTCGCCCTGGCTACGACAGTGCTGCCGAGAGCCTTTCGGGGCTCTACTCACTTCTTGCCCCGCGGGGATCGTTTCAGGCCGGAGGGTTGCCACTGGCTGACACCACGACGGGGGTCGTTACGGCGCTGGGTGTGTGTGCGGCGCTAGCGCGCCGTTCCCGCAGTGGGTTGGGCGGGTTGGTCGAGACCTCGCTCGTCGAAGTTGCGGCCATGCTCGCCACAGAGGGGATGGCACATCACAACGATCATGAGAATCCTGACGTCCGGGTCAACGAAAGTGGTATCACTTCCCCCTCTTCTTACTCCGCCCGGTCCCAGACATACTGCCTGACGTGTGCTGACAAGGTCCTCATTGCGCTTGCCCTGGGTGACTCAGAAGAACACTGGTCCGAACTGACCCAGCTGTTGTCACTCCATTCTCCGACCGCGCTGTCTCTGTTTCGCGATCTCGACTACTGGGAACGCGTTCCCGAGCACCGTGCAATCGGAGATGCGCTCCAGGAGGCGCTCGTATGCGTCGACTCAACAAGTCTGCTGGAATCTCTCAGCCAGCGTGGCATTCCAGCGACGAGAATCCGTTCCTACCGGGAATCCATCCTAGACACCGGTGGCGCGGTTTCCCGAGTGCTACAGGAGATGCCGGGCCAGGTGGATCTCGTCCGCCCCGGGTTCCGGGTCGATGGCGAGTGGCCCTACCGCATACCGCGAGTCCCTCGGATCGGCGAAGACACGCGGGAACTTCTGACTGAACTGGGACTTGGCCATGAAATCGAGAGACTGTCGGCGGATCAGGCGATTCGCTGCGCGCCGAGACGAGATCTTGACGCCGTTTCCCGCTGAAGCAAAAGCGACGTCAGTCCGCCTCCAATACACGGAAATACAAAGAAGATTCAGTGACCTTGGCTCGTCCAAGGGTGACAGATGAGGAGAGACAGTGAAGACACTGCGTTCGTTGTTGTTCGTACCGGGCCATCGAGGAACTTGGGTGGAGAAGGCAGTCGCGTCAGGCGTGGACGGTCTGATCCTCGATCTCGAGGACTCCGTGCCCGAGCATCTCAAGGATCAAGCCCGCCACGAAGTGGCCAGCTCGGTCTCTCGCTTGCGCGAATCCGCCTCGAATGTTGCCGTCTACGTCCGTCTGAACTCTTTGGAGTCCGGCCTCGCCGGCGATGATCTTGAGGTCCTCGCAGTCGAGGGTGTCGACGGCTTCGTGCTCCCAATGGTCTACAGCGTCGAGGACATTGTGCGGTTTGACGGGCTCGTCACCCATTTCGAGCGACGCAACGGAGTAGCGAAGGGGACCTTCGAATTCATCGTGTCGCTGGAGACTGCTGAGGCGTACGCCAACTGCGAGAACATCGCCCGGGCCACAAGAGTGGCCACCCTATTCGCTGGGGTCGGACGAGACGGGGACGTAGCGCGCTCGATCGGGTTTCGGTTCACGCCCGGTGGCCTCGAGACGATCTACCTTCGCAGCCGCGCGCTATTGGCTGCTCGCGCGGCGGGCATAGAGGTCCCCCTGGCCGGCCTGTGGCAGGACTTGTCGGATCACGAGGGCGCCCGGGCGTTCGCGCAGCAGAATCGCGACCTGGGTTTTCGGGGGCAGGTGATGATTCACCCCTCGCACGTCAAGGTCGTCAACGAGATCTACAGTCCATCGGCGTCTGAGATGGAGTTCTACGGTGGAATGATCAGGGCTTTCGAGGCGGCCGAGGCCGAGGGAGCCGCGGCGGTCTCATACGAAGGGATGCACGTAGACTATGCGCACGTCAAGACGGCGCGAGAGGTTTTGGACTACGGTCGCCGCCTCATGGAACAAGATCATCTATCCGATGCGGCTGCGGGCCGCTGATCCGAGGCAGACGTGCCAAGTCCACCGGGCGCTCCGGAGGGAGCTAAGCGTCACCGATGCAAAGGACGGCAAGCAGAGACTTCTCGCCGCCCTGGCCGACCCCGCACAACGTACCGAGACGGATAAAGCTTTAGTAGTCGTCACTCATTCGTCTCACTGACCAGCCGAAAGGATGCACGATGCTAGACAAATATATGGATTGGCATGATCGATCTTCGAGAACAGCCAGCAGAGGGGCTCGCTGGAATCAGCCGAGCCAGGTCCAGTACACGCAGTATGAGAAACGGGAACGAACAGTGAGCGTACATATGGAAAGGGACGGGACCTCGGACATTTGGGGCGGAATATCGACGCAGGGGTTCTCGCGAGTGCTCGTCGGCTCGAATGACCCCCTACTGTCGGCTGGCTTGGCCCAGGATCGGGCGGCGGGCGCTACTGAGGTCGCGGCTCCCGGAGCGTCAGTCACCTATGGGAAGGCTGGGTCCCTATGACCGCCTTTGTGTTGCTTTCGGAATACACCGCTCCAATCGAGGAAGTCGACAACATCCGGCCCGAGCATCTGCTGTGGGTGCAACAGCAGGTTGAAAGCGGCCGTCTGATCGTCGCAGGCAGGCGGCACCCGGTCACTGGCGGGGTCATCATAATCGAAGCAGAAAACGAAATGGAAGTGGGCTCAATCGTTATGGCGGATCCGTACGTAGTGAGCGGGGTAGCTCGCTATCAAACGATTCCGTTCGATCCAGCCTTCAGTCGTCAGGGCATCGCGGCTGATCTGGGGATCATCGGGGGCACCTGAGGCCTTGGGTCGACCTTTATGGCACGGGCAAGAAGACGGCCACAGACGGCGCACCCCACACTTTCCTGTCGACCACAACCCGCAGCGCGAAGACCAGCCACTCGCCCCGAGTCACCGGCGGCGAAGCTTACCCAACCCGCGCCGAGAACGCCGAGCTGCGGGTACAGAGGACCAAGATGGCCACCGCGAGCGCGAAATCCTACGCCTGGCGGCCAAGCGTTTCGCTGGGGGACGAACTGGTGACCCGCTTCGGGTTCGTCAGCGGGTCGCTGTGCGTCCAGGCGGTGACGGTCCCAATCGGCAGATGCGACGGCATCAGCAGCTTCGCTCTGGGTGGTGGCGGCAGTCATAGTCATCAATTCCTTGGTGATGGTCTGCGTGATTCACCTCGGCGGGACCGACTGGCCTCGCCGAGGGCCGGAGGACCATTCCAGGTTTGCCTAGCGGGCTGGATGCCGCGTCTGTTGCGTTGAACGCGTGGTAGATCTGGCGGGCGAGATAGCGGTTGAGGCAACGGCGGATCGCCTTGGCGGCGTGGCCTTCAGCGCGCCGTTTCTCGACGTAGCGCGGGCGGTGGGGTCGTGGGTCATACGGGTGCTCGTGGCGATGTGCGCGGTTCAGACGCCGGTCACTCCGCGGTTCACAGACGCCGTACGTGTGGACAGGGCAGACCCTTCGATGGGCCCATCGGAGCCTCAAGACCGAACGGCCGCAGTGGTGGAGGAGCCGTGACACTGCCAGTCGAAAACAAGACTCGCCAGCACGACCGCCACACCCGGACGGCACCCGAACCAGCGGCCCCCACCAAAGAAGTTGGGAGCCGCTCACCACTGCCCCCTTGACAAACCTTCCCACATATCAGTTAGAAGCAAAGGTCGACGTGTTCGAGGTGTTTGACTTGGGGTGCTCCGGCGAAGTGGGAGCCGACGAGTTCGCGGCATTTTGCAAAGGCTTCAGAGTTGCGGAAGCTAACAGTGTGGTCCTCCACAGTGGCCCACCCGACAGTGAGGGTGTACTCCGCGGGGACCCCAATTGACCGAGCCAAGCGGAAGCTCAGCGCGCCGGGAGCGTCCTGGAAGAGCGGAACAGCCTGGGCCACCGCACCTTCGAAGGCAAGTGCAGAACCGGGCTTGATGGTCAGGGTCGCTGTCTCGTGAATCATGTGCCTACTCCTGCTTCTTGTGCTACGGCGGCGGGGGTGAGTTGGAGGTCTTCGATCGCGAGGTCGGCGAACATCTGGGTGTGTTCGGTGTCGTACCAGGGCCAGATGATGGGGGTTCCGCGGCGGTCCAGGTACCAGTTATCGCACCCGTGGGCCCAAACGGTTTCCTCGGCGGCTGTGCTGAGCCGTTCGCGGAAGGCATCCGTTGCCTCGTCAGTTGGGCCAAACGGCAACCCTCTCGGCCCGGCGTTCCGGTTTCTGAAGTGAGAATCCCTGCGTTGAGTCGAGAAGGTGTGTCAGGCGGCGGTGCGGGCAATCGTGACCTCCGTTCCGAGCCTTTCGACCTGCCGGATGAGGGCGGCCGAGTTGATGATCGGGTCCTGGCCGGCGCACTAGCCAGTCTGCTCCAAGCTCGGCATATCGGGTCCCCGTCATGGACGGTGTTCCAGCAGGCGGTGAAGATGTCGTGCCGGGTTGCCCCGAGTGCCTTGAACGTCCCTCGCCTACTGGGGTCCGAGTGGAAATGGGCGGCAAGGTAGGTCCCCTTGGTCCGTGCAGCGACCTGGGCTGTTTCTGTTAGGGCAGTCCGCAGTGCGACCGGTCCGTGGCGTGCGCGGCCGGAGTGTGTTTTGCCACCTTAGGCGCTATTGCCGGAACAGATCCCGGCTCACGACGCCAGTGGGCGGCTGAGGGGAAGACACTCATATCGATCCAGATTTCCGCGATGAGAGAGATCGCAACCTTTCTGCCGACTCCGGGGATGGTTTGGACGAGTTCGAGGACGGGTTCGTATTCGGCTACTCGTTTAGCAATTTCATCGTCGATCAGTTGAGTTTGCTGCTTAAGGAAATGATGTGAGCGAGCATCTGCTTCACCAGGACCCCGTGGTGCGAGACCCGGAAAGTACCCGTGAGTGCATTTCGGAGTTGAGGGATTTTGGACCGTAGTCGTCCCAGCGACAGATCAGCGAGAACAGCCGGCTCGCTTTGTCGGCAAGCATCGCCTCGAGGATCGTCCGCCCGGACCTCGACAGGACCGTCGAAGCGACGCTTGACAGAGTTTGATTCCGGCGCCCTGCAAAATCTTTTCCAGCCGTTGGATGGCGCGGGTGCGTTCCTCCACCAGAGTCCTGCGGTACCGGGTGATCACGCAGTTCCCGAATCGGCGGCGGCGCAAACGACGGCCGAAGCAAGCCATATTCGACCAGCTGCCCGTCCGCGCCAAATCGGCGACGTCAGGGCGCCAAGGGCGCATCGAAGTCCCGCCCGGCGAATAAACAACCAGAATGCCCCTGAGCTTATGCAAGGAACGAGGGACCACCCCGGATTCTCATCCGTCCAGGTGCGGCCGAAAGCGCCGCACATTCTCACTATGTTCGGTTGGCGTTAACAGTTCCCGATGCCAGCCACAAAAGGGGAGACGCTGCCCGGAGCCAACGACTCCCCGGCCAGCGTCTCCACATCCAACTATCCGCGTTGCGCGTCGCGTCCTTGTATACGACCAGTCCTAACACGAACCCCTACGCGCCCAGCCGACGCGCCCGATGCTGCGATTTATTCACCATTCCCGTAAGAGTAAAAAACCCAGCGAAGGACGCTTACCCGACGTATGGCGACCACTGCTTCTTTAGCCATTCATCCCAGTATTGCTGCGTCCACTCGGCGTTGTCATACGTTTGGACTTGGCCCCACGGGATTGCTCCGGGGATGGAGATCGGAAGCGAGATCGGGGCGTGCCTTTCGACCATGAGCTCTAGGCCTTGCTTACTCATGAGCCAGTTGGTGAAGACCTGTGCTGCATTCGGGTGCGGGGCGCTCCGCAGGACACCCAGATAATAGGTCGGACCTGTTAGCGCATCCTCGGGAAGGATCTGATCCACGGGGGCGCCCTGCGCCTTGAGGGGACCAACGACGCCGGAGACAACTGGGAATGCGTAGTCCAGCTCGCCCGCGCTGACGCTTTGCACGGCCGGCACCATACTCCCTTGAACCTTTGGTTTGAATTCCGACAGCCTTTTCATAAAGTCGGGGCCGAACGCCCTGAGCCAAACATCGAACTGGAAGGTCGCTGCGACCGAACCGTGCGCATCGTTGATTCCGACCTTGGTGGATCTGGGCAGATCAAGCAACTCGGAAACCGACTTGATCGGTTTAGCGTTTTTGGTGTTGTACGCGATCAACCACGGACTGGTAGCCAGAGCCACGATTCCATTGTCGTTAAGGTGCTGATCCCAACCGACCTGCTTGACCTCTGGGCTGATTTTCATCTCCCCCAGGGCACCGGAGCTGGCGTTGGCCGCGAACCAGCTATGGTCCGCGTGGAAAACGACATCGGCTCCCTTGGCACCGACACTGATCTCCTGCTGCAATCGAGCAACGAGGTCGGCTGTCGGAGCCCGCTCGACTTTGATGGAAATACCCGGGTAGGCCTTCTCAAACTCTTTAAACGTCTCGTTCGTACCGACCGTGGAGGAGTACACCACCACCGATCCTTCGCCCTTCGCAGCATCGACAATCTTCTGCCAATCTGCCGCGTTGGCATCCGTGGGTGCACCGACGGGGTCCTTGGATGATCCTACTGTCGCGCTCTCACCCCCGCACGCAGTAAGCGCCAATAAACAGATCGAGACGAATGCGATCGAGAGTCGCCGAGTCTTCCTCATCGGCCGTGCAACTCTAAACATGTCTTTCCTTTCAACAATTGACTCATCAGGATTCTGGATGCTCGACTATGGCGAAACGAGGCAGCGTCAGTTCATGGTTTTTGAGCGCGTCTCGTCCGCGACCATCGGCGGCACCTTCATAGGGGGCAACAGCGGGTGAATGGCGATCACAGCGCGATCGCAGCCTTCTGCCCAGATGCATATTGCCCGGATCAACTACGCGAAGCTGGAGCCGACTGCGGAGCCACGCGCTGACTGTGCCGTCTCCAACAGACCATCCGTGGTGACATCTGCATCGGCCGGCCTCGGGTACACCAGTGCGTCGCCGCGATAAAGAAGCACTGACGCACGGGGAAGGACGACATATACGGCCTCGCCGGGGCTGTACTCGTCGCCGACGGCCCCGTCAGCGAACCACTGTGCCCCACCGACGTCGACGATGTACTGCCGCCGTCCCCCGTCTCCTAGCACGCTTTGGGTTACAACACCTTGGAGCTCAATAATCGTGGACCTGTGGCCTTCCCCGCTTGGCCCTCGCCGCAGGTGGGTGTCTCGACCCCGAGCGAATAGCTGCACTTGCTCACCGGTGGCATTATCGGACATCCTCCAGGGGCCACCCCCCACGATCTTCCCTGCATACTCGAGATCACCGTCGTTTTGACTTACGGTGATGCGGTTCCGCACGCCCAAGAATGTCGCGGCGTATGGCGACACTGGCCTAGCGTAAACCTCTGCCGGGCTACCAATCTGCTCGATGCGCCCTTGGCGCATCAGCACAACGCGATCGCCCATCTCAAGCGCCTCTTCTTGGTCATGCGTAATGTGGATCGCGGTGAAGCCCAGCAATCGGTGCAGTCGAAGGAGCTCCGTGCGCAAGGACACGCGAAGAAGAGCATCCAGGTTGCTTAGCGGCTCATCGAGAAGGAGGATGCCCGGCTTGTAGACAAGGGCGCGCGCCAATGCAATACGCTGCTGTTGGCCGCCACTTAGCTCGACAGGCAGACGCTTCGCCACAGCCTCACATTCCAGCGCCTGGAGTACCTCTTTCGCCAGCTTGGCCCGCTCGGGTCTGGAGACACCCCGCATCTTCAGCGGATACATCACGTTTTCCTCGACCGTCATGTGCGGCCACAGCGCGTAGTTTTGGAACACCATGCCGACGTTCCGAAGATTCGGTTGCATGTTGACACGCTTTTTTGAGTCGTATACGACAACGTCACTTAGAGAGATACGTCCCTCCGAAGGATCCTCGAGGCCAGCGAGGCAGCGAAGCAGTGTCGTCTTCCCGCATCCACTGGGTCCAAGGATGACGACGTACTCGCCTGTTCGAATGGACAGGTCGACGTCCTTGATCGCGTCTACCGATTTTCCTCTTGCGACAAATGTGCGGGAGACACCCTGCAGTTCGGCACTGGTCGATTTTTCAGCAACATCCGACAAAGGATCACATCGCTTTCTGGTGAGAATAGAGATATTCAGAGGTTTTTGAGGCTTGAGCGACCGCCGACGGCGAGCGTGAGGCACAACAAGGCTGCGGTGACCACGGTCATCAGCAGGGACATCGCGGCGACCATGGGAAAGGAACCCGTTTCCCAGAACTCGTAGAGAAGAGTCCCCATCACGTGCGTTCCGGGAGAACGCAGCATCACGGACACGGCGAAGTCATGCGACAGAAGGATGAGCATGATCGACAGGGAGGCCGTCATACCGCGCCGGGTTAGCGGAAGGGCCACACCCAGGATCATCCGGAGCTGTCCGGCGCCGCACACCCGTGCGGCTTCAAACAGGGATGGGTGAAGTCCGATCAGGCTGGCGTGCTGCGACCTCAACGCGAACGGCAAGACGATGAATCCGTAGCCGACGATGAACAGGGTCAGGGTCCCGTAAAGCGAGAAAGGGGGCTTGAGGAACACGAAGAAAATAGCCACTCCGAGCATGACTCGTGGCACCGCAAGGGGTGAGACAAACACCATATCGAGGAGATGTCGGACCACCCGCGGTGCTCGGACAACGCCGCTCGTTGCGAGTGCAGCGATGAAGCCAAGAGGAAGAACGACAAGTGCCGCGAGAACGGCCGCGCCCAAGCTGTTTGCGATTGATGATCTGACCGTTGGATCTCCCAAGGCTTTGGTGAGGTTGTCCGTGGTGAGTTGAATCGATGTAGGGTCGCCGCCCCAATACTTGGAGAAGGCGACGACCGTGATCGCGCAAAGCGGAAGGACTACCGTGAGTATGCCGTAACCCACGACACCGAAGAGCGGCCAGTACGATGTGCGCGCGGTCATACCGCCGGCAGCAGCATTCGTCACATATCTTCGCTGGTCGCCGATGACGGCGCGCTGAACGAGGACTGCAACTATTCCCATGATCACCAGAGGCATTCCAAGCGCTGCCGCCAGGGCGTAATCAACCGGAAAGTGCTCACGCAGCCGGAACACTTCCGTCGCTATCACTTTGATACCGGAAGGGCCTCCCAGGAGAATCGGTGCAGTGAACTGGCCCAGCCCGATAAGGAAGGAAACCACGAGTGCTGACACCAAAGACGGGCGCAGCAGGGGAAGCCGTACCGTCAGGAATGCACGCAGACCAGATGCGCCGCACACGCGGGCAGCTGCGTCCAGCGAGCCGCTGATTTCATGCATCCGGGCGAAGACGAAGGCGAAGACAATCGCCACAAGCTCCATGCCTGTCACCAGCACGATGCCGGTCGTCGAGTAGATGTTCAGCGGCCCTTCCGAGAGTCGGTCGAGGCCCGGGAGGCTCCGCAGAAACGTGTTTCCGTAGCCTGTGTTGGGCGCAAAGATGAAGATCCAGCCAATGTTGAGGGCTACCGGTGGTATGACGAGGGTCATCTGCGGAATGCCTGCCGCGATGCCGCGCCACCTGATCGGAACCCGCATCACGAGGGATGCAAGCGTCACTGCCATTACGCCGGCGATCAGCGTCGATCCCGCAGCCAGTCCTACAGTGGTCAGCAAGACGGTGCCGAGGTTTGGCAGACTCGGAAGGTCCCGAAGGGCCCGAGCTCCTTCCGAGAAGCTTTGTGCATAAAACACGACAACGGGCAAAACCACAATGAGGGCAAGCGCGACGGTAAAGGCGTACCAGGGGAGCGTGCCAGCATAGCGTCTGATCATGCTGGATACCGTGCTAGGAGATTCTGCAATCGGCGATTCATCGGCCGATCTAGGGGGCGCTGGTGCCAGAGCGGTTCTGGGAGACGAACTCATGCGACTTTCGCACCTTTCTGCGTCGTTGGGGGAAGGGCGTTGCCGGACCTCTGGGCGGGCAACAGTCGAAGGGTTTCCCTGAAGACTGGCCACTGACTCTGCAGTTAGCAAACTGCCGGGGGAGGTCGAAGCACTTCTTGCGCACGGCGGGGAACGAGTTGTCACTGCAACAGGAATCTGCGCCAGGAATTCGCCAATGCGTACAGCAATACGATAATTTGAACAGGTCGTGTTGTCAATATCACACCCTATCGACAGGGCTCGAGTGGAACTGCGGGTACTGGATCCGGTAGTTCCGCTTTACTTCGCACTCGGTTTGGGCATCCGTGGGCGCGCAACCCACCGGGTCCGGCGCGGCTCGGCAGCGCCACTGGACGCCACGCAGCTTCGTGCAGGATGGGTCAGTGGGGGCGCACGAATGGCTGCCAGAACGAATGCCCGCGAGAACAGGTCGGTGGAAAGTGGATCAATTTTGACTCCGCAACTGAAGAGCATGCCAGCGAGATGCCGGAGTGTTGGTCCAACACAGACTGGTTACGCCGCAGGGACCAGCCCCTAACAGTCCTACAGTTGCCGGATGAACTCTCGCCCAAGCCAACTAGTGGTCGAATATGTGGGCCAGAGGCCGGCCCACAGATAACCATAAGTGCCCAACAGACGGCCCGGGTGGAAAGGCTTCGACCTGGGCCAGCGCAGGCAGCTAATCAGTTCCTGGACTAATGGGGCGGGCGTGGTGGCCGTCGGGCGTCTGGCCGCCCCCGGATCCGGGGTTTGCCCGGGCGGGCCGCCGTCACCGGGAGAGAGTCAGTCGGGTATCTGTCACGGGCACATCGATTTCATGGCCCTTTGGGGTCACATTGGACGCTACGCGGCGGTCCGGGGTGGTGTCCCCGAGCAGCCGGGCGATGGCGCCGAGGTAGCTTTTGCGGATGTGCGTCAGTGCATCCTCGGGCGAAGGGAACGGCGGCTCACGGCTCCTGCCCATTCCTTCGGCACCTGAGATGGTGACGCCCCGCCTGGCCGTCGCCGTGCTGGCCGCGTTCCGGGCTAGGGCGATTCGGGCTTGCCGGGAGAGGACCCGTGTGTCCGTGGTTCCAGGACGGTGTCTGCCGCGAACCATGCGAACCGGGCGCGGTCGTACGCAGACTTCGCCTCAAGGGCGAGTGCCTGCACCTCTGGCAGTGGCAGGCTTTGAGGCTCTGCGGGTAAGTGCCGACGAAATCGGTACCAGGCCGTCAGGCTGTCCGGCATGGCGATGTCTCAGTCCTCCAGAAGATCGATGCGTCGTCCGTGCCAGCGCCGAGGAAACTCGACATTGCCTGTCCGGTGCGGGTCGGCGCCGGTGCCGTAGCCGCGGGTTCGGTGATCGGGCCTGGCCGTCCTCCAGTTCTGGGACGGCCGACGGTGTTGTGTGAGTGCGTTGTGTGGCTTGACGCTCGGCGCGTCCCGTGCGGGCGGTCAGGATTCGATTGATCTCGGCAGGGAGATCCCTGTCGGGCACCGTTGCGCCTCGCCTGTCGATGGCGTTCTTCGCAGCAAGGACATCGCGGGAAAGGGTCCGACAAGGTGCGTGGACAGTGCCCACGTCGGCATCGAGCCGTGAAGCCCGTATCTCAGTCAGGGGTTCGACGCCGGTCTGCGGGGCGCTCCCTGTTGCCTCATTGCAATACCTCCGGGAAGAGTGATTCGTTGCCTCATCTGAAAACCTCCGGTTGGCTCCCTTCGTTGCCTCATTGAAAAACCTCCGGGAGATCAGTTGTTCCAGGCCCTGTTGACGGGTTTGAGCGCTGCTGGTTTCTTCGCCAGGGCCAGAGTTTCCAACTCGGCGGTGAGAGCGAGGATTTGGCGCGACAGTGCCC
>NZ_JBFTZQ010000049.1:0-17781 GCF_056406715.1 Arthrobacter sp. P1_B11
CGCCCAGGGCCAGCTGATCCACCCCGGCATCAACGAAGCCGGCGCCGTCGCGGCGTTCACCGCCGCCGGCACCGCCTACGCCACCCACGGCGTGCCGCTGATCCCGGTCTACGTGTTCTACTCCATGTTCGGCTTCCAGCGCACCGGCGACGCCTTCTGGGCCGCCGCGGACCAGATGACCCGCGGCTTCATCATCGGCGCCACCGCAGGACGGACCACCCTCACCGGCGAAGGCCTGCAGCACGCCGACGGCCACTCCCCGCTGCTCGCCTCCACCAACCCCGCCGTGGTCACCTACGACCCCGCCTACGGCTACGAAATGGGCCACATCGTCCGCGACGGCATCGAACGCATGTACGGCGAGCATCCCGACAACGGTCCGGCGGGTTCGGCCGCCGACCGCAACCTGATGTACTACATCACCGTCTACAACGAGCCCATCACCCAGCCAAGCGAACCCGAGAACCTCGACGTCAACGGTGTGCTGAAAGGCATCTACCGGGTGTCGGCGTCGGGCACTGAAGGTCCCAAGAGCCAGATCCTGGCCTCCGGCGTTTCCGTTCCGTGGGCGCTGGAAGCCCAGCGGATCCTGGCCGAGGACTGGGGCGTCTCCGCGGACGTCTGGTCGGTCACATCCTGGAACGAACTGCGCCGCGACGGCATCGCCGCCGAGGAGGAAGCGTTCCTGAATCCGGGCGAACCGGCCCGGATCCCGTTTGTGGCACAGCAGCTCGCCGGCGCGGCCGGTCCTGTTGTCGCGGTGTCGGACTACATGAAGGCCGTTCCGGACCAGATCCGCCAGTTCCTGCCCCACCAGTTCGCTTCGCTCGGCGCCGACGGTTTCGGCTTCTCCGACACGCGCGCCGCAGCACGCCGCTTCTTCAAGAACGACACCCACTCCATCGTGGTGAAGACGCTGCAGCTGCTCTCTTCCCGGGGCGAGGTGGACGGCGGGGTCCCGGCCTACGCGATGGATCGCTACAAGCTGCTCGACGTCAACGCCGGCACCACGGGAGGAGCCGGCGGGGACGCCTGACTGTTGCTGGTTGAGCCTGTCGAAGCCGGATTCAACAGGCTCACCCGGCGGAGTTCCCGCTCTGCAATCAGACCGACGGCGGCCCCACCTCCTGGTGGGACCGCCGTCGGTCGTTTCTCGAAAGCATGCTCCGAATTATGTTGAGGTCAGGGACGGGCGCCGGTCCACGATGAACCCGGTCGCGGCGTTCTCCCGCACTGCAGTGATACCTGCGACCACTGCCTTGATGTTCGGAAAACTGGGTGAGACCGCAACTACGGTGCCATCCTCGGCCGTCAGCCGGAACCGGAATGAACCCTGGTCCGCGGTCACTATTTCGAATGTGCCTGCCATCTACGCTCCTTCTGGGCTGCGCCGTTGCAGCCGTCTGTGACCCCCAATTGCCAACACGACATCTACGAGGTTAGCGGCCATTCACTGGGTTAACTACCCCTACTAATCGGTAGTTTTCTCCTCGTAACGGGATGCCGTCCAGCAAATCAGTGTCCTAAGGTGAAGCACATGGAAGACTTCCCGCGCACGGCCACCACCGCGGTCCTCCTTGCCGCGGGGGCCGGCACCCGCTTGGGCCTCGGCCCTAAGGCGCTTCTGCCGTTCCGGGGCCGCACCCTCGTTGAGGTGCTGGCCGACGTCCTGCTCGACGGCGGCTGCCGCGAGGTGGTGGTTGTGCTCGGCGCCGGGGCCGAGTCGGTGCGCGAGAACACGGACCTCTCGCGGCACGCCGTGGTGGAGAACGCTGACTGGTCGACCGGCATGGGCAGTTCGTTCAGACTGGGTCTCTCCTTCGCCCGCGATGAGGATCATGTGCTGGTAGCCCTCGTTGACCAGCCCGGGCTGACCCCGGAAACCGTGGCGCGCCTGCTGTCGGCCCACCGGCCGGGGCACGTGACGGCCGCCGCCTACCCCGATGCTGCGGGCGAACTCCGGCGCGGTCACCCGTTGCTGCTCGACGCCTCGCTGCGCGCCGCGGCAGCGGAGTCGGCCACCGGCGACGCCGGCGCGCGGCATTTCCTCCAGGCCCGCCCCGATGTCATTGACCTGGTGGACTGCACCACCGGGACGGGAGGCAAGCGATCCGCAGGCGAAGACATCGACACTCCGGACCAGCTGCATCTTCTCGACTGAGCTAGTGAATAACGCCGTGCGCCAGAAGCTCTTTCAGGCCCAGCTTGAAACCGGCCCGCCCTCCGTGCGCGGGATGCCTGATTTTCGGCACCCGCAGGCCGCTTCGTTGAAGGCTGCGGTGAGCCACGTTGCCCACCGCCACCACCGACTGGATGGGAAACAGCTCGGTCAACGCTTGCCAAAACGGAGTCCCGATGGCAGTTTCAGTGAGCGTGGGCGTGCGGTTGGACAACGGCCGTCCCGGCGCATGCGGATGAAAGGGGTAGGCGCTCCACAGCAGGGGCAGGAAATCCAGCTCGGCCAACACCGCCCACAGCACAGTGGCCGTTGGTTCGGCTGCTACGCCTCCGGAATCCCCGGGCAACGCGTATCCTTTCCCCGGCCCGAACAGCCCGAAAGCGTTCGCCGGACCCTCGAGGATAGTGCGGTTGGTAAAGGGAATCCCGGTGACCTTCATGCCCCTGAAACCAGGGGCTTCTCCCACCAGCAGAACCTGCGGGCTGCGATCCCGCATCTCCTGCAAGAAGATCTCCAGGTTTTGCCGGCGCCGAGAGTTTTCGGGGATCGCATGATCGAAAAAGTTATGGCTCCCCGGACCGGTTTCCACGGCAGCCAAACTGTCAATGAAGGCGCGGATGGATGTGGTCATTCAGCACTTTGCTTCCCGACGGCGGCCACATGTTTCGGTTGCTGCCGGTCCGGCGCGAACTACCAGCGCGGGTGGATCGACTCGCGGAAGTAGTGGTCGTAGATCCAGCGGACGCCCTCGTTGAATTCCTCGTTCACCGAAATCCCGGCCGCTCCGGCATTGGAGCGGGCCTGCTCCACATTTCGCGCCCCCGGAATAACCGACGTGACGCCGTCCTGTGCAGCGATCCACGCGATGGCCGCCTGCGCGGTGCTTGCACCCTCCGGCACCAGGTTCTCGAACTCGGCCACGGCCTTGAGCCCCAGCTCGAAATCGACGCCCGAGAAAGTCTCGCCGACGTCGAACGCGTCGCCGCCGCGGTTGTAGTTTCGGTGGTCATTCTCGGCGAAGGAAGTGTCCTTGGTGTACTTTCCGGAGAGCAACCCGGAAGCCAGCGGCACACGCGCGATGATCCCGACACCGGCCTTCTTTGCTGCGGGGAGCACCTCGTCCAGGGGCTTAAGCCGGAAGGCGTTGAGGATGATCTGGACGGACGCGGTGCCGTCGTGACGCAGCGCTTCGAGGGCTTCGTCCGTGCGCTCCACGCTGACGCCGTAGTTCCGGATGGCGCCCTCTGAGACGAGGGTATCCAGGGCGTCGTAGACCTCGGCGTTGCTGTAGACAGCGGTGGGCGGGCAGTGCAGCTGGACGAGATCAAGGGAGTCGGTCCGCAGGTTGCGGCGTGAGCGGTCCACCCACTCGCGGAAGTTGGCGAGATTGTAGTTCTCCGGACGCTGCTCCACCCGGCGGCCCATCTTCGTGGCCACGGTAATGTCCAACCCCTGGTTGTCCGCCAGGAAAGCGCCGATGGCCTGCTCGCTGCGGCCGTCACCGTAGACGTCCGCCGTGTCGAAGAACGTCACGCCCGCCTCCGCCGAGGCGGCCAGCACTGCCTGTGCCTGGGCCGGATCCACGTTGCCCCAGTCCGCGCCGAGCTGCCACGTGCCGAGTCCGACGACGGAGACGTTCCGTCCGGTTTTGCCTAAAGTGCGCTGTTCCATCCCCCGACTATATGACGGGAACCCAACGCGGGGTCATTTAGCGCCCCTTCGGCGGGGCTCATTGGGCGCTAAGTGACCCCGCGTTGCTTTTGGAGGACGTGACGAGGCCGGCTTCCTTCAGGCCCAGGTAGATCTTGTCCCGGGCAATCGGGAGTTCGGCAAACCGGAGGCCCGTGGCGTGGCGGACGGCATTGGCCAGGGCCGGCGCCACCGGATTGAACGGGCTTTCACTCATCGACTTCGCCCCGAGCGGGCCCAGTTTGTCGTTGGTCTCGGCGAAGTACACCTCGCTGCGCGGCACGTCCGCGAAGGACGGGATGTGGTACTGCCGGAGGATGTCCGTGGTAACCCGGCCGCCGTCGTCCACCCGGACCTCCTCATACAGCGCGGCGCCCAGCGCCTGCGCGATCCCGCCCTCGATCTGGCCGCGGCACTGCCGGGGGTTTACCACCACGCCGGCGTCCGCCGCCTGGACGCTCTGCAGGATCCGCAGCTCCCCCGTCCCCTTATTTACTGCCACACGGAATCCGTGGACGTTGAACGCGACCGACCGGGGAGTGCCGCCCCAGCGCCCCTCCGCGGCAATTTCGACGCCGGCCTCCGCGGCTTCGCGGGCGAGTTCCGTCAGCGGCACCCTGGTCCCCTCGCAGACCACGGCATCGCCGTCGAGTACACAGCCCGATGACTGGATCTGGTGCATACCGGCGGCGAAGGCCCGGATCCGAACGGCCAGCTCCTCGGCCGCGGCCAGCGTCGCCTTGCCTGCCACCACGGTGCCGGCCGAGCCGAAGGCGCCGGTATCGTGCTCGATCAGGTCTGTGTCCGACTGCCGGACGGCGACGCGCGCCGCCGTGGTGGACAGGGCGGTGGCCGCGAGCTGGGCGTGGACGGTAGTGGTGCCGTTGCCGAATTCGGCGGTCCCGACGTCGGCCGCGTACGTTCCGTCGGGAAGGAGCCGGAGCTTCGCATGGGCAAAGTGTCCGCGCGGCGGAACGGTGTCGATCATGGACAGCGCCGTTCCTTCGCCGGTGACCCAGTCCGGCCCCAGGTCATCGAGCCCTGCGGCCCGGTACCGTTCGCGGCCCCGGTCCAGGGCGTCCCGGACGAGTCGCGTGCACTGGTCCAGCCCGTAGCTGCCGTAGTGGACGTCCTCCTCCGGTTCGGCGTGGGTGGAGAGCATGTCGTCGCCCTCCCGGACCATGTTGCGGCGGCGGAATTCCAGGGGATCCATGCCGATTCCGGTGGCCAGCTCGTCAATCCCGGACTCGATCGCAAAGATCATCTGGCTCAGCCCGTACCCCCGGAAGGCGCCGGAGGGAACGGTGTTGGTGTACGCCGCCTGCGCATCCACCTTCTTGTTGGCGCACTTGTAGACGCCCAGGGACTCGCCGCACCCGTGGAACATGACGCCCGGCGCGTGGTTTCCGTAGGCGCCGGTGTTCGTGAGGACCTCAAGCTGCAGCGCCGTGAGCCGGCCGTCGCTGCTGGCACCGGCTTTGAGTTTGACGGTGAACGGGTGCCTGGTGGTGCTGGCCGTGAACTGCTCGGTCCGGGTGAACTCCAGCTGCACCGGCCGCTTCAGTTTCAGGGCCGCGAGCGCCACGATGTCCTCGGTGAGGACTTCCTGCTTGCCGCCGAATCCGCCGCCCACCCTGCCGGACACCACGTGGATGCGTTCCTCCGGCAGCCCTAACAGGCGGCAAAGCGTGCGCCTGACCAGGAACGGGACCTGGCTGGACGTGCGGATGTGCAGCCGGCCGGCGTCGTCAACCGAGGCGATGGAGGAGTGTGTTTCAAGGGCCACGTGCTGAACCCGCTGGGTCCGGTACGTCTGCTCGTGGATGAAGTCGGACGCCGCGAAACCGTCCTCCACGCTGCCGAGTTCGGAGTGCAGTTCGGCCACGATGTTCTGCTCCGGCCGCGCAATCCGTGCCGTGGCGCCGTCCTTGTCGCCGTGGATGGCCGGCGCCCCGGGCAGAATGGCTTCCTGGGGCGTGAACACTGCGGGCAGGGGCTGGTACTTCACGTCCAGCGCGCGCACTCCCGCTTCCGCTGCCCCCACCGATTCGGCCACGACGGCGGCAACCCGCTGGCCGCGGAACCTCACCACGTCGTCCAGCAGCCGGGTGTCATCGGGGTCGTCGGTGTAGAGCTCGTGCTGGGCCGTGGAGAACAGCTGGGCCGGCGCGTCCGCAGACGTGAGGACGGCCACCACTCCGGGAATTTCCAGGGCGGCGCTTTTGTCGACCGAGAGCACCCGGGCGTGCGCGTGCGGCGAGCGCAGCAGCTTCAGGTGCAGGAGTCCGGGCAGTTCCCCGGC
This sequence comes from Arthrobacter sp. P1_B11, assembly GCF_056406715.1. Lineage (NCBI taxonomy): Bacteria > Bacillati > Actinomycetota > Actinomycetes > Micrococcales > Micrococcaceae > Arthrobacter > Arthrobacter sp. P1_B11. The sequence continues at coordinate 6,171 of NZ_JBFTZQ010000049.1, forward strand.
CGGGACGTCCAGCGTGTAGCGGGCCTGCCCTGTGACTACCGCGCGGCTGGCGGGGGCCGGTACGTCATCGCCCAACTGCCCGGGCCGGGGCTCCGGCTGGCCTTCACCGGCGATGCCCGAGCCCGGACCCTCCGAATCCGGATGCCCCTCGTGGCCGCAGACGGCGTCGCCGATGGCCCGGTAACCGGTACAGCGGCACAGGTTCCCCTTGAGGTTCCGCGGCAGGTTGCCCCGCTGCGCGTCATCGAAGGTTGCAGCCGTCATAATCATGCCGGCAGTGCAAAATCCGCACTGGAAACCCTGCCGGTCCAGGAACTGCTGCTGCATCGGGTGAAGGGTGCCGGCTGACGTTCCACCGGCAGACGTTCCACCGGCAGTCGTTCCGCCGGCAGTCGCCAGCCCCTCGATGGTGGTGACCGCATGGCCTTCGGCGCGCACGGCCGGGTAGATGCAGCTGTGCACGGGTATGCCGTCCACATGGACTGTGCACGCTCCGCAGTCGCCGCCGTCGCAGCCCTTCTTGACGCCCAGGTTTCCTTGTTCTCGCAGGAAGGTGCGAAGGCACTGGCCCGGGCGGGGCTGGGATTCCGCGGCCACTCCGTTAATTTCGATCGTCATGTTCAGGCCCCTTTCTGCCCGCTGGACATCCACGCATTGCCGGCAGAAACCGGCCGCGGCGGCCAGAAATCGCCGGATACCGCCCGGGGCAGTGTGCCTTCCGGAGCGGCAAGCTCGTCGCGGATCTCCTCGGCCAGCCGGTACGTCATGTCGCGCCGCCAGGCGGGCAACCCATGGATATCGTCGTGGTAAAGGTCCTCCGGAATGGCTTCGTCCAGCGCTTCCCTGAGTTCGGAAGCGTCCGGCGCCGGGAGGAACCGCAGCTGCACCGGGCGCTGGGTCGCTGCGGTGACGGTCAGCGTCAGCTGCCCACCGCCGTCGAGCGTCCCGACCAGCAGGACCCCGGACCTCCCCAGGTTACTCAGGGACAGGCGGCGGAACGCCGCCCGTGAGGACAGGGCCGACGCCGGGAGGCGGATGCTGCGGAGGAGCTCGCCGGGTGCCAGGGCGTTCTGCCCGTCGCCGGTGACGAAGTCGGCCACCGGCAGCTCCCTGCTGGAGCAGCCTGGGCCGAGGATGGTGACCGTGCCGTCAAGCCCGGCGCACAGCGAGATCATGGGGCCGGCGGGCAGCGACGTGCACAGGTTGCCGCCCACGGTGGACATGTTCCACACCTTGAAGGACGCCACGAAGGAGTCGCAGCAGGGGCGGACGAGGTCCAGGGCGGGCCAGTCCGTTGCCGGGCCGCGGTTCGCCAGTACTGGCGACTCCGGCAGCGCATAGAGCTCGGCCACGGTGCATGTTGCGGCCAGCTCGATCCCGTCCCCGGTCACCGTGACGGCGGGCCAGCCGGCCGAGCCGAGGTCCAGCAGCCTCCGGAGCGGTTCGGGGCCGAAGGCGTGGCTGCCGTAGGAGAACAGGACCGTGCCGCCGGCGAGCCAGGCGTCGCCGTCGCGCCATTCGGCCGGGTCCGTCGTGCGGAGGACGGCCTCTATGGTGTTCATGTCCACGGGGTCTCCTGGCTTTCTTCGTTGGCGTGGTGGATGGGGCCGCTTCCGTCCCTGAGCGGAGCGCAGGCTGCGGCTGCGTTCCGGGCGGCGATCAGCTCGGCCGTGATGGACACGGCCACCTCGGCCGGCGTGACGGCTCCGAGGTCCAGGCCGATGGGCGAATGCAGCCTGGCAAGGCCTTCCGGTGGAACGCCGGCGGCCAGCAGCGCGTCGATGCGCTGGCGGTGGCTGCGGCGCGAGCCCATGGCCCCGACGAAGGCCACGTCCAGGCCGAGGGCAGCTTCCAGCAGCGGGATGTCGAACTTGGGATCGTGGGTGAGGACGCAGATGGCGGTGCGGGCGTCGATCCGGGTTGCGGCGGCCTCTGCCGCCAGGTACCGGTGGGGCCAGTCCGTGACCACCTCATCAGCGGTCTCGAAACGGGCCTGGCCTGCGAACGCCGGCCGCGCATCAATGAGCGTCACGCTGTAACCGAGGAGCTTGGCCGCCGGCACCAGCGCCGCGCCGAAGTCGTTGGCGCCGAACACCAGCATGCGCGGAGGCGGCGTACGGCTTTCGACCAGCAGGGTCACGGGCTCGGGCTGGATCCCGCCGGATTCCTCCACCACGTCGGCGCGCCCGACGCAGCCGCCGGCCGGGGCGAGCCTGACCAGGCCGGTACGTCCGCCGCGCAGCAGGGGTTCCAGCTGTGCTGCGGCCGCCGCCATGGCCTCGCCGGCCGGGCTGCGGAGTCCGAGGAGGGCGGCCAGCTCGGCTGACTGCGCCGCCTTGAATGCCTCAGGGTCCGGGATGACGACGGCGCCGCTCCCGTTCAGGTCAACCCTGCGGATGAGTGCCACCGGGGTTTCCGGCAGCCGCCGCAGCAGCTGGCCGATGGAGGGTCCGGCAAACGCCCCGAACGGCTCGATGTGGACCTGAAGCTCACCGCCGCAGGTGAGTCCGACGGCGAACGCGTCCTCGGCGCTGTAGCCGAAAAGCTCCAGCCGGGTGCCGCCGTCGCGCATTGCCTCCAGCGCCGCCTCGACAACGGCCCCCTCGACGCAGCCGCCCGAAAGGCTGCCAAGGACGTCACCTGCTGCGGACACCATCATGGATGTGCCCATGGGCCGCGGCACCGAGCCGCTCGTGCCCACCACGGTGGCAACGGCACACCGCTGTCCGGAGGCCACGGGGTGCCAGCCGGCGAGGGAAGACATCAGATCCAGCATGGCTGCACTCCCTTTTCATGTGCGGCGATAGTGTCCATATTCTCGTTCCTATCATTGGCCGGGGGAAGCGCGGCTGCGGCGCCGGCGACGATTTGATTGCAGTTTGGTGGACCGGGACAGGCCCCATCTGCCTGTCCCGGTCCGGTCTGGGAGGCCGCGGGCTACGCCCCGAGCAGTGCGCTGACAGGTCCGCGGGCGAAGTAGACCAGGAAGCCGGCGGTCACCACCCACATGAGCGGGTGGATCTTCTTCGCCTTGCCGGATGCCGCTCCGATCACGGCCCAGGACACGAAGCCCACGCCGATCCCGTTGGCAATCGAGTAGGTCAGCGGCATGGTGACGATGGTCAGGAAGGCCGGGAGTGCCACCGCGAACCTGGTGAACTTGATTTCGCGGATCTGGGCCATCATCATGGCGCCGACCACCACGAGTGCGGCGGCGGCGACTTCCAGCGGCACCACGCTGGTCAGTGGCGTGAGGAACATGGAGCCCAGGAACAGCGCGCCCGTGACCACCGAGGCCAGTCCGGTGCGGGCACCTTCCCCGATGCCCGCCGCGGAGTCGATGTACACCGTGTTGGAGGACCCCGAGGTGGCGCCTCCCGCCACTGCCCCGAAGCCTTCCACGATGAAGGCCGACTTCAGCCGCGGGAACGTGCCGTCCTTGTGCGCCACTCCGGCGCTCTTGGCGAGCCCGGTCATGGTGCCCATGGCGTCGAAGAAGTTGGTGAAGACCAGGGTGAACACGAGCATGGTGGCGGCGAGCCCGCCGATCCGGCCGAAGGCTCCGAACAGGTCGAAGTGTCCCACCAGGCCCAGGTCCGGCGCAGAGACCAGCTGCCCCGAGAGCACCGGGGTGTTCAGGTGCCAGCCACCGGGGTTCTCCGGTGTGCCCGGGCCGATGTGGAAGACGGCTTCGACGACGGCGGCCAGCACGGTGGTGGCCACGATCCCGATCAGCAGCCCACCCTGGACCTTCCTCGCCACGAGGATGCCCATGGCCAGCAGGCCCACGATGAACACGAGGGTGGGGACGGACGTGATGGAGCCGTTCTCACCGAGCTGGACTGGCGGCCCGCCGGCGGTGGCGCGGACGAAGCCCGAGTCCACGAAGCCGATGAACGCGATGAAGAGTCCGATCCCCACGGTGATCGCGGCCTTGAGTTCCTTGGGGACGGCCCGGAAGATGGCCGTCCGTGCCCCGGTGACGCCGAACAGGACGATCAGGATGCCGTTGATGACCACCAGGCCCATGGCCTCGGGCCAGGTGACTTCGTGAATGACGGCAACGGCGAGGAAGGAGTTGATGCCCAGCCCGGCCGCCAGTCCGAAAGGCAGGTTGGCGATGAGGCCGAACAGGATGGTCATCACGCCGGCGGTGAGGCCCGTGACCGCACCAACCTGGGCCGCGGACAGCCAGCCGCCGGCAACGTCGGTGGGGGCATTGTCCGCGCTGAATCCGCCGAGGATCAGCGGGTTCAGGATCACGATGTACGCCATGGTGAAGAACGTGACCAGGCCGCCGCGGAGTTCACGCGCGAGGGTTGAGCCGCGCTTGGTGATGTGGAAGAAACGGTCAAGGAAAGCGTCTGACGCCGGCGGCCGGGCTTGTGTGTCCGGGCGGGTCTGCTTGGGCTGCTTGGCCTTCTTGACTGCCGGGGCGGCCGTCTCGGGTCCGTCGGGGGTCTGCTCCAGGAGTGTCATGGGAACCACAGGCCCTAGTAGTCGATCCTGGAATCGAGCGTGTTCCAGGTGGTGAACGGCTCGAGGATCGCGGGCGCCTTCGGGTCTGCGAACCCCAGCTTGGACACCGGCATGAGGTCATCCCGGTCGGCGTTGTCGAAGTACTCGTAGAAGACGGCGTCGTCGAATCCCACGGACGCGGCGTCGTGCCGGTCTGCGGCAAACACCACCCGGTCAATGCGTGCCCAGAGGGCCGAAGCCAGGCACATGGGGCAGGGCTCGCAGCTGCTGTAGAGGGTGGCTCCGCGGAGGTCGAACGTGCCCAGCTCGCTGCAGGCCCGGCGGATTGCCGTGACCTCTGCGTGGGCGGTGGGATCGTTGGTGGCAGTGACGCGGTTGACGCCGTCGAACGCCTGGCCGTCCGCGGTGACGATGACCGCGCCGAACGGCCCTCCGCTGTTCAGGACGTTTGACGTTGCAAGTTGGACGGACCTGGCCAGAAATTGTTCGGCCGTGACGGTGGTACTCATGATGCGCTCCCTTTGGGTGGAAGCCGGTACCCCGTGACGGGATTGAACACCAGTTGCGACGGATACCAGGCTTCAGCATGTGCTTTGAAGGTTTAGTTGCGCCTGGTAGATAGCTTCCCGGTCTCCGGGTGCCCGCCTTTGGCAAGATCGAGATTAGCACCGGAGTGTGGCGTGCGCCATAGTTTCTGGAAAGTTAATTTCGTGATGTGAAATTCAGGTTTCCGCACTGTCACAATCCGCGGCCGTTGACGGCGGCCGGGGCAGCCCTTACGCTGGTGCCGACCCGGCTCCGCAGGCGCCGGCCCCTGGATCAGCAGACAGGACGCACTGAGCTGGAACGTATCGGCACGCTCAGACTAGGAACCCGCACATGACCCAGGCACCTTCCGCACCCCGCGCTTCTGCACCCACGGATTCCCGGCTGTGGATCCGGAATCCGCTCGCAGCATTCACCGCCAACAGCTATGACGCCTCGGGCGGCGTTGTGGTCTCCGGGGGCAGGATCGTGGAGGTGCTTGCCGCCGGGCAACAACCTTCCGCGCCCTGCACGGAGACCTTCGACGCCGGCAGCCACGTGCTGCTGCCGGGCCTGATCAACACCCACCACCACTTCTATCAAACGCTCACCCGCGCCTGGGGTCCCGTGGCCAGTGCCCCGCTCTTCCCGTGGCTGCAGAATCTCTACCCGGTGTGGGCCCGCCTCACGCCGCGAGACCTCGAGCTGGCCGCCACGGTAGCCCTCGCGGAACTCCTGCTGTCGGGCTGCACCACCGCGGCGGACCACCATTACCTGTTTCCGGCAGGCATGGAAGATGCCATCGATATCGAAGTCCAGGCGGTCCGCCGGCTGGGAATGCGCGCCACTCTGACGCGCGGCTCCATGACTTTGGGGCAGAACGACGGCGGGCTGCCGCCACAGTCGACGGTGCAGGCACCGGAGGTGATCCTCGCTGACAGCGAACGGCTGATCGGGCAGTACCACCAGCGCGGCGACGGCGCCGTGATCCAGATTGCGCTGGCCCCGTGTTCGCCGTTTTCCGTGACCAAGGAGATCATGGCCGAGAGCGCACTGATGGCCCAGCGGCTGGACGTCCGGCTGCACACACACCTCGCCGAGACCCTGGACGAGGAGGACTTCTGCCGGGAGATGTTCGGTCTCCGCACCGTGGACTACCTCGACAGCGTGGGGTGGCTGACGGACCGGACATGGCTGGGACACGGCATCCATTTCAGTGATGCCGAGATCGCCCGGCTGGGCGCCGCGGGCACCGGCGTCGCGCATTGCCCCACGTCCAACATGAGGCTGGCCTCGGGCGCCGCGCGCGTCCTGGAACTCGAGGCGGCGGGCGTTCCCGTGGGACTGGGAGTGGACGGATCGGCGTCGAACGATGCGTCCAACATGATCCTCGAGGCGAGGCAGGCGCTGTACCTGCAGCGGCTCCGCTACGGGGCGCAGGTCCCCGTTGAGCGGGCACTGGGCTGGGCAACCCGCGGCTCTGCAGCTGTACTGGGTCGGCCCGATCTCGGCCAGCTGGCTCCGGGGATGCAGGCGGACCTGGCCCTCTTCAAGCTCGATGACCTGAAGTTCTCCGGCAGCCACGACCCCATTGCGGCCCTGCTGCTGTGCGCTGCGGACCGCGCGGACCGCGTGATGGTGGCCGGGCAGTGGCGCGTGGTGGACGGACAGATTCCCGGACTGGACATCGCCGGGCTCATCGCGGAGCACTCGGCCGCGGCCCGGAGGCTCGTCGCGGGCTAGGAGCTTACCCCGTTTCGGTTGCTGCTTTCGCTTGCCGTGCAGCTGGTCTGGCTGCGACATCCGATCGTTGCTAGCGTGGCGGCATGAGCCCGTCGAAGACCCCGGCCGAGATCCTCACCATTGGCGGCACCGAGGTTCGCATCTCGAGTCCGGACAAGGTGGTGTTCCCTGAGCCGGGGCTGACGAAGCTCGACCTGGTGCTCTACTACCTCGCCGTCGCGGACGGTGCGCTGCGCGGCGCGGGGGGCCGGCCAATGGTGCTCAAGCGCTTCCCGAAGGGCATCGACGCTGAGCCGTTCTTTCAGAAGCGCGTGCCCGAAAACCACCCCGACTTCATCGACACGACGACGCTGCACTACGCGTCGGGGACATCGGCTGAGGAGGCCGTCATCCGGGATGCTGCAGGTTTGGCGTGGGTCGTGAATCTTGGATGCCTCGACCTCAACCCGCATCCCGTGCGCGCAGAGGACCTCGAACACCCCGACGAGCTCCGCGTGGACCTCGATCCGATGCCGGGAGTCGATTGGTCCCAGATCGTCGACGTCGCCTATGTCGCGCGGGAGGTGCTCGACGACGTTGGGCTCGTGGGGTGGCCAAAGACGAGCGGGTCGCGCGGACTCCACATCCTGGTGCGCATCGCGCCGCATTGGTCCTACCGCGACGTGCGGCTCGCCGCCGAAACCCTCGCCCGGGAGGTCGAAAACCGCGCTCCCGGCCTCGCTACCGCGCGGTGGTGGAAGGAGGAGCGCGGCGAGAGCGTGTTCGTCGACTTCAACCAGAACGCAAAGGACCGCACGGTGGCATCCGCGTACTCCATCAGGGCCCTACCGGATGCCCGGGTCTCGACGCCGCTCACATGGGATGAGGTCCGCTCCACCCGGCCGGAACAGTTCACGGTGCGCACGGTGCCCGAGCGGTTCGCAGAGATGGGCGACCCTCACGCCGGCATCGACGACGCGGTCGGCACACTCGACGGGCTCCTCGCCTTGGCTACCGAACTCGGCCCCGCCGAGAAGGCGCCGCGCGGCGGCGACGGCTCCGGGCGCCGGCAGTCGGTGATGCCGCTCATCGAGGTGGCCCGCACCAGGACCAAGCCCGAGGCGCTCGCGGCGCTGGACGAGTGGAGGACCCGGCATGCGGACATCGTCCCGGCACTGCACCCCGCCGATGTGCTCGTCGACGGAATGCGCGGATCGAGCTCGCTCTGGTACAGGGTGCGGGTGAACCTGCAGCACGTGCCCGAAGCGGAGCGACCGCCGCAGGAGGAGCTCATCGCCGACTACGACCCCTGGGCCGGCAAGGAGTGGCCGGGGCGCCCGGTGTCCTGACACCGGCGCTGCGCACCCGGCTGAGATCGCCCTCGCGATGCAAGCGCGCAGAGTCCGGCGCCGGTTGGGGCAGTAGCTTTACGGACGTTACCGGCCGAAAACCGGGAGCGCGCGCAGCCAGCGGGAGAATCCGCGGCCGGTTCGGTCGCAGTCGGCCGGGATATAGAAGTCAGGATCTGTGGCGCCGAACGGCAGGTACAGCTCCTGGCCGGGTGCCGGAAAGTCGGCGACGTTGTTCTTATCCTGAGGGTCCATCTGTTCCTCCTCGTTCCTTCGTTCTATTTTCCGCTATTCGGAAAATGTTTATTGACATGTGGAAATTCTAGTGTTGAGCCCGTCGGCGGTCAAGACCCTTGGCCAGCGCCACGCGGGACTAGGGGCACGCGTGCGGTCACAATCGGATTTTTCAATTAGTGATGTACACCACCGGGAAGCTCGGCTACGCTTTAAGTCAACTCGTGGCGTAGGTCACGTAACCTGGGAGCAGCAGGCAGGGTCGTAATGAGCTGGCGTCATTGGATGCCGGCTCTTTTTTGTTGGGTCGGCTCCATCAGAAACGCGTGTGTAACACGCGCTTAATTTCAATGATGGAACCTAGGTTCCACATCACGGAAGTTGGGAACAGACCATGAGCAGCAAAATCATCCTCGGCCAGAACCAGTACGGCAAGGCCGAAGTCCGGGTCGTCAAGATCACCCGGGAGACCGACCGCCACGAGATCGAAGACCTGAACGTCACCTCGCAGCTCCGCGGGGACTTCTCCGCGGCCCACCTCGAAGGCGACAACAGCCACGTCGTGGCCACGGACACGCAGAAGAACACCATCTACGCGTTTGCCCGCGAAGGCGTCGGCTCACCGGAGGCGTTCCTGCTGCGGCTGGGCGAGCACTTCACCTCCAGCTTCGACTGGGTCACCGGCGGACGCTGGGAAGCCGAGTCCTACAGCTGGAACCGGATCCAGGCCCACGGTGCGGAGCACGACCACTCGTTCGTGCGCAACGGCCAGGAAGTCCGCACCGCCGTCCTGGTGAAGGACGGCGCGGCAACGCACCTCATCTCGGGCCTCAAGGACCTCACGGTCTTGAAGTCCACCCAGTCCGGATTCGTGGGCTACCCGAAGGACAAATACACCACCCTTCCGGAGACTACCGACCGCATCCTCGCCACGGACGTCTCCGCCCGCTGGCGGTTCAAGCCAGGCACTGACTTCAGCACCCTGGACTTCAACAAGAGCTACGAAGACGTCAAGAGCCTCCTGCTGGAGGGCTTCACGGAAAAGTACTCGCACGCCCTGCAGCAGACCCTGTTCGACATGGGCGCCAAGGTCCTGGAGGCGCACGGCGAGATCGAAGAAATCAAGTTCTCGATGCCCAACAAGCACCATTTCCTCGTGGACCTTTCGCCGTTCGGCCTCGACAACCCCAACGAGGTCTTCTTCGCCGCGGACCGGCCCTACGGCCTGATCGAGGCCACCGTCCAGCGCGACGACGCAGCATCCGCCGAGATCGCCTGGTCCGGCATCGCCGGATTCTGCTAACCCTCCCCGTTTCAGGGGTGCCGCGCCCGGAGTCTCTGTTCCCACACGGACCAGCGCTCCGGACGCGGACACCCCGCCGGCCCGAAACACCACCGGGCCAATCCGCAGCCGGCCAGATCACGGGCCCGCCCACCCTAGTTCCACACTGTTAGCCAGACACCGTTAGCCAGACAAAGACGTCTGCCATGAACCAAGAAAGTCTGCCATGAACACCAAGAAGAATTCCGCCGCTGCAGTTACCGGCAACGACCGCAAGCGGTCGGACCGCCCCGAAGACCAGCGCATGCCCATTGCAAGCACCTTCGCCTACGGTTTCCAGCACGTCCTCACCATGTACGGCGGCATCATCGCGCCTCCGCTGATCATCGGCGCAGCCGCCGGCATGTCCTCGCAGGACATCGGGCTGCTCATTGCCGCCTGCCTCTTCGTCGGCGGCCTCGCCACGATTCTCCAGACTGTCGGCATCCGTTTCTTTGGATCCCAGCTCCCGCTGGTTCAGGGTGTCTCCTTTGCAGGCGTCTCCACCATGGTGGCCATCGTCCACGGCGGCGGGGGCATCCAGGCAGTCTTTGGCTCGGTCATCGCCGCCTCGCTGATCGGCCTGCTGATCACGCCGCTGTTTTCAAAGATCATCCGCTTCTTCCCGCCAGTGGTGACGGGGACGGTCATCACCACCATCGGCCTGACCCTGATGCCGGTGGCGGCCAACTGGGCCATGGGCGGCAACAGCAAGGCGCCGAACTACGGCAGCATGGCCAACATCGGACTGGCTGCAGCCACCATGGCGATCGTCCTGCTTCTGAGCAAGGTGGGCAACGCTGCGATCTCGCGGCTGTCCATCCTTCTGGCGATGGTCCTCGGCACGGTCATCGCCTTTGTCTTTGGCATGGCTGATTTCTCCAAGGTGGGCCAGGGCGAGATCGTCGCCTTCCCCACCCCGTTTGCCTTCGGTCCGCCCACGTTTGAGATCGCCGCAATCATCTCCATGCTGATCGTCATCCTGGTGACACTGACAGAAACCTCCGCCGACATCATCGCCGTTGGCGAGATCGTGGGCACCAAGGTTGATTCCAAGCGGATCGGCGACGGCCTGCGGGCGGACATGCTCTCCAGCGCCATCTCCCCGCTCTTCAATTCCTTCACCCAGAGCGCCTTTGCCCAAAACGTGGGACTCGTTGCAATCACGGGCGTCAAGAGCCGCTTCGTGGTCAGCGCCGGCGGCCTGATCCTCGTGATCCTCGGCCTGCTGCCGGTGCTTGGCCGGGTGGTCGCGGCGGTGCCGACCCCCGTCCTGGGCGGTGCCGGCGTCGTACTCTTTGGAACCGTTGCCGCAAGCGGCATCCGCACGCTTTCCAAGGTGGAATACCGGAACAACATGAACCTGATCATCGTGGCGGCATCCATCGGCTTCGGCATGATCCCGATTGCCGCCCCGGCGTTCTACGACAAGTTCCCGTCCTGGTTCGGCACCATTTTCCACTCGGGCATCAGCTCAGCCGCGGTCATGGCGATCCTGCTCAACCTGCTGTTCAACCACCTCAAGGCGGGCAACTCGGAGAACCAGTCGGTGTTTGTGGCCGGCACCGGGCGCGTGGTCCGGGAGGAAGACCTGGAATGTCTGGCTGACGGCGACCGCTTCGAGGGCGGGAAGCTGATCGACTGCGACGGAAAGGAAGTCACGGTCCATTCGTCGAAATCCGACCACTGACCTGCTAAGCGCGAACGAACACTTGGGGCCCCTACCCTCCGTCTTGGGTTCTAGCGGTCGTTGCAACACCCCGACTTTTGGGAGTTGCAACGACCGTGGTTCGTTTAAGCGGTGATTCATCAGGATCCGGGTGGTACTCGCAGGATCAGAAGGATGCATTTTTCGCGGTGTTTGACCGCTTGGGGAGTACGGCGGCGGCCGCGAGAGAGTTGGGGTTGAACCGGTTCACCTGTGCAGGCTGGGTCCGGAAGGCGGGACTGAAGGGCCGCGGGAAACGCGGGTCCGGTCCCC
>NZ_JBFTZQ010000050.1:0-15357 GCF_056406715.1 Arthrobacter sp. P1_B11
CGCTACGCCGCATCAGCACTGGGATACAGCATCGGCGCCGGCAGCACTGGGATACAGCATCGGCGCCGGCATCCTGGGCGGAGCATCCCCACTGATCTCCACCGCCCTGATCGGCGCCACCGGCTCCACCCTCGCCCCGGCCTTCTATCTCGGCGGCGTCTCCCTCATCGCCTTCCTGATCGTAGCCAAACTGCTCCGCGAAACAGTGAACATGCCCTTCGGCGAAAAAGCAGAAGACCTCGCAACAGCAAAAGTCCTCTAAACCACACCGACCGACATCGGTCCAGCGTCCACTTCCCAGATTTGGAAGACGACGCTGGACCGCTGCCGTCAGTAGCTGTTGGTTCCGCCCACAACCCGAGAATGGATTTCTCTACCATGCCTTCTGCTCTTCCCGTCGGCGAACCAACACGCTTTCCACTCGCCGCGCTGCTCGTCCTGGCGACCATCGCCTTCACGGCCGTCACCACCCAGCTTCTGCCCTCCGGCCTGCTGCCACAGATCAGCCAAGGCCTGAACGTGTCCGAGCCGGAGGCGGGCTACCTCGCCGCAGCCTACGCCGCCATCATCGTTATTCTCGTTATCCCCGCATCCCGACTGCTGGCCCGGGTTCCACGCAAGACCCTGCTCGTCTCACTCGTCCTCACGTTCGCGCTCAGCAACGTCCTCGTCGGAATCGCCCCGAACTTCGCCGCGGCTCTGGGCGCCCGACTCGTAGGCGGCCTCGCACACGGCCTGCTCTGGGTCACCGTCGCACCGTTCGTCTCAAGGGTGGCTTCAGCTGACAAAGTGGGCAAGGCGCTGGCCATCGTCTTCAGCGGCCACACGCTTGGCATGGCCGTTGGAGCGCCGCTCGCCACAGCACTCGGCGGACTCGTCGGCTGGCGACCAGCCTTCCTCGTTCTGGCCTGCTTCGGTCTGCTTCTGACGATCCTAGCTGTCTGGCTTCTGCCGCAAGTCCGTCGAATCCCCGGCGCCACCCGGCCCTCCCTACGCAAGGCCGCCGCGCAACCGGGTGTGAAATCCGTAGCTATTGCATGGCCGCTGCTGTTCTTGGGCCACTTCGCGCTTTTCACCTACCTTGCACCATTCGTACGCGACGCTGGCCTCCCCGAGAACACAATCAGCCTCTCCATCACCGTCCTCGGCATCTCCGGACTTGTCGGCATCTGGATGGCGGGCATCACTGTAGACAACTGGCCCCGCCGCTCGCTTCTCATCACTACGGCGGCCATCGCCGCCGCTATGCTCCTGCTCCCGCTAGGAAGCGGCACTATCCCCGGCGCCATGCTTCTCATGATTCTTTGGGGCGTTGGTTTCGGCGCAATCGGCATCTACAACCAGGCCGCTATCCTCCGCGCCGGCGGCGAATACAAGGAAGCAGCCAACACCCTCAACGTGCTTACCAACCAATTCGGCATCACCATCGGCGCCATGTACGGTTCCGCCGCGCTTGTCCTGAGCGGTCCACTACTGGTTCCCGTTGCTGCAGCACTGCCCGTAGTCGTGGCCCTCGTGATAATCATGACCGGCCGGAAGAACGCCTATCCTCCGGGTCGCAGAGAGTCCGGCCGGTCCGAACCGGAGCTTAAGGAAACAGTGTCCCAGCACTAAGGCATCTCTGAGACCGAGGAACTGTGAGGTCGGCTTCGGCCCTCCCGTGGAGTCTTAGCAAAGGTTTGAAACAGGCGAAAAGTGGAAACAAGGTATTAACAAATGAATGAGCTATCCGAGCTATGTGAAGCACTCGAAGGCAAGGCAGCGGTCTTGGCAGCCGAACGAAGGGATACGGCGATCTTCCTTCAGCTCTACAAGGAGCTGCCCGAAGCACCGGGCCTGATCAACAGTGTCGATCCGGCGCGCCACGCCTACTACGAGCTCGTCGGCCGACTCGATGAGGCAATCGATGCCGCCATCGCCAACTCCTACCTGGCCCAAGCCGTGCCGAGCCTACGCGTGCACCTGGTGCGTGTCCGGCGGCTGGCCGCAGACGATGCCGCCCGCCTTACCGCTGCAGCAGCCGAGCACGCGGCCATTGCAGAAGCGATCGCCGCCCGGAATCCACGTCTTGCCCAGGCTGCCACCACCATGCACCTTCACTGCAGTCCTTCCCGCCTCAAAGCCACCCACACCCTATTAGCAAGGAGCCCCCATGGTTAAGGAACACCACGTCCGCGTTTACAAGAGCGAGGAAAACCTGCCCCGCGAGGACCAGCTCGCCTACAAGATCGCGATGGTCGCGGCCGATCCGGTCGCCGTTTCCGATGAGGTCACCGACATGGTGATCAACCGCGTGATCGACAACGCCTCGGTGGCCATCGCCTCCCTGAACCGCGCGCCGATCGTTGCAGCGCGCGCCCAGGCCCTGACGCACGGACCCACCACCGGCGGCCAGGGATCCAAAGTCTTCGGCATCGACGAGCGTGTCTCCCCTGAGTGGGCCGCCTGGGCCAACGGCGTGGCTGTCCGCGAGCTCGACTACCACGACACCTTCCTGGCCGCTGACTACTCCCACCCCGGCGACAACATCCCGCCGATCCTGGCCGTCGCCCAGCACGTAGGCTCCAGCGGAGCCGATCTGGTCCGCGGCATCGCCACCGGCTACGAAATCCAGGTGAACCTGGTCAAGGCCATTTGCCTGCACAAGCACAAGATCGACCATGTGGCCCACCTCGGCCCGTCCGCCGCCGCCGGCATCGGCACCCTGCTGGGCCTCGAGGTGGAGACCATTTTCCAGTCCGTGGGCCAGGCCCTGCACACCACCACCGCCACCCGCCAGTCCCGCAAGGGCGAGATCTCCACCTGGAAGGCGCACGCCCCCGCCTTCGCCGGGAAGATGGCTGTCGAGGCAGTGGACCGCTCCATGCGCGGGCAGACCTCCCCGGTTCCCATCTACGAAGGCGAGGACGGCGTCATCGCCTGGATGCTCGACGGCCCCGACGCCTCCTACATGGTGCCGCTGCCCACGCCCGGCGAGGCCAAGCGCGCCATCCTCGACACCTACACCAAGGAACACTCCGCCGAGTACCAGGCTCAGGCCTGGATCGACCTCGCCCGCAAACTCCACCGCGAGCACCCCGAAGCCACCGATCCGGCGAACGTGAAGTCCGTCCTGATCAAGACGAGCCACCACACGCACTACGTGATCGGTTCCGGCGCCAACGATCCCCAGAAGTACAGCCCCACGGCTTCAAGGGAGACCCTGGACCACTCGATCCCGTACATCTTCACCGTCGCATTGCAGGACGGGGCCTGGCACCACGTGGACTCCTACGCACCGGAACGTGCAGCCCGGCCCGACACCGTGGAGCTGTGGCACAAGGTCACCACGGTGGAGGACCCGGAATGGACCCGCCGCTACCACTCCCCGGACATCAACGAGAAGGCCTTCGGCGGCTCCGTGGAAATCACACTGACCGACGGCACAGTGATCACCGATGAAATCGCCGTGGCCGATGCGCACCGGCTCGGTGCCCGGCCGTTCGCCCGGGAACAGTACATCACCAAGTTCCGGACCCTCGCCGCGGGGCTGGTCGCGGAAGAGGAGATCGAACGGTTCCTTGCCGCCGCGGCCCGGCTCCCGGAACTGGCCGCCGGCGAGCTGGACCAGCTGAACATCACCGCAGCCCCCGGAGTCATCGACCTTTCGGCCGCACCGAAGGGACTGTTCTAAATGCTTTACTCAAAAACCACCCCGGAACAAAAACGCCTCCGGCTCCGGGAGCTCCTGGCCTCCGGGACTATCCAGCAGTTCCCCGGCGCGTTCAACCCGCTCTCCGCACGGCTGATCGAGGAGAAAGGCTTCGCCGGCGTCTACATCTCCGGCGCCGTCCTGGCCAACGACCTCGGGCTGCCGGACATCGGCCTGACCACGCTGACCGAAGTGGCCACCCGAGCCGGGCAAATCGCCCGCATGACTGACCTGCCCTGCCTGGTGGACGCGGACACCGGATTCGGTGAGCCCATGAACGTTGCCCGCAGCGTCCAGGAACTGGAAAACGCCGGCCTCGCCGGCTGCCACATCGAGGACCAGTTCAACCCCAAGCGCTGCGGCCACCTGGACGGTAAGAACGTCGTGGACCTGGACACCGCCACCAAGCGGATCCGGGCTGCAGCGGATGCGCGGCGCGACCCGAACTTCCTCATCATGGCCCGGACGGACATCCGCGCCACGGACGGACTGGAAGCGGCACAGGAACGCGCCAAGGCACTGGTGGACGCCGGGGCGGACGCCATCTTCCCGGAGGCCCTGAAGGACCTGAGCGAGTTCCAGGCCATCCGGGACGCCGTGGACGTGCCGATCCTGGCCAACATGACCGAATTCGGCAAGAGCGATCTGTTCACGGTGGAGGAACTCCAGGGCGTCGGCGTCAACATGGTCATCTACCCGGTCACGCTGCTCCGCAGCGCCATGGGCGCGGCCGAACGGGTGCTTGACACGTTAGGGCTTGAGGGCACCCAAGAAGCACAGGTCGGGACCATGCTGACCCGGGCAAGGTTGTATGAGCTCGTGGACTACGAGGCCTACAACCAGTTCGATACCGGCGTTTTCAACTTCGCCGTACCGGGTAACCGATAAGGCCTCCTGCTCCCGCTAGACATCCAACACAGAACGAAGGGGTTCCATAATGGCTGAACCAGAAATCCGAAAGGGCTTGGCCGGGGTTGTGGTGGATTCCACCGCCGTCTCCAAAGTCAACCCGGACACCAACTCCCTGCTGTACCGGGGCTACCCAGTCCAGGAACTGGCAGCAAAGTGCAGCTTCGAGGAAGTCGCCTACCTGCTCTGGAACGGGGAACTGCCCGGCTCGGAAGAACTGAAGGCCTTCACCGAGAGGGAACGGGCAGGCCGCGCCCTGGCTCCCGTCGTGAAGCAGGTGGTCGACTCCCTGCCGCTCACGGCGCATCCCATGGATGTCTGCCGGACTGCAGCGTCGGTCTTGGGCGCCCGCCATGTTCTGGCAGAGGATTCATCCAGGGAGGCCAACATGGCCAAAGCGATCGACCTCTTCGCGGCCATGCCAGCCGTTGTTGCCTACGACCAGCGCCGGAGGCGAGGCCAGGATGTCGTCCCGCCCCGTGATGATCTCGGTTATTCGGCCAACTTCTTATGGATGACATTTGGTGAAGACGGTGCAGACGAAGTCGTGGAAGCATTCGACGTGTCGATGATCCTGTACGCAGAGCACTCCTTCAACGCCTCCACCTTCACCGCCCGGGTGGTCACATCCACGCTCTCGGATCTGCACTCGGCTGTCACCGCCGCCATCGGTGCCCTTAAAGGTCCGCTGCACGGTGGCGCCAACGAAGCCGTGATGCACACCTTCGAGGAGATCGGTATTCGCCCGGACGAGTCCCTTGAGGAGGCCTCCGTCCGCGCCAAAACATGGATGGAGGACGCCCTGGCGCAAAAGAAAAAGGTTATGGGCTTCGGCCACCGCGTCTACAAGCACGGCGATTCCCGCGTGCCCACGATGAAGGCCGCCTTGGACAAGATGATCGCCCACTACGGCCGTCCGGAGCTGCTAGGCCTCTACGACGGGCTCCAAAAAGCGATGGATGAGGCCAAAGGGATCAAACCCAACCTCGACTACCCCGCCGGGCCCACCTACCATCTCATGGGCTTCGCCACTGAGATGTTTACGCCGCTGTTCGTCGCCAGCCGCATCACCGGGTGGACTGCGCACATCATGGAACAGCTCGAGTCCAATTCCCTGATCCGGCCTCTGAGCGCCTATAACGGCAGGGAACAGCGGTCGATCTGACCGGTCCCTCGCCACCCCTGAACTGGGGGTGGGGCACCGGATGATCACCCGGATCATCAAATTATCGCAACGCTGCGGTGCCCCACCTCCACATCAACCGTTCACCCAGAAGCACCAACGGAATCGAGAGTGCGCGCTTGAACCTTCACCCGCAACCCGACTGGAGCCGCCTCCTGGGTCAACACGTAGAAATCCGCGAAGCCGGCCATTTTGTGCGGACGGGTACGGTGGATGCAGTGATGCCTGACCTTTCGATTCTCTGGCTCTCAGCTGAGGGCCATTGGCCCAGGGAGATGGTCGGGAAATCGGGCAATTGGGAAGTCTTCGCCCGGTACCAGTGGGACGTCACGACCACCGCGGCCAGGCTTTCTTAGCCGCCAACCGGGTGAGAGTGTTGGGCATCGGGTCGCCGGTCCGAAACAGGGCCGTTGTGCGCTAGCAGCGCGTGGATGAGCAGTGCCACGAAAACGGCCGAGCAGAGGACCGCCCCGATTCCGAGAGTTGCGGTGATCCCGTGGTCAGTCGGGTTTAGATCAGGTGCCATGTTCACCGCCAATACAGCGCTGGCCGCGGCGGTGCCGCAGGAACTTCCCATTGTCCGCAAGACCTGGTTGAAGCTGACCGAGCTGCCCAATTCTGTAGTGGCGACGCTGCGGGCAATCAACGCCGGCATCGCGGCATAGCTTGTCCCCATGCCAAGACCAAACACCAGCATGCAAGTCAGAACTTGCCAGAGCTCAGTGTGTGCCAGCCAGAGCAGCGTCCCGGATGCTGTCATGAGCCCGGCGCCGACGGGCAGAAGCGTCCTTAGACCGATTCTGGGCGTTAGTACGCGCACGAGGCGGCTTGCACCGAAGCTTCCCACCGACAACGGGACCATCACAAAACCGGCCCACAAAACGGGCAGTGCGATGCCGTACCCGGTTGCAGCGGGAGCCTGTGCCACCAGGCTGGAGATTGAGAGGCCTATGTAGATCGCAGCTCCCAACCCGACAGCAGTTGCGTTGGCCAACAGGACCTCGCCCTTCCGTAGCACTCGAAGATTCACCAGAGGGTGCTGTGTCCTCAGCCCAGTCCCCACCCAGAGCGTCAGGACGGTTGCAGCGACGGTGAACGTGCCAACGGTCCACAGCGAGTTCCACCCCCAGGCTGGGCCTTCACTTACCGCGAGGAGGACGGCGCCGAGGCCCACGCTGAGCAGGCATGCGCCCCCGTAGTCGAACGGTACTTTGTGGGCGAGCTCATCGGGGCCTGCCGGAACGACACGGAAAACGACAAGGATTGCCGTCATAACGAACAACGCGGCAAACCAGAATGCGATTTGAAAAGGGAACAGTCCCGCGATCACCCCCGTCAAGGGATAACCGATCCCCATGCCGGTCGAGAAAGTCACCGAGAGGCTCGAAATCGAATGTGGCACGCTTTCGGCTGCCGCGTACCGCCGGGCAAGGGCGATGGTCACCGGGACGATCCCGTAACTTAGGCCCTGAAGTGCCCGCCCGATGAGGAACACCGGGAAGTTTGGCGCCACGGCCGCGATGATGGATCCGACCAGGATGATCGACAGTGCAACCAGAAGGATCCGTTTCTTGTGGGGGCCGTCACTGAGCCTTCCCATGACCGGAGCCGCGATTGCTCCGACAAGAAGGTTGATCGTCAGCATCCATTGGGCCGTACTGATTGACACGTCCATCTCGTGGGAGATGGTGGGCACCAGCARCATACCCAGCGAGCTCACGATCGCAGTGGACAGTGCTGCGTAGACCAAGGCCGGGACCAATCGCCGGCCCGGCGGCTGCCTACCCAATCGAGGATTCCCAACCAAGATTCCCGCGGAGGGGAATGGCCCAGACGGCCTTCCCCACGTTACCTCTAAGGCTGTCTGGGGTCATCGGAACCACGCATTTATAGCTGGCCGGCAGCATTTTCTGGAGCCCGTATCGGCTCTGGCTGCCGCTCACCGTTCGCTCTGAGGTTCCGTCAAGGAGAGCCGGGGCAACCGCTGGGCGCCGGCGGTTGGATTCTTCGGGTCGATCAGCTCGGCCAGATGACTCGAGGCTTTGTCGGATTGTTCCTCAAGAAGTTGCCTCACCTGCATGTGGCAGCTGAATCCGTCTGTCAGGACGGGTGTTCCCTCGGCCATGCTCGTCAGTGCCGGGGCGAGTGATTGTTTGGCGACGGCCATGCTGACGTCGTAGTGCTGGTGTTCGAAGCCGAAGTTTCCAGCTACGCCACAACATCCCGTGGCTTGATTGACGGTGGTAACGCCTAGGGCGGCCAGCGCATTGGCCTGTGTACCGGGTCCGAAGACGGCGTATTCGTGGCAGTGCGTTTGAACTGTCACAGCGGACGGCACGGATTGAGGTGCCCACCCCGTCTTAGTTTGTTCTATGACCGCCGTGGCGAAGCTTTGGATCCGTTGTGCGACGCGATGTGCGGCTTCCGTGGGAACCAGTTCGGGCAGGTCTTTCCGGAGTGCGGCCGCGCAGCTGGGTTCGACGACGACGATAGGTCTGTCCGTTCCGTCATCCAGTGCTTCGGCGGTCCGGGCGAGTAGTTTCCGTGCAGTGTCCAGCTGCCCTGTGGAAATCCAGGTAAGGCCGCAGCACAGGTCTGCGTTGCATTCCACGGTGCGCTGGGCATCTTCTAGGACACGCTTAGCCGCACCGGCGACCCCTGGCCGGAAACCGCGGGTAAAGCTGTCGATGAACAGCACGGTGTCTGCTCCTGCCGGGGTATCGGTGCCGATCTCCGCCAGCAGCTGTTTGCGGGATGCAAAGTTTGGCATCCGGCGGTGGGTTGTGATGCCGGCTATCCGTGCGATCAGGGGCCGCAGCGGGGATGCCAGTGCCGCGTTGACCAGCGGTGCGATGCGACTGGTTATTTTGAGCCATGTGGGAAGCCAGCCCAGAGTGTAGTGCGCGATCGGCCGCAGGCGGCCAGCGTAGTAGTGGTCGAAAAACTCTGATTTGTAGGTGGCCATGTCCACTCCGGCCGGGCAATCAGTCGAGCAGGCCTTGCAGGAAAGGCAGAGGTCGAGGGATTCCCGGACGTCTTCTGATTTCCAACCTTTCTGCGCGGTGACTGACCCACTGACCATTTCCTGAAGGACACGTGCACGGGCGCGCGTGGAGTCCTTTTCATCCCGGGKTGCCCGGTAGCTCGGACACATCACTCCCCCGCCCGAGGTCGTCCGGCAGCGGCCCACCCCGATACAGGTCTGGACCGCAGCGGTGAATCCTTCCTGGTCCCTGCGCGATGGTTCGAGTGCGAATGATGTCCGGAAGCCCTGGGCCGGGGTAACTGCCAGGGCAAGGTTTGCCATCACGGGCGCCGGGTCGGTGATTATTCCCGGATTCAGGACGCCTTCAGGGTCCCAGATGGCCTTGTACCGTCCGAACGCTGCCATCGCTGCCGGACTGTACATCACAGGCAGGAGACCGGATCGTGCCCGCCCGTCTCCATGTTCGCCCGAAAGCGATCCACCGTGACGGGTAACCAGGGCGGCTGCTTCGCGAAGGAACCTGTCCATCACAGCTCGTCCAGAGTCGCTGCGGGGGTCAAACGTAATGCGTACGTGGGTGCAGCCGGCACCGAAATGGCCATACATGACGCCCTGCAACCGGTGTTTATCCAAGAGTCGCTTGAAGTCAGCAAGGTAGGCTGCGAGGTTTTCCGGAGCGACGGCCGCGTCCTCCCACCCGGCCCAAGACTGCTGGCCGCCGGCAAGCCGGGAGGACAGACCCGCTCCGTCTTCCCGGATCCGCCACAGTTTTGCCCTGTCCACCGGATCGGAGACCAGAACGCCGTCGACCATGTTTCCGCGCAATCGCAGGACACCGAGGAGCTCAGCGGCCTTTGCGTGCACCTCGTCAGGGCTGTTGCCGTCCAGATCAACATACAGGTAGGCACTGCCGGCCGGCAGTGCACTGACACCCTGTTCGCCCCGGCGTTCGCGGAAAGTCTGGACGATGACCTCGTCCATGCCCTCCACTGCGGTCGGATTGAACTTGAGAATGTCAAGGACGTCCGTTGCAGCATCGACGACGTCGCGATAACCGATGCAGACCAGGAGTGCGGCAGCAGGAACCTCCACCAGCTTGACTGTCGCTGAAACGATAACAGCGCAGGTACCCTCGCTGCCCGCGAGGGCTTTGGCCGCATTGAAGCCCTTTTCGGGAAGCAGATTGCCCAGCTGGTAGCCCGAGACCTGACGCGCGATGCGCCCGAACTCCGTGCGGAACATGCCCAAGTTCGCATCCGCAAGTTGCTTGAGCTCGTCGGTGATGCGCGCAGCCTCGGAAACTGCGGCCGCGTCGTCAGGGTCGACGGCCGCAACACCGCCAGCCCCGGCAGTAACCAGGTGCCCTAAAGCCGTCACCAACTCCAGCGAGACCACATGGTCAACGGTCCGCCCGTACCTGACGGAATGATTTCCGCAGGCGTCGTTTCCAATCGCTCCGGCGACGGTGACCCTGCCCATGCTTGAAGGATCAGGGGCAAAGGTCAGGGAACCGCCGGTCGCGGCCAACACTTGCTTCTGCAGGCTTGTCAGGATGATTCCTGGTTCAACCGTGGCAGTCCGCGCTGCTTCATTCAGGCCCAGCAGCCGGTTCATATGGCGTGAGAAGTCGAGCACCACTCCACTGCCGATTGCGTTGCCGGCCATGCTCGTTCCCCCGCCACGGCTGGTGATCGGAACATTGTGTTTGCGGCAAACTTCAATCACTGTTGAAACATCCCGGCTGTTTCGTGGAAACGCGACAGCCATGGGACGCACCCTGTAATTGGAAGCATCGTAGGAGTATTCAGACAACCTGCGGCTGCTACAGTCCACCTCGACGCCCTCGTTGTCCAGGTCGCGAACGAGAGCGTCGAGTACGACGTGCTTCATAATGATTCCACTTTCGGTACAAGTCGGATGATGCCCGGTGCGGCGTTAGACGGCTTCGAGGATGCTGACGTAGTTGGCGATGCCGACGCCGCCCATGTTCTGGACTGCGGCGCGGCGGGGGTTGGCGAGCTGCATGTCGGCTGCGGTGCCGGTGAGCTGCATGGCGGCCAGGACGTGCTGCGATACGCCCGTTGCGCCCACGGGGTGGCCTTTGGATTTGAGGCCGCCGGAGAGGTTGATGGGGAGTTTCCCGTCCTTGTACACCCAGCCTTCGGCCAGGGCGAGTGCGCCCTGGCCAGGTTCGGTCAGGCCCATGGCTTCGTACATCAGCAGCTCGGCGATGGTGAAGCAGTCGTGGACTTCTGCGAAGTCCAGGTCGTCGAGTCCGACGCCGGCCATCGCCAGAGCGCGCTGCCAGGACACGCGGGTGGCTTCGAACGCCGTGGGATCCCGGCGGGCGGCGGGGAAGAAATCATTCGCCTGCCCGAACCCGGCGAGCCTCACGGAGGCAGTGACCCCATTGGTGGGTGAGGTTGACAGCACGACGGCGGCAGCCCCATCGGAGACCGGGGAGCAGTCGGTGCGGCGCAGAGGGTCGGCCACCATCGGGTTCTTGTCCGAGACCGTTCGGCAGAACTCCTCGCCGAGGTCCTTGCGGAGCTGGGCGTAGGGGTTGTCGACGCCGTTGCGGTGGTTCTTCGCGGCAATGGTCCCCAGGACGTCGCCCAGATTTCCGTCGGCGTCGTAGCGCTTTGCGTAGTGCTTGGCCACCTCGGCGAAGAGCCCGGTGAAGCCGGTGGTGGAGGCCTTGCCGGCCATGTCGTAGTCGGCGCCCAGGAGCCCGGCGCCCACCACATCGGCTCCGGCGTGGGTCATCTTCTCCGCGCCGATGACCAGGACTGTTTTCGCGGTGCCGGCGAGCAGGGACTTGGTGCCCTGCTGGAACGCTGCAGATCCCGAGGCGCAGGCGTTCTCCACCCGGGTGGCGGGCACGTTCGCCAGGTCCGGGGAGACCTGCAGGGCCAGCGAGGACGGGAACGCCAGGGGCATCATGCCGGAGTTGAACTGGCCCACATAGATCTCATCGATCTGCCCGGGCTCCACCCCTGCGGTGGTGATGGCGTCGGTGGCCACCCGGACGATCAGGGACTCCAGCGTCTCGTCGGTGAGCTTGCCGAACCGGCTGTGCCCCCACCCGGTGACCAGGACATCCTTGCCGAACTGTTGCTTCAGGCTCATGCGTTGGCTCCTTCGCGCTCGAGGGCGATGTCGAATTCTGCGTCGGTCTTTTCGTGGATCTCGCCCAGCGTCACGCCCGGCGCCAGGCGGGTGAGGGTGAGTCGCCGCCCGCC
Source organism: Arthrobacter sp. P1_B11 (assembly GCF_056406715.1). Classification (NCBI taxonomy): domain Bacteria; kingdom Bacillati; phylum Actinomycetota; class Actinomycetes; order Micrococcales; family Micrococcaceae; genus Arthrobacter; species Arthrobacter sp. P1_B11. The sequence continues at coordinate 12,012 of NZ_JBFTZQ010000050.1, forward strand.
GTCGTCCTTCTTGACAAGGTCGAAGACGGCCAGGTCGCTGATGATCCGGTCCACGCAGCTCAGCCCGGTGAGCGGAAGCATGCATTCGCGCACAATTTTCGCTGTGCCGTCCTTGGCGTTGTGTTCCGTGAGGACCACCACCCGCGGTGTCCCGGCCACCAGGTCCATGGCGCCGCCCATGCCTTTGACCATTTTTCCGGGGATGGTCCAGTTGGCCAGGTCCCCGCTGCCCGAGACCTGCATGGCGCCCAGGATGGCGACCTTGACGTGGCCGCCGCGGATCATGCCGAAGGACGTGGCGGAGTCGAAGATGCTGCCGCCGGGAAGGACGGTGACGGTCTGCTTGCCGGCGTTGATGAGGTCTGCGTCCTCCGCGCCCTCGTACGGGAACGGTCCCATGCCCAGCAGCCCGTTTTCGCTCTGCAGGACCACGCGCACGCCGTCGGGCAGGTTGTTGGCCACCAGCGTGGGAATGCCGATGCCCAGGTTCACGTAGTCGCCATCGTTCAGTTCCTCGGCCGCAATGGCGGCCATTTCATCCCTGGTCCAGGCCATGGGTACTCCTTAAGTGTGTTGGGCGCTTAGATGGACAGTGCTTCGGTTTGCATGGCAACGGGGCGCTGGCGGACGGTGCGCTGCTCGATGTCCTTGGTCCGTGCCGTGGCCTGCACCAGGCGCTGGACAAACACGCCCGGCGTCACCACGTGGTTCGGGTCCAGTCCGCCGGGCTCCACAATCACCTCGGTCTCCGCGATGGTCAGCCTGCCTACCGTGGCGACCACCGGGTTGAAGTTCCGGGCGCTGTAGCGGTAGATCAGGTTTCCGTCCGTGTCCGCGGTGTGCGCGTGGACCAGTGCGACGTCGGCCGTGATGGCGCGCTCCTGGACGTACGTCTCGCCGTCGAACACCTCGTGCGGCTTGCCCTCGGCAACCAAGGTGCCCACCCCGGTCTTGGTGTAGAAGGCGGGGATACCGGCGCCGCCGGCGCGGAGCCGCTCAGCCAGGGTTCCCTGCGGCGTGAATTCCACCTCAAGCCGGCCGGCAAGGTACTGCTCAGCGAACAGCTTATTCTCGCCCACGTACGACGCGATGACCTTCCGGACCTGGCCGGCTTCTATCAGGATGCCCAGGCCCTTGCCGTCCACCCCCATATTGTTGGACACCACGGTCAGATCCCTCACACCGGAATCACGGACGGCTTCAATAAGATCCGCCGGAATGCCGCTGATGCCGAAGCCGCCGACGGCGAGCGTCATGCCGCCTTGGAGGGCCCCTTCCAGGGCGGCGGCGGGGCTAGGTTTCACTTTGGACATCGCATCTCCTCATTGAGCGGTTCGTGTCAGTCCGTTTTAGACATCGATTTTTGACTGTGTGGAACACATGCGGCTGCGACGGACAGTCTGGCGTTCCAAGAAAGTTCAGGGCTGAGTCTGCGTCTGCTGACGAGCCCTGCTTGGCGTTTGCTGTTTGAGGATGCCGCCAAGCGCAGCCGCCGTCTCCGGGCAGCCCCTCGTTGGCGTCACAACCAGAGACGGGTAAGAGGCTGTCCCTCTCGCTGGTCGGTGTGCTAAAAGCCCACGTTGTCGACTTGCGCGAGGTGCTTGACCTGCGGCGCTTCAGCGAAGTGGGGGCCGGCCAGCTCGCGCCACTTTGCAAAGGCCTCGGAGTTGCGGAAGCCCACGGTGTGGTCTTCCACCGTGGCCCAGCCAACGCTAAGGACGTACTCCGAAGGGGTTTCGATGCTCCGGCTCAGGCGAAAGCTCAGCGCACCGGGAGCGCTCTGGAAAAGCGGTACGGCCTGGGCAACCGCGTCCTCAAACGAGGATGCCGAACCGGGCTTGATGGTCAGCGTCGCTGTCTCATAAATCACGTGGCTGCCCCAGCTTCCTGTACTGCCGGGGTTGGTGAGATTTTGAGGTCTTCGATTGCGAGGTCGGCGAACATTTCTTTGTGTTCGGTGTCGTACCAGGGCCAGATGATGGGAGTGCCGCGGCGGTCCAGGTACCAGTTATCGCATCCGTGAGCCCATACGGTCTCGTCGGCCTCTGCGGCGAGCCGCTGGCGGAAAGCGTCTGTCGCTTCCTCGGTTGGTGCCACGGCAACCCTTTCAGACCGGATCCTCTCGAGGAGCCGGCGGATATACCCCACCTGGTCATCCAAAGACAGCGGCACTGCGACGTTATTGATAGGGCTGAAAGGGCCTTCGAGCATGAAGAAGTTGGGGAACGAGGGAAGCGCTACCCCGCGGTACGAGAAAGGTCCGTCGGCCCAAAGCGCATCGATATGCACCCCGCCCGCGCCCACGACGTTCATCGGGCGCATGTAAGCGTGGGCGTCATAGCCCGTGGCGTACACGATGATGTCCAGTTCGTGCAGTTCGCCATCAGGAGTCACAACACCCCGCGGTTCCACACGTTGAACGCCTTGACGTACCACCCGCACATTCGGTTCCTGCACCGCACGGTAGTACCACGGTGATTTCGGGATCCGCTTGCAGCCTGCAGGAAAGCTTGGCGTCAGCGCCTCCCGCAGCTCGGGATCTTCAATAACCTCCAGGGCCTCACGCAGTGCTTTCGCTGCGGCTTCCTTCTTGGTCCCGGCGTTAGCAAGCTTCCACCGCGGATCACGCAAGCGCGGGTCCTGATTGATGCCCTTTTCCAACTCGGCCAGCGCAGCCGGGCCAACCGACGGATCCGTGCGGACCTGCTCAAGAAGGGAATCAGAAGCGGCAGGATTGTCAATCGTCTCCACCCACTGCGGAGTCCGTACGAACTGCGTGACCTCTGCGTCCATATAGGCCAGGGCCGAGACCAACTGGATGCCGCTGGAACCGCTGCCGACAATACCAATGCGCTTGCCCTTGACCTCAATATCCGATGTCCATTGCGAAGAGTGGAACGACTCGCCTGCGAAGCTGTCCATACCGGGCACGTTCGCGAAGATAGGCCGGTGAAGGAAACCGGTCGCCGCGATCACAACATCAGCCCGAACAACCTCACCTTTACCGGTCGTCAGCTCCCAGGCCGCGCCATCCCAACATGTGCTCGTGATTTCCGTGCCAAATTCAATATGCTCCCGCAGGCCGATTTCGGATGTGACGTCCAAAAGGTAACGCTGGATCTCCGGCCCGGGCGCGTAGGGGCGCGACCAGTCATACTTCGGGGCGAAAGTGTACTGATACTGGGAAACCGGAACGTCCACATACAGGCCCGGATAATTGTTATCCCGCCAGGTCCCCCCAATCTCCTGAGCCTTCTCATAAATCCTGAAGGCAATACCCATATCCTTCAGATGCTTGCCGATGTGGATACCGGACATCCCGGCACCGATCACCACTACATAAGGG
>NZ_JBFTZQ010000051.1:0-15209 GCF_056406715.1 Arthrobacter sp. P1_B11
GGCCTGGCCTTCGGCGGGATGGACAGGTAGAACGCATGGTTGCCGCGCGTGCCGCGCTGTTCGTCGAGTTCCTTGATGGTCTCGCCGAGCCGCTCAAAGGCGGAGTCGTCATCGAACTCGCCCTGCACGAAACGGATGCCTTCGGACAGCTGGTTCCACACCGCCTCATCGAACGGCGTACGGGAGTACGTTTTGACCGCGTCTTTCACCTCCGCCGCGAAGTCCTCGTTGTCCCACTGTCGCCGGGCAAAGCCCACCAGGGCAAAGCTGGGCGGCAACAGGCCGCGGTTCGCGAGGTCATACACGGCGGGCATGAGCTTCTTGCGGGCGAGGTCACCCGTGACTCCGAAGAGCACGAGCGACGACGGTCCGGCAATCCGGTTCAGACGGCGGTCCCGCGGATCCCGCAAAGGGTTCCCGCTCCTGCCCGCTGACCTCTTGCCGTTCAAAGTATCTGGCATGGTTGGTTTAGTGCCTTAGCTTTCAGTGGCGGATGCTGCCTGGCCGGCAAGCGCGGAAACAATCTCCTGGAGCTGGGCGACGCCTGCTGCACGCTCGGTGAGGTGCAGGCGCAGGACCGGGCGGCCGTGTTCGCTCAGGACTTGGGCGTCACCCGCGGCCTGTGCCGTAATGAGCTCCCCGAAGGTGAACGGGCGGTCGGGGATGGCCAGGTCCTGGCCGGACGCGGCCGTCACCTGCAGGAAAACGCCGATGGCGGGTCCGCCCTTGTGGAACTGTCCGGTGGAGTGCAGGAATCGCGGTCCCCAGCCGAAGGTGACCGGACGGCGGCTGACCTGCGCCAGTTCGTCGCGGATGCCCTCAAGCTGCGAAAACGCAAGGCGGTCAAAGTAGGCCTGGACACTGAGGTAACCGTTGGCGTCCAGCTTCGCGAGCAGGGCGGTGACCGCCTCCGCCGCCGTGGCGGCGTTCCCCAGCCAGTCCCCGCCGCGCACCTCGATGGCACCGTCGGTGAAGGCGGCCGGCGTCGGTTCCGGCTGAGCGTCCAGCAGGCCGCGGGCAGCCACCTTGGCGGCTTCCACGTCCGGCTGATCGAACGGGTTGATGCCCAGGAGGCGCCCGGCCACGGCGGTGGCGAACTCCCACACCATCATCTGGGTGGCAAGGCCGCCGGCAATGGCAACTTCGTTTTCACCGAGTTCGACGTCGGCATCCGCACCTACCAGCCGCACCACCAGGACGTCTTCGGCGCCGGAGGTGACCTCCGGGGCGGAGGGGCCGGCGACCACCGGCAGGACGCCGGTGCCGAGCTTGCCGGTGGATTCCGCGATGAGCTGCTCAGCCCAGTCGGCGAAGCCCACGATTCCGGAGCCGTCTTCGACGATGACAATCTTGTCCCGCAGCGGGTTGGTACCGCCAAGCGCCGTTCCAAGCGCAAGGCCGATGTTCTCCGGGGCGTCCTCGTTGAGGATTTCTGCCGCTTCCTCGGCCTCGTCGAGGAAGGACTGGATGTCCACCCCTGCCAGACCGCACGGAACCAGCCCGAACGCGGTGAGGGCAGAGTAACGCCCGCCCACATTGGGATCCGCGTTGAAGATGGCCCGGTAGCCGGCCTCGCGGGAAGCCTTGTCCAGCGGCGATCCAGGATCGGTGACAATGATGATCCGGCTCTTGGCATCAATGCCGGCTTCGGTGAAGGCATGTTCAAAGATCCGCCGCTGCGAATCCGTTTCCAGGGTTGAACCCGACTTCGAGGAAACCACGATGGCGGTTTCGGAAAGGCGGTCCGCGAGGGCAGCACCGACCTGCTCGGGGTCGGTGCTGTCCAGCACGGTCAGCTCGACGCCGGCGGTACCGGCGATGACCTCGGGAGCGAGCGAGGAGCCACCCATTCCGCAAAGGACGATGCGGGTGACGCCTTCGGCCTTCAACGCATCGCGGAGTTCCAGGATGCCGTCCACGAGGGGCTGCGAGACGGTAGCCGCCTCGACCCAGCCCAGGCGGACCGATGACTCGGCTTCCGCATCGGGACCCCACAGGGTGTGGTCCTTCGCGAAGATCCGGGTGGCAATGCGGTCCTCCACCAGGGCGGGCAGGTGCTGCTCAAGGGCCTTCCGGGCTGCGCCGGTGGCGTCGTAGCTGAGAGTGTTCATTGTGGGTTAGGAAGCCTTCCGTGCGGTGGCGAGGGCGCCCTCAACGTCGGCCAGCAGTTCCTTCCAGCTGGCAACGAACTTGTCCAGGCCTTCGGATTCGAGCAGGGCCACGACGTCGTTGTAGGAGACACCGAGGGCCTCCAGGGCGTTCAGGGTGTCGTTGGCTTCGGCGTAGGTGCCGGTGACGGTGTCGCCGGTGACCACGCCGTGGTCGAACGTGGCGTCGAGGGTCTTCTCCGGCATGGTGTTCACGACACCCTGGGCCACGAGTTCCGTAACGTACAGGGTGTCCGGGTAGGCCGGGTCCTTCACGCCGGTGGAGGCCCACAGCGGACGCTGCGGCAGGGCGCCGGCTTCTGCCAGCACTGCCCAGCGCTCGGTGGAGAACTGCTCCTCGTAGACCTGGTAGGCCAGGCGGGCGTTGGCGACGCCGGCCTTGCCCTTGAGGGCCTTGGCCTCGTCGGTGCCGATGGCGTCGAGGCGCTTGTCGATTTCCGAGTCGACGCGGGAAACGAAGAACGAGGCAACCGAGTGGATCTTGGACAGGTCGTGGCCGTTGTCCTTGGCCTGCTCGAGGCCGGACTGGAAGGCGTTGATGACGGCGCGGTAGCGCTCCAGCGAGAAGATCAGGGTCACGTTGACGCTGATGCCCTCGGCCAGGGTGGCCGTGATGGCCTCCAGGCCCTCAAGGGTGGCCGGGATCTTGATGTGGACGTTGTCCTTGTTGACCTTCTTGTACAGGTGCTTCGCCTCGGCAATCGTGCCGGCGGTGTCCCAGGCGAGGCGGGGGTCCACCTCGATGGAAACGCGTCCGTCCACACCATTGGTCGCCGCGGCAACCGGCGCGAACAGGTCGCAGGCGTCCGCGACGTCCGTGGTGGTGATTTCGAAGATGGTCTCTTCAATGCTGGCACCGGCCGCGGCCTGCTTGGCGATCGTGGCGTCGTAGTCGGTGCCGGCGGTGATGGCGGCGTGGAAGATGCTGGGGTTCGTGGTGACACCCACAACGTTCTTCTCTTCAATCAGCTTCTGCAGGGTGCCGGTCTTGAGGCGGCCGCGGGAGAGGTCATCGAGCCAGATGGAAACGCCGGCGTCGGAAAGCTGCTGCGTGGGAGTGGTAGTCATTGCAATCTCCTTGAAACTGTGGGGTGCTGTCAGGACTGGAGTTCGGCGATGGAATCCTTGGCGGCGGCGGCGACAGCCTCTGCCGTGATGCCGAATTCCTGGAAGAGTCGCTTGTAGTCTGCCGAAGCGCCGAAGTGCTCGAGGCTGATGGAGCGTCCGGCGTCGCCGACGAATTCCTTCCAGCCCAGGGCCAAGCCGGCTTCGACCGACACGCGGGCTTTGACCGCGGCGGGCAGGACTGCTGTGCGGTAAGCGGCGTCCTGCTTGTTGAACCACTCAACGCACGGCATGGAGACCACGCGGGTGGCGATGCCCTCGGCCTGGAGCGCCTCGCGGGCCTGGACGGCGAGCTGGACTTCCGAGCCGGTGCCGATCAGGATGACCTGCGCGTCAACGGTCTGTCCGTCCTTGGAGGCTTCGGCCAGGACGTAACCGCCCTTGGCAACGCCGGCGATGGAACCGAAGGTGTCGCCCTCGGCTTCGCCTTCGCCCCGCTCGTAGGTGGGGATGTTCTGGCGGGTGAGGACGATGCCGGCCGGGTTTTCGTGGTTCTCCAGCATGGCTTTCCAGGCTGCCGAAACTTCGTTGGCATCGCCGGGGCGCACCACGTCGAGGCCCGGGATGGCACGGAGGGATGCCAGCTGCTCCACCGGCTGGTGGGTGGGGCCGTCTTCGCCCAGGCCGATGGAGTCGTGCGTCCAGACGTACAGGGACGGCACGCCCATGAGCGCACCGAGGCGGATGGCCGGGCGCTGGTAGTCGGAGAAGATCAGGAACGTTCCGGAGAACGCCCGGGTCTTGCCGTGCAGGGCGATGCCGTTGACGATCGAGGCGGCAGCGTGCTCGCGGATGCCGAAGTGCAGGACGCGGCCGTACGGGTTTCCGGACCAGGCGTCGGTCTGCTTGGACGCGGGAACGAACGACGGCGAGCCTTCGATCGTGGTGTTGTTCGACTCTGCGAGGTCGGCGGAGCCGCCCCACAGTTCCGGCATGACCGGTCCGATGGCGTTCAGGACCTTGCCGGAGGCTGCGCGGGTGGAAACGTCCTTGCCGGCCGGGAAGACCGGCAGGGCTGCGTCCAGTTCGGTCGGAAGCTTGCGTGCTTCCACGCGCTCCAGGAGGGCGGCGGCTTCCGGGTTGGCGGACTGCCAGGCGCCGAAGGACTCTTCCCATTCCTTGCGTGCGTGGGCGCCGCGGTCCACGACGGCGCGGGCATGGGCCAGCACGTCCTCGTCCACGTCAAAGGACTTCTCGGGGTCGAACCCGAGGACTTCCTTCAGGGCAGCAACTTCCTCGGAACCCAGGGCGGAACCGTGGATCTTGCCGGTGTTCTGCTTCTTCGGTGCCGGGTAGCCGATGATGGTGCGCAGCGAAACGATGGAGGGCTTGGACGTCTCCGCCTTGGCAGCCACGAGGGCGGAGTACAGCTCCTGGACGTCTTCCTTGTACTCGCCGGTCTTGGTCCAGTCCACGCGCTGGACGTGCCAGCCGTACGCCTCGTAGCGCTTGAGGACGTCTTCGGTGAAGGCGATGTCGGTGTCATCTTCAATGGAGATGTGGTTCTCGTCGTAGATGACAACGAGGTTGCCGAGCTCTTGGTGGCCGGCGAGGGACGAAGCCTCGGAGGTGACGCCCTCCTGCAGGTCGCCGTCGGAAGCGATGACCCAGATGGTGTGGTCGAACGGGCTGGTGCCGGCGGGAGCGTCGGCGTCGAACAGGCCGCGTTGGCGGCGCTGGGAGTAAGCGAAGCCCACCGAGGAGGCCAGGCCCTGGCCCAGCGGGCCGGTGGTGATTTCCACGCCGGCGGTGTGCTTGTACTCGGGGTGGCCGGGAGTCAGCGAACCCCAAGTACGCAGCGCCTGCAGGTCCTGCAGTTCCAGGCCGTAGCCGGAGAGGAACAGCTGGATGTACAGCGTCAGGGACGTGTGGCCGGGAGACAGGATGAACCTGTCCCGCCCGATCCAGTCCGGGTTCTTCGGGTCGTGGCGCATCATCTTCTGAAAGAGAAGGTATGCGGCCGGAGCCAGGCTCATTGCGGTGCCGGGGTGGCCATTGCCTACCTTCTCGACGGCGTCGGCGGCCAAGACACGTACGGTGTCAACCGCGCGCTGGTCCAAGCTGGTCCATGACAGTTCTTGCTCTTCCAAATGTGGCACGAAAACCGGGCCCCTCTCTGTGCTGACGGCGGGCGGTACGGACAGGTCGCAGGAGGGCACAGGTTGGTGCCCGCTGCATTTTGTCTACCAGCCGTTCACCATTGAAACGTTGATCTTCATTCAGTCACTGGACGGATTGGGAATGCGGTTTCTCACCGTCTCCCACCGCGCGCTGATCTGCAGACAGCTTAGCTCTATTCCACAGTTCGGGCAGCGGAAATCTCACTAAATGGACGCATTTTCTCTTTTGTGAATCACTGTTGGCGGGACTCGGCGGTGAGGCTGCGTTAATGTGCTCGAAGCAGGCTCGAAGGAATCATTTTCAGTGATTTGCCGAAATGGGGTGATGCCACGGACTGATGCGCGACCGCGGTATGATATCGGGAGGCCACCGGCGGACAGGCAGGGCCCGTGCAGCGGACTTCTTAGCCCGTCAACCGCCGTTGAGGGATCAATCCGGACTCAGGATTCGGGCAGATCAGCCAGACAACACAGCCAGACAGAACAGAGTGACTGCCAACGTGAGCACAACAGATACGCCGCTGACCTCGTCCCGGGTCCACGGAAGAGCCGGATTAGCCCGCAAGGCGAAGGCGTACTTCGCTCTCACCAAACCACGGGTCATTGAACTTCTGCTGGTCAGCACGCTTCCCACGATGATCTACGCTCAGCGTGGCTTTCCGTCCCTCGGCCTGATCCTTGCCACCCTGGTGGGCGGCGCGTTCGCGGCGGGCAGCGCGGGTGCCTTTAACTGCTACATCGACCGCGACATCGACAAACTGATGCACCGGACCGAAAAACGGCCGCTGGTCACCGGCGAAGTCACCCCGCGCGAAGCCCTGATCTTCGCCTGGCTCCTGGGCGCGGCAGCCATCGCCATTCTCTGGTTCGGCGCCAACCCGCTGTCGGCCTGGCTGGGGCTGGGCGCCATCGTGTTCTACGTCGTGATCTACACGATGATTCTGAAGCGGCGCACGGCGCAGAACATTGTCTGGGGCGGCGCGGCCGGTTGTTTCCCGGTGCTGATTGCATGGTCGGCGGTCACCAACACAGTTGAGTGGCCCGCCGTCGTGCTGTTCATGGTGATTTTCCTGTGGACGCCGCCGCACTACTGGCCGCTGTCCATGCGCTACGGCGAGGACTACCGGAATGCCAACGTCCCCATGCTGGGAGCCATCGCCGGCGCCCGGGTGGTCTCCGTGCAGGTTGTCCTCTACGCCTGGGCCATGGTGGCGTGTTCGCTGCTGATGGTTCCCGCCGGTGGCGCGGGCTGGGTCTACACCGTTACGGCCGTGGTGGCCGGGGCCTGGTTCCTGTACGAATCCCATGCCTTGTACAGCCGCGCGCAGGGCGGCGACCTCTCGGACAAGGGGGCCATGAAGGTCTTCCACGGTTCCATCAGCTACCTCACGCTCCTGTTCATCGCGCTGGCCGTCGACCCGTTCGTGGGCCCGGCCATCATGGGCTAACCGGGCAACACCGGCCGCCCCGGCAACACCCCCGCGCCATTCTGGCCCCCGGGACGCTCTCTCACTTGTCGCAACAGATTCGGCAACGCTCCTTCACATCATGTGTGGGAGCGTTCCTTTTTGCGCGCAGGATGTGAGAGAGCGTCGGCGGGAAGGGGGGGCAGGATGTAAGAGAGCGCGTCCACGGAAGGGCGCAGGAAGTGAGAGAGCGTCCGCGGGAAGGGCGCAGGAAGTGAGAGAGCGTCGGGGGCAAAGGGAAGCACCCCGAACAACGCGGACCGGGGTGCTTCCCTCTTGCTGGACTACTCTTGTGCCGAGCTTCTTTGCGGGTTTCCCTACCTGGCCGGGCTGTAGCGGGCGATGTCTGCGGCGTTCGTGGCGGCGCTCATGAGCAGCGCCGCTCCCAGCATGTGGGCGCCCACGAGGAGTGCCGGAATGCCGTTGTAGTACTGCGTGAACCCGATGAGTGCCTGCAGCAGGGTGACGCCGAGAAGCATCAGGACTGCGGCGCGGAACGGGCCGGAGATGTGGCGTCGAAGCACCAGGTAGCAGGCAAACAGCGTCCCGGCGGTGATTAGGTACGCCGGCACGGCATGGATGTGGGAGAAGAGGTCCCAGTCGAGATCGTTCCGCGGCGCATTGGCGTCGCCGGCGTGCGGACCGGCACCGGTGACCACGACTCCCAACATGACCGCCACGGCGGAGAATACTGCGACGGCGGTCATGACCGGCCGCAGCACCCCGGGCAGGGCGGGCAGCGCGTGGTCCATGAAGCGGCCTGTCCGGCCGTAGGCCCTGTTCACCAGCAGCGTGGCGAAAACCACCAGCGCCATGGAGACGAGGAAGTGAAGTCCCACCACCCACGGGTTCAACCTGGTGAGCACGGTGATTCCGCCGATCACCGCCTGCGCCGGGATGCTGGCAAGGAGGCCCAGGGCCAGCAGGAAAAGGTCCTTCCTTTCCTTGCGAAGGTTCCACAGGTAGACCAGCATCAGGACGGCGACGGCGGCCAGGGCGAAGGTCAGGAGCCGGTTGCCGAACTCGATGAAGCCGTGGATGCCCATTTCCGGCGTGTTGACCAGCGAGCCGCTGGTACAGCGAGGCCAGGTGGGGCAGCCCAGTCCGGAGGCTGTGAGCCGGACGGCGCCGCCGGTGACCACGAGGAGCGTCTGCCCGATCAGGGACAGCACAGCCAGGCGGCGGACTGCTGAATCAACGGTGACCGGAAGCCGTGACGTAATGCGGCTGACGATCTGGGGGAGGCGCGAAGCCGTACTCACGGTTATCTCAATTCCACTTGAACCAACGGATGGCTGCTGCACCGGCCACAACGAGCCACAGCAGCAGGACCAGGACGGCATTGCCATTGACCGCGCCGTGCAGGAACGCGTCGCGCAGCCCTTCTCCAAGCGAGCCTGACGGCAGCAGGTGCACGGTGTCCTGGGCCAGTTTAGGCAGCCGCTGCGCGGGTATCACGATGCCACCGAGGGCGCCCAGGAGGATCCACAGCAGGTTGGTGATGGCGAGCGTGGCCTCGGGGCGGACCGTGCCCGCAACCAGCAGCCCCAGAGCCGTGAACGCCGCGGCGCCCAGTACCAGCAGCCCCAGGCCGGGAAGCCAGCCCGACGCCTCGGGCCGCCAGCCAAGGATGAAGGCGACGGCGGCGACCACAACGACCTGCAGGAAGAGCACGGCAAGCACGGCGAGAATCTTGCCTGCGATGAGGCCGGTACGGCCCAGCGGTGTGGTGGACAGGAAGCGCAGCACTCCGTACCGGCGGTCAAATCCGGTCGAGATTCCCTGTCCGGTGAATGCCGTGGACATCGCGCAAAGGGCGAGGATGCCCGGCACTGCCACGTTGATCCTGCTGTCCCCCATGCCGTCCAGCAGCGGGGTAACGGTGAGCCCCACGAGGGCCAGCAGCGGCAGTACGATCGCGAGAATCAGCTGTTCGCCGTTCCGGAGCATCGTTAGCGCTTCGTATTTGCCCTGCAGGATGATGCGGCGGAGCAGGGGAGCGGCACTGCTGCGGGTGCTGTCGGTGAGTGGCGTCATCGGACGTCCCTTCCGGAAATGTCGAGGAAAACATCTTCGAGGCTTCGCGCCTCCATGCTCATCGACCCGGGCATCACACCGTGCCGGGCCCACCAGCCTGTTAGGGCCGCAAGGTCATCCGGAGTGAGCGCGCCGGTGGCCGAGTAGCTTCCGGCCCGGGTTTCCCGGACCTCCACCTCTGCAGGGAGCACGCCCGTGAAGTCGAGGCCGGGCAGGGCCTCGAAGTGCAGCGTCCGGATGTGGCCCTTGTGGGTCATCTCCGGAGTATGGTGCTGCAGGAGCTCGGCGACGGTGCCCTCGGCAACGTTCCTGCCGGCGTCGATGATGTACACATAGTCGGCCAGGCGCTGGGCGTCGTCCATCAGGTGGGTTGTCAGGATGATGCCCATCCCGCTGTCCCGGAGCTCCGAGATCAGCCCGAACACGAGCTGGCGCGACTGGGGATCAAGGCCGGCGCTCGGTTCGTCCAGGAACAGCACTTCCGGGTTGCCGATGAGGGCCGCTGCGAGAGCCAGCCGCTGCTTCTGCCCGCCCGAGAGCCGGCGGACATTCGTGCGGCTGAAGGAGTCAATGCCGAGCCGCTCCACCAGCTCGCCGATCGGCTTGGGGTTCCGGTACATGCCGGCGATGTGGCGAAGGAGGGGAAGAGGACGGGCCGACGGCGGGAGGCCGCCTTCCTGGAGCATGACACCGACGCGGGAGCGCAAGTCAGCGCCGGCTTTGCCGGGATCCTGGCCCAGGAGCGAAATCGTACCGCCGGTACGCTTCTGCAGGCCCTGGGCGCATTCAATCGTAGTGGTCTTGCCGGCGCCGTTTGCTCCTAGCAGGGCTGTCACTTCGCCGCGTCCGGCGACGAGTGACACGTCGCTCACCACCCTCAGCATCCTGCCATCGAGGGTGGGTAGCGGACCAACGTCCTTAATGAGCCCGCTGATGGCCAAAACGGGGGATTTGGGGGATCGCACCCCAGCATTCTACGTGAAGTAGTACTGCCCTTCCTGAGTGACCGCCAACCCCAGGTCAGCCAAGCCTTACTGGATGACCGGAGTAAATTACGACATGATTGTGTTGTGTATTCCATGACCAACTCCACATTCGTGCCCCTGGCCGGATCCGGCGCGCGGATCAGCGTGCTGCGCGGTGGAAAGCCGGCTGCCCAGGGCGCGCTGCCGCCCGCGGCCGACGCCGACGAGCGCACGCGCGACCGCGTCCTCAATGCGGTGCTGGAACACGGCCCCGTCAGCGCGGCCGAACTCGGTGATCTGCTCGGGTTCACCCCGGCCGCCGTCCGCCGCCACCTCGACCATCTGTCCCGCGCCGGGGTGATCGAGGTCAAGCGTGCCGCCCGCGCCGGGGCAGGCGCCGGCCGCCCGGCCCGCCGCTACGTCCTGAGCTCCCAGGGCCAGTCCACGCTGGGCGACGATTACCTGAACATCGCCAGCTCGGCGCTCAAGCAGCTCCAGGAGATCGCCGGCACCGAAGCGGTCCGCAAATTCGCCGTCGAGCGCTTTGCCGACATGGAACGCCGCTACGCTCCCGAAGTGGACCAGGCCGGAACCGATATCACGGCCCGCTCCCAGGCGCTTTCCGCCGCCCTGTCCCGGGACGGCTTCGTCGCCTCCACCGCTTCCATCGAAGCCAAGGCCCCGCTTCCCGCGGCGCTGTCCAGCGTCCAGCTGTGCCAGGGCCACTGCCCCATCCAGCAGCTCGCCACGCAGTTCCCGGTGTTCTGCGACGTGGAAACGGAAATGTTTTCGCGGCTGGTGGGCGTGGACGTCAGGCGCCTGTCCACCCTGGCCCGCGGGGGCCACGTCTGCACCACCCACATACCCACAGGCCGTCCGGCCGCGACGGGGGCTCACGCTCCGGGAGCGGAACCGGGCACCCTGCACGAAGTATCCAACCATCTGCAAGAAAGGCCGCTATGACGGACCAACTATCAGAGAACAAGGTTGCTGAGACTGCTGTGATTTCGGAGATTCTGGAGAAGAATCCCGAGCTGCACGGCATCGGCACCTACGAGTACGGCTGGGCCGACAAGAACGACGTCGGGGCCAACGCCCGGCGTGGTCTCAACGAGGACGTCGTCCGCGACATTTCGGCTAAGAAGAGCGAGCCGGAGTGGATGCTGGATCTGCGCCTCAAGGGCCTGAAGTACTTCGACCGCAAGCCCATGCCCACCTGGGGCGCGGACCTGTCCGGCATCGACTTCGATAACATCAAGTACTTCGTGCGTTCCACGGAAAAGCAGGCCGCCACTTGGGAAGACCTGCCCGAAGACATCCGCAACACGTACGAGAAGCTCGGCATCCCGGAAGCCGAGCGCAGCCGCCTGGTTTCCGGCGTGGCCGCGCAGTACGAGTCCGAGGTGGTCTACCACCAGATCCGCGAGGACCTGGAACAGCAGGGCGTCATCTTCCTGGACACCGACACCGCGCTGCGGGAGCACCCGGAGATCTTCCAGGAGTACTTCGGCACCATCATCCCGGTGGGCGACAACAAGTTCGCCTCGCTGAACACGTCCGTATGGTCCGGCGGTTCCTTCGTCTACGTGCCCAAGGGCGTCCACGTGGACATTCCGCTGCAGGCGTACTTCCGCATCAACACGGAAAACATGGGCCAGTTCGAGCGCACCCTGATCATCGCGGACGAGGACTCCTACGTCCACTACATCGAGGGCTGCACGGCCCCGATCTACACGTCGGACTCGCTGCACTCCGCCGTGGTGGAAATCGTGGTTAAGAAGGGCGCCCGCGTCCGATACACCACCATCCAGAACTGGTCCAACAACGTGTACAACCTCGTGACCAAGCGCGCGATCTGCGAAGAAGGCGCCACCATGGAGTGGATCGATGGCAACATCGGCTCCAAGGTCACCATGAAGTACCCGGCTGTCTACCTCACGGGCGAGCACGCCAAGGGCGAGACCCTGTCCATCGCGTTCGCCGGCGAGGGCCAGCACCAGGACACCGGCTCCAAGATGGTCCACATCGCGCCGAACACCAAGAGCTCCATCATCTCCAAGTCCGTGGCCCGCGGCGGCGGGCGCGCTGCCTACCGCGGCCTGGTCCAGATCCGCGAAGGCGCCAAGCACTCGGCCAACACCGTGCGCTGCGACGCCCTGCTGGTGGACACCATCAGCCGTTCGGACACCTACCCCTACATCGACATCCGCGAGGATGACGTCCAGTTGGGTCACGAGGCAACTGTCTCGCGCGTTTCCGAAGAGCAGCTCTTCTACCTCATGTCCCGCGGCATGCGCGAAGACGAAGCCATGGCCATGATCGTGCGCGGCTTCATCGAACCGATCGCCCGCGAACTGCCGATGGAATACGCCCTCGAGCTGAACCGCCTCATTGAACTCCAGATGGAAGGATCCGTCGGTTAATGACTGCCGAAATTACTACTGAAAAGGCCCGCATCGGAGCGCCTTCCATCGCAGGTTTCACCGAGGAAGGCGAGGGGCTGGTCTCCGCCAAGGTTGACCACAGCCACAACCACGGCGTCACCGTGATGGCCTCCCGCGCCGAGAGGCTCACGAGCTTCAACGTCGCTGACTTCGCGCTGCCCACCGGCCGCGAGGAAGAGTGGCGCTTCAGCCCGGTACGCGGACTGGCCAACCTCCTCTCGGACACTGCAACGGAGCTTGATCCCGAGCCCGCAACCGCGTTCACCGTGGAAGCGCCCGAAGGCTACGTCCGCGGCACTTTGGCTCCCGGAGCCGCCCCGCGCGGAACCGTGCTGACGCCGGCCGACCGTGCCGCCGTCGTCGCTTCCGCCAATGTTGACGAGGCCCTGCACCTGGTCATTCCGGCCGAGGCAGAGCCGGCTGAGCCGCTGCGGATCCTGGTCCACGGTGCAGGTGCCGGCCGCCGCTCGAACGCACACTTCGTGATCGAGGCCGGTGCCAACTCACGCAGCGTCGTGATCGTGGAACACACCGGCGCAGCCGATCACAACGGCAACCTGGAAGTCATCGTCGGCGAGGGCGCCAAGCTCACCGTGATCTCGGTGCAGCTCTGGGAAGACGACGCCAAGCACCTCGGCCAGCACGACGCCGAGGTGGGCAAGGACGCTGTGTACAAGCACATCGCCGTGTCCCTGGGCGGATCCATCGTCCGGCTCAACTCCAACGTTCGCTTCTCGGGTGAAGGTGCCGAGGCCGAGCTGCTGGGCCTCTACTTCGCCGACGCCGGGCAGCACCTGGAGCACCGGTCCTTCGTAGACCACAATGTGGCCAACTGCAAGTCCAACGTCCTGTACAAGGGCGCCCTGCAGGGCAAGAACGCGCACACCGTGTGGGTGGGCGACGTCCTGATCCAGAAGCAGGCCCTGGGCACCGACTCGTACGAGAAGAACCAGAACCTCGTGCTGACGGACGGCTGCCGGGCGGACTCGGTTCCGAACCTCGAGATCGAAACCGGTCTCATCGAAGGTGCCGGACACGCGAGCTCCACTGGGCGCTTTGATGACGAACACCTGTTCTACCTCATGGCACGCGGAATCCCCGAAGAGGTGGCGCGACGTCTCGTCGTCCGCGGCTTCCTCAATGAGATCATCCAGCAGATCAAGGTTGCGGCACTCGAAGAGCGCCTGACCGAGGCTGTTGAGCGTGAACTCGCCGCGACCGAAAACTAAGCAGCCGGAAAGTACAGGACAACGGATGACCGAACAGCCAAAGGGCGAGCTCGTCTGCAACGCTAACGAGATCCAGCTCAAGCAGGCCCTGCGGATCCTGATCGACGACTACCCCGTCGCGATCGTCAAGGACTCCATGGGAGAGATTCACGCGATCGGCGACACCTGCTCGCACGCGGACATCTCCCTCTCGGAGGGCGAGATCGAAGGCTGCGCCATCGAATGCTGGGGCCATGGGTCGCAGTTCGATCTGCGCACCGGCGAACCGCTCCAGCTGCCGGCGTACGACCCCGTACCCGTGTTCGCAGTGGAGATCGTCGGAGACGAGGTCTACGTGGACTTCACCAACGTCCTCAACGGCGCCGAGGCACCGAACTTCAGCTAGCCACGGGCCTGCTTCCGAGCCCGGCCTGTACCAGAACTTAACAACTTCCAGACCAAAGACCGCACCGCAGCCGCAACGGCACGGTGCAGAGGAGAACAAGACACATGTCTACTCTTGAGATCAAGGACCTGCACGTCAGCATTGACACCGAGCAGGGCACCAAGGAGATCCTGAAGGGCGTCAGCCTGACCATCCGGACCGGTGAGACCCACGCCATCATGGGCCCCAACGGCTCGGGTAAGTCCACTCTCGCCTCCACCATTGCCGGCCACCCGCGCTACAAGGTCACCGGCGGCACCATCACGCTTGACGGCGAAGACGTGCTGGCCATGAGCGTCGATGAGCGTGCCCGCGCCGGGCTCTTCCTGGCCATGCAGTACCCGGTGGAGGTTCCCGGCGTCGCGATGACCAACTTCCTGCGGACCGCGAAGACCGCCATCGACGGCCAGGCACCTGCGCTCCGAACCTGGACCAAGGATGTCAAGGCCGCCATGCAGCAGCTGCGCATCGATGCCGACTTCGCCCAGCGCAACGTCAACGAAGGCTTCTCCGGCGGCGAAAAGAAGCGCGTGGAGATCCTCCAGCTGGAACTCTTCAAGCCCAAGTTCGCCGTGCTTGACGAGACCGACTCAGGCCTGGACGTCGACGCCCTGAAGATCGTCTCCGAAGGCGTCAACCGCGCCCACGCCGAAGGCAACATGGGCACCATGCTCATCACCCACTACACGCGCATCCTGCGCTACATCAAGCCTGAGTTCGTCCACGTCTTCGTTGACGGCCAGATTGTGGAAGAAGGCGGCCCGGAGCTCGCCGACCGCCTCGAAGAAGAAGGCTACGACCGCTACGCCACGGGCGCCGGGGCAGCCACGATCGCTGCCGCTGCCGCCGCAGCGCAGGCCTAGTTAGGACACGCCATGACAGAAATCGACGCAGCCCGCACAGGGCTGGAGGATGTCGAAGAGGCACTCAAGGATGTCATCGACCCCGAACTCGGGGTCAACATCGTGGACCTCGGGCTGCTGTACGGCCTGAAGTACTCGGAGGATGATGGCGCCCTACTGATCGACATGACGCTCACCACAGCGGCCTGCCCGCTGACCGACGTCCTCGAGGAGCAGGTCGGCAAGGCGCTGGACGGCGTCGTGGACGAGTGGCGCCTGAACTGGGTATGGATGCCGCCATGGGGTCCGGAACGGATCACCGATGACGGCAAGGACCAGATGCGCGCCCTCGGGTTCAACATCTAAGGAAACTGCTTAAAGTACGACGG
>NZ_JBFTZQ010000052.1:0-13333 GCF_056406715.1 Arthrobacter sp. P1_B11
CCTCACCGCACGCTGCGTCCGGGGCATCACCGCGAACACCGAACACCTCCGCCTCACCGTGGAACAATCCATCGGCCTGGTCACCGCCCTGAACCCCCACCTGGGCTACGCCACCGCCACCGCCATCGCCCAGGAAGCCCTCGCCACCGGCAAGGGCGTGGCCGAACTCGTCCTCGAACACGGCCTCCTCACCGCCGACCAACTCCAGGAACTCCTCAGCCCCGAACGCCTCGCCAACCTCAGCAAATAGAGAAGCCGCTCGTCGAGCGCGTCGAAGCCACCGCTGATTGAGCTGGTCCGCTGATTGAGCCTGTCGAGATAGTCCGCTGATTGAGCCTGTCGAAATCTAGGTCTCGACAAGCTCGACCGGCGCAACCCAACACGGTCTCGACAAGCTCCGCCCAGCGGGGCACAAGCTCGACCGGCGCAACCCAACACCTTCCCCGCACCGCGGTTCGGGGCACGCCGTCGTGCCCGGAACCGTCCCGCCCCGTGAAACTGGACCTACCTGAAGGATTGATCATGAAAAACAAAACAACGATGTGGATTCTGGCAGCGCTCCTGTTCGGAATCATCAGCGGCCTCGTGTGCCACTGGCTGCTCGCCGGAGCAGCGCGCGAAACTGTCGTGGCCGTCCTCGACACTGTCACGCACATGTTCCTGAATCTCATCAAGATGATCATCGCCCCGCTGATCTTCGCCACCCTTGTCTCCGGCATCGCAGGAGCTGCCAAATCCGCGGGGGTGGGAAAGCTCTTCGGCCGTTCAATGATCTGGTTCCTGTCCGCCTCCGTCCTGGTCGGCGCCTTCGGATTCATCACGGCTCATGTACTCAACGTGGGCGACGGTCTCCACCTTGCGCCCACCGGGGACGCCGGCATGGAAACGAAGGCCCTTGATTACCAGGAGTTCATCACCCACATCATTCCCACCAGCGTCTTTTCCGCACTGACGAACAACAACCCCCTCCAGATCCTCGTCTTCGGCGCACTCTTCGGCATCGCCCTGCTGAATCTTCGGAAGAAGGGCCACTCCTCCATAGCGAATGCCATCGATGAACTGATGGGCGTCATGCTCAAAGTCACCGGCTACGTGATGCTGGCGGCACCCGTAGGCGTTTTCGCGGGAATCGCTTCCGCGTTCACATCCCAGGGCCTTGATGCGTTTGCGACCTACGCCTCTTTCATCGGCGGATTCTACGTCTCCCTCACGGCGCTGTGGGCCCTCATGATCGCCGTGGCCGTTGCATTCCTCGGACGCGCGGCCTTCCGTCTCGTCCGGATCGTGCGCGAACCCATGGTCATTGCCTTCGCCACCTCCAGCAGCGAGGCCGCACTGCCTAAACTCATTGAAGGCCTGACGAAGTTCGGCATCGAGAAACGCACCACCGGTTTCGTGCTGCCGCTGGGATACTCCTTCAACGTCGACGGTTCCATGATGTACATGACGTTCGCGTCGGTCTTCCTGATCAACGCCTACGGCATCGACATGGACCTTGGCCAGCAGATCGCGATGACCGCCATGCTTCTGCTCAGCAGCAAGGGCATGGCCGGCGTGCCGCGCGGGTCACTCGTCGTGGTCGCCGCCGTCGTACCCGCCTTCGGCATCCCGGCAGCGGGCATCGGTGTCCTGCTGGTGATCGACCAGCTCCTGGACATGGGACGCACCGCGACCAACATCCTCGGAAATGCCATCGCCACCGCAGTCATCGGCCGAAACCACGACAAGGCTGCTCCCCGCCAGGATTCGCTCCCGGCTCAGGACGTGCACGAGGTCAAAGAGCTGGAAGCCGCAACGCACTGACCGGACCACACCCACCCGGCCGGCCGGTCGGGGCTTTGACGCCACGGCGTTTTATGCCCCGCTATCCCGTATCCGGCCGGCCTGCATTTCCTGCGCACACTTTCCTGAGCACGCTGAAAGGCAGTTGCATTGACTGAGGTAGTTAGCGTCCCGAGCAGCCAGATGACGGTCCACGCTGGCAATCACGAGCCGAAGGTTCGGAGCAACCAGATCAGATCCCGGATCGTCGAGTATCTGGCACACAACGGGGCGAGCAGAGTGTCGGAGCTCAGCAGCGCTCTTGGCGCCACCAGGGACATCGTCCGGTACCACCTTGCGGCACTGGAGGCCGCTTCGGTGGTCCGGTCGGATATTTCCCCCGGAACCAGAGCCAGGTTCACCCCCTTCTACTCCCTTACGCCTGTTGACTCTCGCCGCGTTCGAGTCCTCCCAACGGGCAGCAGCACTCGCCGTTCCCAGCGCTGAAAATGGGCGGGCTGCTACGCGGACCCGTTGACATGTGACCAAATGGTCACCTATTCTGACCGTATGGACGCGGTGTTTAAGGCCTTGGCTGACCCGATCCGCAGGGAGCTGCTGGACCAGCTTTTCCGCGAAGACGGCCAAACACTCAGCGCCCTGGAAGCACACTTCGAGATCACCCGCTTCGGGGTCATGAAGCACCTCAAGATCCTTGAGGAAGCCGGCCTCGTGGTGACCCGGCGCCGCGGCCGCGAGAAGCTGCACTTCCTGAATCCGGTGCCCATCAGGCTCGTCCACGACCGCTGGGTGAGCAAATATTCAGAACCATGGGCCGCTGCCCTCAGCGACCTCAAATCCAGATTGGAAAGTCCCATGGAAAAGATCTTCGAAATCTACATCAAGACCACTCCCGAACAGCTCTGGGAAGCCATAACGGACAGCGAGATCCGCGGCAAATACCAGTTCGGAATGCACATCAAGTCAGACTTCACGCCGGGGTCCCGGTTCGAGATGGCCCCCGGCGGAGGGGATCTGCTTGGCGAGGGCGAGAACGTCGAAGTCGACCCGCCGCGCCGGCTCGTGCAGACCATGCGCGCGCTCTGGGGCGAGGACGTCAAGGCCGAGGGCACCTCGCGGATCACCTGGGAGATCGAACCTGTTGGCGACTCCTGCCACCTGACCGTCACCCATGACCAGCTCCGCGAAGGCGCCAACGAGCAACTTTACGGCGGCTGGCCGATGATCCTGTCCGGCCTGAAGACCTGGCTCGAAACCGGGCAGATCCTCACCACGCCGGGTTCCCTCATGTACACCTGAGGCAGCCGCTTGGCGGCCCTGACCCAACTAGCCCCGTGACAACGTCGGCGGGAACTACGCCTGAGTCTTTGCGTGCGCGGCAAGCGCCTCATTCAGGAACGCCAGGTGCTGGTGTGTGGTGGCTGTCGTGTTCTCAGAGTACTCAGGGTGCTTGGTGAGGAACTTCTTGATGAAGGGACACACCGGCACAATGGTCAGACCCGCGTCCGCCGTCTCGTCCAGTGCCACGGTTGCGAGCCGGCCGGCCAGCCCCTGGCCGCCGTACTCCTCGTTGATCACGGTGTGATAGAAAATCCGCTGTGGCGACCCGTCGTCGTCGTACATCTTGTACAAGGCCTTGCCGATGACGTGGCCGTCGGCGAGCACTTCAAAGCGCTCCCGGGCAGGGGTGTGGCGGATGGTGACAGCAGTCATCGTCGAACTCCTTGGTAGCGGCCTTTGTAGCAGCCTAACCCCGGCGGCGGGGCACTTATTTCCAGTTCACCCTTTCCGAGCGGGAACAGGCAGGCGAGCGCGCCGGGCGGCGGGCCGCGGAACGGTAAGCGGTCATGTGCCCGACTTTACGTGCCGGTCCGCGACGCCGGATGTCCCCTAGGGTTCGCGCAGCTGGCCGATTCCGGCGGCTTCCCGGGCCAGCTCCGTGATCCGGCCCCAGTCATTGCTCTCCACGGCGTCGCGGGGCGTGAGCCAGCTGCCGCCGACGCACGAGACGTTGGGCAGTTTCAGGTAGTCCGGTGCCGAGGCCAGGCTAATGCCTCCGGTGGGGCAGAACTGCACCTGCGGAATGGGTGCGCCGATCGCCGCGAGGTATTTCGGACCGCCGGCAGGTCCGGCGGGGAAGAACTTCATGGCGTCGAGACCGCTTTCCAGGACTGCCATCACTTCGCCCACCGTGGCCACGCCGGGCAGCACCGGAATGTTGAGGGTCAGCATGTGACGGAGCAGCGCGGGTGTCACGCCCGGGCTGACCAGGAACTGCGCGCCGGCGGCTACCGCAGCATCCGCCTGGCCGGGCGTCACGACCGTGCCCGCTCCGACCAGGATGTCCGGCACCTCGTTGGCGATCAGCTTCAGCGATGTCAGCGCACTCTCGGTCCGCAATGTGAGCTCGATGATGCGGATGCCGCCGTCGGCGAGTGCCCGGGCCACCGGAACGGCATGCTGCGGATCGTCGATCGTCACCACCGGGATGACCGGGGAAACGTGCAGGACGCTGGTGGCGTCAGCCATGGTTGATCTCATTTCTCAGGCCGTCCAGCCCGTGGATGTCGATGGTGCGGTACCAGTGAGTGAGAAGCTCGGAGAAACCGCCGTGCGCGGCCAGCTCACCGTCGAAGATGCTGCGGCAGCCGAGCAGCGCCGGGACCACCGTCGAGGCAGTGCGCGATGAAGGAAGCGCAGCATGGAGCTCCGCCGCCAGCGGATCGTCAAGCTGACCTTCCGGAGTGGTCGCCACATGGCGCATCCAGGCTGCCACCGCCAGGGCGGCCCACCGTGGTTCGCGGCCGGCGTCGAGATTTCCGCGGACAGTGCTCAGCAACCGCAGCCCGATCTTCTGCGAGCCGTCGCTGCCCACCTTCGCGGTGGTGTGGCCCAGGGCAGGATTCGCGAACCGGCCCAGCACCTGGGCGCAGTAGGCTTCGCCGGCGAGTCCCTGCGGCAGGCTGATGGTGGGCAGCGCGTCCTCGGCCATCATGCGCCGGCAGGCACTGAGGAACACGTCCTCCCCCACGGCGTCGCTGATCGTGGTCTTGCCAGCAGCCAGCCCCAGGTAAGCCAGCATGGAGTGGCTCGCGTTCAGCAGCCGCAGCTTGGCTGCCTCCCACGCTGCAACGTCGGAGCTGAACAGCGCCCCGGCGTCCTCCCACCGAGGGCGGCGGGCGGCGAAGTTGTCCTCGATCACCCACTGCAGGAACGGTTCGGCCACCACGGCGGCCTCGTCCCGGAGCCCGAGTTCACGTTCGACGGCGTCCAGGTCACCGGCCGTCGTGGCCGGCACCATCCGGTCCACCATGGTGTTGGGGAAGGTGACATGCGCGTCGAGCCAGGCCAGCAGCGGCTCCGCCTCCCCGGGAGGCAGCGCGGCGGCAAAGGCGTGCACCAGCTTGCGGGTCAGCTCCCCGTTGCCCGGCAGGTTGTCGCACGAGACCACGGTGAGGGGGCCTGCGTCGGCACGAGAGCGTTGCTGGAGTCCCCTCGCGATCTGGCCGATCGCCGACTGCGGCGCCTGGCCGGCAAGATCCGCCCGGACCTGGTCATCAGCGACGTTGAGGGTTCCGGTCCGCGGATCGATCCGGTACCCCTTTTCCGTGATGGTGAGCGTGAGCACCGACGTCGCCTCGGCGGCGATCCGGTCCACTACCGACGCCGGATTGTCCCGTCCCGAGATGGCTTCCACGATGCTGGACACCACCCGGAGGGGCGCCGCACCGTTGCCCCTTTCGGTCACGGTGAAGAGTCCGTCCTGCGGCGCCAGCTGGCGCGCGACGGTATCCGAGCGCTGGGTGACTCCGGTGATCCCCCAATCGAAATCGCCGGAGGCAAGCATCGCGTTTTCGGTGATGACGGCCGTGTGAGCGCGGGCAAAGGCGCCCAAGCCAAGGTGCACAATGCCGGGCCGCAGCGTGCCGCGTTGCAGCAAGGGCCGGTGGTTCCCCTGCGCGGCAAGCGAGGAGGCGTCTAGGCGTGCGATGGCAGGCCTCCCTTGGCTCCGGTGGACGCGTGCGCGCGGGTCTGTTCGAAGGTGGGAATGAACCCGGTCCCGCCCTTGCCGCCCACCACGAGCGATGCGGCTGCCGCACCGAACCGGGCGGCCACGGGAAGGGAGTCGCCAAGCACCATCCGTGCGGTCAGGGTGCCGACGAACGCGTCGCCCGCCCCTGTCTGGTCCACCACCGACGGCGCGGGAATGGAGTCGATCCAGACGGAGTCCTGTTCGCCTTCAAGTTGGATTCCTTCCGCCCCGCAGGTCACGGCGACGGTCGCCGCGCCAAGGCGGCGCAGCTTGGCGGCAGCTTCCTTCGGTGAGGAGCAGGCCAGCAGGGCCGACGTCTCCCCGGGGAAGGACGGAGTGACCAGGAACGTCCGCGGCGCGAGATCGGCGAGGACCGCCGTCGCGTCTTCCACGGAGGTGAGCCGGGGACGGAAGTTGGGGTCGAAAACGAAACGGCGGGACAGGGCCGCAGCCTTCAGGACCGCCGCACGCGAGGACGCGGAGATGGCGCAGGCGATCCCGCCTGCAATCACTGCCCCGGCCGCCGAGAAGACGGCGGGATCAATATCCTCCGGGGACAGCGTGGAACCCACGCTGCCGCTGCGGGCGTACGAAAACTCCCGCTGCCCGTCGGGATCGCAGTGCACCAGGTAGACGCCCTGCTGTCCGGTCCTGAATTTCAGGAGCTCGGTTGAAATGCCGAGTTCCCGGATCCTGGCGGCGATCGCCTGGCCGAGATCGTCGTCGGGCAGCACCGACAGTAGCCCCACGCGGGCACCGGCCGCGGCGGCGGACGCCGCCACGTTCAGCGCATCGCCGGAGATGCCCAGCTGCGCCGGAACGCCGTGGCCGAACGGGGCGTCGGTGGCGACTTCCAGCAGGATTTCACCCATCACGACGACGTCGAAGGGCTGGGGCTGGGATTCTTGCGGTGCGGTGTTCACCAGTCGTGCACCGACCCGTCGAGCCGGCGGTTGATGGGGAGGTACTTCGGCTCGAACGGGAAGGCTGCTGCCGCTTCCTCGTTGAATTCCACGCCGAGTCCCGGAGCATCACCCGGGTGCATGTAGCCGTCTGTGAAGGTGTAGGAAGTCTTGAAGACCTCACCGACGGGGTCGCGGTGGCCCATGTATTCCTGGACGCCGAAGTTGGGAATGCTCATGTCCACGTGCAGCGCCGCAGCGAACGACACCGGGGACAGGTCGCCGGCGCCGTGCGAGCCGGACCGGACCCCGTACAGGTCGGCCAGCGAGAAGATGCGGCGCAGGTGCGTGATGCCGCCGGCGTGCGAGACGGACGTGCGGATGTAGTCGATCAGGCGTTCGGTGATCAGCTGCTGGCAGTCCCAGATCGAGTTGAACACCTCCCCCACCGCGATGGGCGTGGTGGTGTGCTGGCGGATCAAACGGAACGCCGACTGGTCCTCGGCCGGCGTCGGGTCCTCTATCCAGAACGGCCGGTACTGCTCCAGCGAGGCGCCCAGCCGGCCGGCCTCGATGGGCGTCAGCCGGTGGTGGACATCGTGCAGGACGTGGACGCCGTAGCCGAACTGTTCGCGGACGTGCGCCATCATTTTCGGCGCGAAGTCCAGGTAGGACGTGGTCTCCCACATGTCCTCCTGTGGAACGTTGCCGCTGGCCGGTTCGTAAGTCCTGCCATCCACGGGCGCGATCCCGTAGGTTTTCTCCAGCCCCGGCACCGCAGCCTGGGCGCGGATTGCCTTGTAGCCGAGGTCCAGGTGGTGCTGGAAATCGGCGCTCAGGTCCTCCAGGCTTGAGCCGCTGGCGTGCCCGTAGACCATGACGCCCTCGCGGGCGGCACCTCCCAGGAGTTCGTAGACCGGCATGCCGGCCGCCTTGCCCTTAATGTCCCACAGCGCGACGTCGATCGCGGCGATCGCGGTCATGGTCACCGGCCCGCGGCGCCAGTAGGCGCCCTTGTAGAAGTACTGCCACGCGTCCTCGATCCGTCGGGCGTCGCGGCCGATCAGCAGCGGGCAGAGGTGCTCGGACAGGTAGGACGCCACAGCCAGCTCGCGGCCGTTCAGGGTGGCGTCGCCGATGCCGGTGATGCCGTCCTCGGTTTCAATAACGAGCGTGACGTAGTTCCGTCCGGGGGACGAAACCACTACCCGTGCGTCGGTGATTTTCACTGGTTGGTCCTTCGTGGGTGCGTGGGAGATTTGCAAGAAGCTCGCAGTAGGTGTCGTTTTGAGCCCTCATAACGACACCTGCTGCCAGTCAGTTGGCGGTGAGGCGGAGCATGACCTTGCTGCTGCCGGACGCCGGATCGGCCGAAACCCGCATGGCTTCCTCGGCCTGGTCGATGCCGAACCTGTGGGTGATGACAGGCGATACGTCCAGGCCTTCGGCCATGGCGCGGAGGGCGTCGCTGATCTCGTCCGCGAACCGGTATGAGCCGATCCAGGTGATTTCCCGGGTCACCAGGTCTCCGAGTGCCGCGGGCGCCGGGGTGCCCGGCAGGTTGCCCACCTGGACAACGGTTCCGCCGCGGGCCGTGGCGCCGAGGACGCCGCCCAGCACGCCCGGGATGCCGGTGGCTTCGAACACCAGCTCCATGTCCTCTGGAAGTGCGCCGACTCCGGAAAGGTTTCGGACCTCGTCGGCGCCCATTGCTGCGGCGATCCGCAGCGAGGCATCGTTGATGTCGGCTGCGATCACCGTCCTGGCCCCGGCGTACTTGGCTGCTGCGATCACCAGCGAGCCGATCGGTCCGGCACCATTGACCAGGACATCCCGTCCGGCCAAGGATCCGGCCCTGCTTACGGCGTGCATGGCGACGGCGAGCGGTTCGGCGAGCGCCCCGCGAAGGGTGTCCACGCCGTCGGGCAGGGCCCGGATCTGCGAAGCCCGCACAAGCTTCCGTTCGCTGAAGCCGCCGTCAGTGTGGGGGTCGAAGGCAGCTGACCCGAAGTAGCGGATCTGCGGGTAGAGGTTGGTCCTGCCCGCGAGCCGTGCCGGCATGGTCCCGTCCCCCACGAGTTCCGCGGGGTGCACCGTAACCGGCTGGCCGACGTCGAGGTTTTCCACTCCGGACCCAAGCTGCGCGATCCGGCCGGCCACCTCGTGGCCGAGGACGAGCGGCGACTTCAGTGCCGCAGTCCCCGAGGCGCCGTGGCGCCAGTACGAAAGGTCGGAGCCGCAGATCCCGCCCCACTCGACGTCGAGCACTACCTCGCCGGGTCCGGCTACGGGTTCCGGGCGGTCGTCGATGCGAAGGTCGTTCGGTCCGTGGACTACTACCGCTTTCATACGGCGTCTTCCAGGCGGACCATGTCGCGGCCGCGGACCTCGGGACCCACGGCTGCGGCGACCAGGGTGATCAGGGAGTAGCCGATGAGCATCGCGGCGAGCGGCCACCAGTGTCCCGTGATTGCCGTGAGCGTGGCGGCCAGCAGCGGGCCGATGGCCGTGGCGAGGATGCCGCCGATTTCCTTGGCCAGGGCCAGCTGGGTGAAGCGGGTGCGGGCTCCGAAGAACTCGGCCATGGTCACGCTTTCCATGGCGAACAGGCTCAGGACGCCTAGGTTCAGTCCGGCCACAATGGCCACGGTGATCAGGGTGGTGTTGCCGCTCGTGACCATCAGCATCATCGGGATGGCGAACAGCGCCGTGAGGGTGCTGAGGACCAGGTACAGCGGTCTCCGGCCGAAGCGGTCGCCCAGGAGGCCCATGATGGGGATGGTGATGAAGCCCAGCAGGGAGCCGTACATGATGGCGCTGGTGCCCACGGTCTTGTCGACCAAAAGCACGGTGGCGAGGTAGCCGATGAGGAAGGTCTGCACGAGCCCGGAGTTGCCGGCCTGTCCGAACCGGAGGCCCAGGGCGATCAGGAAGGCCCGGCCCTTGCGCTGGTGCAGCGCGGCTTCAATGGTGCTGGTGCCGGCCGGTACGGCGGCCTGGGCAATGTCCTTCTTGGCGAGGGCAACACCGTCCACGACGTCGGCCCGCTGTTCGAAGACCGGGCTTTCCTTAAGCGAGCGGCGGATCCAGACTGCGAAGATCATCAGCAGGAAGCTGGCCAGGAACGGGATGCGCCAGCCCCAGCTGAGCAGCTGGTCCTCCGGCAGGACCGCGACCAGGATCGCCCAGAGGGCAGAGGCTCCGAGTGTGCCGGAGTTGGTGCCAAGGCAGACGAGCGAGGAGATCAGGCCGCGTCGTTTGGCGGGGGCGTATTCCGCGAGCATCACGGTGGCCCCGGCGATCTCGGCGCCGGCTCCGAAGCCCTGGATGAGGCGCAGTGCTACAAGCAGGATCGGAGCCCAGATGCCGATCATCGCGTACGTGGGGAGGACACCGATGAGCGTGGTGGACGCGCCCATGAGGGCGATGGTGATGAAGAGGACCTTCTTGCGGCCGATCCTGTCACCCATGCGGCCGAAGTAGACGGCTCCTGCAAGGCGGGCGACGTAGCCCACGCCGTAGGTGGCCATCGCGGCGATGAGGCCGAGCACGGGGCTCACCTCAGGGAAGAAGATCTTGTTGAAGACGATGGCTGCGGCCAGGGAGTAGAGCTGGAAGTCCATGAACTCCATGGCCGTCCCGAGCCAGCCTGAAACTGCGACCCTGGCCAGGTCCCGGGTGGTCCTCGTCTCCGGCTTGGTGGTGGGTGGCGCAATGCTCTCGGTCATCTGGTGCTCCTTTGCAGGCGATGAAAAAGGGAGGTGGCGATGTTTGCGGTGCGAGGGTGGCCGCCTTCCCCGGGTGCACGCTCTGCTGAGCAGGTTTGGCGTACGGGGCTTTTTTCGGCGGCTCTTGCTACCATACAAGCACTACCATTCTAGTTTGTCAACGATGGCTAGACTGGACGCATGGCAATAGGAAAACCCGATAAAGGACAGTCGCCGAGGCTCTCGGTGCGTGATCAGACACTGGAAACACTCCGGCGTCGGATCATTTCCCTGCAGCTCCCTCCCGGTGAGCCGCTGTCCGAAAACGAGCTAGCGCAGGAGCTCGGCGTCAGCCGGACACCGGTGCGGGAATCCCTGATTCTGCTGCGCGAAGAGGGGCTGGTGCAGGTCTTCCCGCAAATCGGATCCTTCGTCTCCCTCGTGGACCTGGGCCGGGTTGCCGAAGCTCAGTTCGTCCGGGAGGCCATCGAATGCGCATCCCTTGGTGACCTGGTGGTGGACGCGCCGGGGATTGCCGGCCTGCGGCAGATTCTTGCCAGCCAGCGCGAGGCCGAGGCCCAGGGTGATGTGGAGGAATTCTTCCGGCTGGACGAAGACTTCCACCGTGAACTCCTCCGGCTGGCGGGGCACGAGTCGGCCTGGACGGCCGTCAATTCGGCCAAGGCGCACCTGGACCGCGCCCGGCGCTTGAGCCTGATCGATACGAGGCCTGTCTCCACGCTGATTGAGCAGCACACGGCAGTGGTGGACGCGTTGGAAGCCAACAATATTGCCGACGCCGACAGCTCCCTGCGCGTCCACCTCCGGGGCGTTTTCGAAGACGTCAAACGGATTCAGGCATCCTCGCCTGACCTCTTTTCCGACGGCACGGCCTCACGGCCGATCCGGCGGAGCATCGCGCGCCTGTCCTAGTTCGATTCACCTCGGACAGACGCGCGGCTGCTACTCATGGTCAGGCTTGGCCCGGTACCGCCTCGTCCTGCTTGACCAGCGCAGCTTCGAGATTGATCTTCACCTTGTCACTGACCAGGAATCCGCCAGTCTCCAGCGCTGCGTTCCACGTCAGGCCAAACTCCTTGCGACTGATTTCCGTCTCCGCCGAGAAACCTGCCCGGGTGGCACCGAACGGATCAACCGCCACGCCGGTGAACTCAACTTCAAGTTCGACGGGCTTGGTGATCCCCCGGATCGTCAGGTCGCCGGTGACCGTGTAATCCTCGCCGTCGCCCTCGATGCCCTTGGCCCGGAACGTCATTTCGGGATACTGCTCGACGTCGAAGAAGTCCGCACCCCGCACGTGGCCGTCGCGGTTGGCGTCACCGGAGTCGAAACTCGCGGTCTTCACTGTGGCGCGCACAGAGGATTCAGCCAGCGATTCCCGGACACGGGCTTCGGCATTGGCATCCGTGAACCGGCCACGGACCTTGCTGATCCCGGCATGCCGGACGGTAAATCCAATCTCGCTGTGCGACATATCAAGGGTCCAGGTACCCGGGGTCAGGCCTGAGGGAAGCGTCATTGCACATCTCCTAAAAGGGTGAAAACCAGCTGAAACGGTGCGATTTCCACACTGGTTCAGGCCGGGAGTGAAGTCAAGGTCCTGCCGAAGCTTCCGCCTGGGCGCTGAAGCGATGGGGACCTCGCCCTCCACAAGGTCTTCCAAGCTTGGCCCCCCACTCCCCCTTACCGGCCGGTGCCAGTCCCCCCAAAACTCCTAGCCAATTTTCAGGAAACCTCTTTATCTTTGTTAACAGGCCCACCGCGTCCCCCAGTTGCGGTGGTCCTGCCGCTAGGAGGGGCCTCGCACACCGACAGGTGACGCGAGGCCCTTCCGCTTAACTGCTGTTCGCACGCTTTACGCAGGCTTGGCGCAAGATCCCCGATCCAGCTCGCTCGGTGGGTACGATCGTTGAACGCACAACGACCGCCACGGGGGCACAAGAAGTTGAAGAGAGCACGTCCACTGCCGCGCGGCAACTACAGCGGAGCCTTCGGCGCTGTCGACTGGGTCAAGGGTGGCATCGTCGCCACCGTGATTCTGGCGACCACAGCCTGCGGCGGCGCCGTCAGCGCAACGCAACAGCCGTCGTCGGGCGCCCGAACAAGCACCTCGGCGGATGTGACGGCAACCGCCGCACCCACCGCCTCACCCACTGCCACTGCGCCGCCGTTCGAGCCCGCACGGCTGGACAACGTCAAGGCACGGCCTGCCTACGCCACCAAGGCCACGGAACTGCTTGCGACCCTGCCCATCAAAGGCCGGGCGCCGAAAACCGGCTACGACCGGACGCAGTTCGGGCAGGCGTGGGCGGACACGGACCACAACGGCTGCGACACCCGGAACGACATCCTCACCAGGGACCTCACGGCCACAACGCTGAAGCCCGGGACCCGAAGCTGCGTGGTCCTCTCGGGCACGCTGAATGATCCGTACACGGCCACCGTCATCGCATTCCAGCGCGGGGTCAACACGAGCAGCGCGGTGCAGATCGACCACGTCGTGGCTCTCAGCGACGCCTGGCAGAAGGGTGCCCAGCAGCTGACAGAGGCGCAGCGCACGGCCTTCGCCAACGATCCCCTGAACCTCCTCGCCGTTTCCGGACCGGAAAACCAGCAAAAGAGCGACGGCGACGCCGCCACCTGGCTGCCGCGAAACACGGCCTACCGCTGCGCGTACGTCGCCCGGCAGATCTCGGTCAAGACCACCTATAAGCTCTGGGTCACGCGGGCCGAGCACGACGCCATGGCCACGGTGCTGTCCAAGTGTGCCGGCGTCCTGGCTCCGACGAAGGGGAGCGCCCCCGTCACGGCTCCGGCCCAAGCGGCGCCCGCGGTTCCCGCGCCAGCTCCAGCGGGTCCCGCAGCGGCCGCAGCGGCCGCAGCGGCGG
>NZ_JBFTZQ010000053.1:0-8388 GCF_056406715.1 Arthrobacter sp. P1_B11
GCTGATGGCCGCCGGCATGAAACCGCTGATGGCCGCCGGCATGAAACCGCTCAAGTCCGCCGTTGTCTCGCTCCTTGCCAACACAGCCCCGGTGGCCTTCGGTGCCATGGCTGCTCCCATCATTGCCCTGAACGGGGTCACCGGCCTGCCCTTGCACGATCTGTCCTCGATGGCCGGCCGGCAAACACCCTTTGTCGCCCTGATCGTGCCGCTGCTGCTCGTCTTTATCGTGGACGGCAAGCGTGGCCTGAAGCAGACCTGGCCCGTGGCGCTGGTCGCCGGCGTCGCCTTCGCCATCGCTCAGTTCGTCACCTCAAACTACTTGGCCGTCGAACTGACTGACGTCGTGGCCGCCGTGGTCGCCGTGGCCGCAGTGCTCCTGATGCTTAGGGCCTGGCAGCCTAAGGAAACCATCGGCGTCGGCGACTCCCTGCAAGCGGATACTGTGCCTGTCATGGCCCACAGCAGCGGAGCCGAGAAGTCCGGTTCCGCCTCGCAAGACCGCGCATTCCGGCAGGGCGCGAGCCAGCCCGCAACGCCGGAAGCAGGTCCGGACATCGTCCCCACCCGCACCCGCCCGGAGCCGCGGGAGATCTGGCTGGCTATCGCCCCCTACCTGATCATCATCGCCATCTTCTCCGTCGCGCAGATCCCCTTCATCAAGGCCTGGCTGGGCCAGGTGGGCGCCGTGACATTCCACTGGCCCGGCCTGGACATCACCGATTCAGCCGGCAAGCAAGTGGCGGCAACCAAGTTCAAGCTCGACCACCTGAAGTCCACCGGAACCCTGCTCCTGCTCTCGGGCATCATCACCATGGCCCTCTACCGGATCAGGGCAGGTAACGGGCTGCGCATCTACCGCGAGACCCTGGTGCAGCTTCGCTGGACGATTGTCACCGTTACTGCGGTGCTGGGCCTGTCCTTCGTGATGAACCTGTCCGGCCAGACCACCACGCTCGGCTTCGCCCTCGCCTCGGCGGGCGGCCTCTTCGCGCTCCTCTCGCCTCTGATCGGCTGGATCGGTGTTGCCCTGACCGGCTCGGACACCTCCTCCAACTCGCTGTTCGGACAGATGCAGGCTACCGCCGCAGGACAGACCGGACTTTCGCCCGTCCTGATGGCAGCTTCCAACTCGTCAGCCGGCGTCATGGGCAAGATGCTGTCACTGCAGAACCTCGCCGTGGCCTCCGCTGCAGTGGGCCTGGACGGAGCGGAAGGCACCCTGTTCAGGAAGCTGATTGGCTGGAGCGTGGGCCTCCTGGCCCTCATCACGCTCCTGATCTTCCTGCAGTCCACACCCGTGCTTGGCTGGATGGTTCCCTGATGCCCAACCTCAAATTGGCAGAGTTCCGGCAGGCCGTTGCCGATCCCGCCCAAGTGAAGACCCGCGCAATCGACCTGCACGCCAACGCCCACGACGCCTCGCACTTCCTGCTCATCCCGCAGGCCGTCGTGATGGCAGGGAACGCGGCAGAAGTTGGAAGCCTCCTGCAGGCCAGTGCCGCACAGGGCGTTCCGCTGACTTTCCGCTCCGGCGGAACCAGCCTGAGCGGCCAGGCAGTCACCGACGGAGTCCTGGTGGACGTGCGGCGCAATTTCAGGGAAGTTGAAGTGCTCGACGGCGGCGCCCGGGTCCGCGTGCAGCCCGGCGTCACCGTGCGGGCGCTGAATGCGCGGCTGGCACCGTACGGGCGGAAGTTCGGCCCGGATCCCGCCAGCGAGGCGGCGTGCACCATCGGCGGGGTGGTGGCCAATAACTCCTCCGGCATGAACTGCGGCACCGTGGACAATGCCTACAAAACGCTTGAGTCCCTTACCGTGGTGCTGCCCTCCGGAACCGTCATCGACACCGGAGCGCCGGACGCGGACGAAAAGCTCCGGACGCTGGAGCCGGACCTTTACGGAGGCCTGTCGCAGCTTGCCGCCCGTGTGCGCGGCAACAGCGATTCGGTGCGCCGGATACGGCAGCAGTTTTCCATGAAGAACACCATGGGCTACGGCCTGAACTCCCTGCTGGACTACAGGAGCCCGGTGGACATAATGGCCCACCTGATCGTCGGCAGCGAAGGCACACTCGGCTTCGTGGCGGAGGCGGTCTTCCGCACCATCCCACGGCTGCAGCACGCCGCGACTGGCCTGCTCGTCTTCCCCGACTTGCAGACAGCCAACGCCGCCCTGCCGGCCCTGGTAGCGACCGGCGCGGCGACCTTGGAACTCATGGATGCCCTGTCCCTCAAGGTGGGCCAGACACTGAAGGGGACCCCCGCCGTCGTGCAGGACCTGATGGTCCGTGACCACGCAGCGCTGCTGGTGGAATACTCGGCTGAAGGGCCGGACGAACTGGCAGTCCTGCAGCGCGGCGGCGAAAACATTCTGCCCAGCTTGAGCCTGGCCGCCGGTGCTCAATTCACCAATGATGCCTCCGCGCGTGCAGGCCTGTGGCACCTCCGCAAGGGCTTGTTCGCCTCGGTGGCCGGCGCCCGTCCGCAGGGCACCACAGCCCTGCTGGAGGACATCGTGGTTCCGGTTCCCGTGCTGGGCCGGACGTGCAAAGAACTGATCGGACTGTTCGAGAAGTACAGCTACAGCAACAGCGTGATCTTCGGGCACGCGAAGGACGGCAACGTCCACTTCATGCTCACGGACGGGTTCACCACGGCCGACGAACTGGACAGGTACAGCTCGTTCACGGAGGACATGGTGGACCTGGTTCTGGGCGAGGGCGGCTCGCTCAAGGCCGAGCACGGCACCGGCCGGGTCATGGCGCCATATGTGCGGCGGCAGTACGGGGACGAACTGTACGGTGTCATGCGCAGGATCAAACGGCTGTTCGATCCCGCCGGAACGCTGAACCCCGGCGTCCTGATGGACGACGATCCACAGGCGCACCTGCGCCACATCAAGACGGCGCCCCCCGTTGCCGAAGAAGTAGACCGCTGCGTTTCCTGCGGCTACTGCGAACCGGTGTGCCCCAGCAAGGACCTCACCCTGACGCCGCGACAACGCATCGTGACCCTGCGCGCGATCGAATCCGCGCGCCTGGCCGGCGACACAGCGCTAGTGAAGCAACTGGAAAAGGACTATGACTACGAGTCCGTGCAGACCTGCGCCGTGGACGGCATGTGCCAGACGGCCTGTCCCGTAGAGATCAACACCGGCCTGCTGGTCAAAAGGATCCGGCGCTCCGACGCCGGCCCCGTGGCCAACGGCGCGTGGAACGCCGCGGCCAAGCACTGGGAAGGTGTCACGCGTGGCGCTTCGCTGGCCCTCACCGTTGTGAACAAGCTACCTGCTGCGGCGGTGGCTCCCCCCAACAAGGCGGCCCGGGCGGTCCTGGGAACGGACACCGTACCGCTGTACTCACCGGAGCTGCCGGGCGGCGGTTCCATCAGGAAACGTCCGATGCCGGACAGGGCGCCGGACGCCGTCTACTTCCCCGCGTGCGTGGGGACGATGTTCGGGCCGGCCGGCGCGGGTAAGCCCGGTTCTGCCGACCGCGGAGTGCAGTACAGCTTCGAGCAGCTCTGCGGGCGTGCAGGGGTCACGCTCCTGGTGCCGGACGGCATCGACGGCCTCTGCTGCGGAACCCCCTGGTCCTCCAAGGGCATGGTTACCGGCCAAATGACGATGCGGGAGAAAACCCTGGCCGCGCTCCGCGAAGCCACCCGCGACGGCGAGCTCAGCATCATCTGCGACGCCTCCTCCTGCACCGAGGGGCTTCGGCAGGCAGTTGAATCGGACGTCCCCCTGTTGGGCCAGCGTCCGCTGAGGATCGTCGATGCCGTGGACTTCGCCGCCGAGCACATCCTGCCCAAGCTTCCGGACCACGAGAAGCTCGATTCCCTGGCCCTGCACCCCACCTGCTCCTCAACCCGCATGGGGATCAACGGTTCCCTGGACGCAGTGGCCAAGGCGGTGGCGGACAAGGTGGATGTTCCGGTGAACTGGGGCTGCTGCGCGTTCGCCGGGGATCGCGGCATGCTCCACCCCGAGCTCACGGCATCCGCCACCCGCAAGCAGGGGGAAGAGGTCGGGCAAATCGGTGCGTCAGCGCATGCATCATGCAACCGCACCTGCGAACTGGGGATGACCAGGGCAACGGGCGCCGACTACCGGCACGTCCTGGAACTGCTGGAGGAAGTGACGAGGTGACCAAATCCGGCAACGTGTTCATGACCGGCTCTCGTGACCATCACCTATCAGCAGGGAACCACCAGAACCGCGCGTTCAACCTCTCTATCTAATTCACCAGCCGTCCTCCATCGTCCAGCTCTACCAGGACCTCATCTTTACCGGAAGAATGGAAGGCGTAGGGTTCGGCACAAACCCGCAGTACCGCATGGTCGATAGCCATGATTATGTCGATCTAGCTCTCCTTGGGTGCCCGCCGTCGTTTAGTGTCCAGTCGGACTGGTGCCAACCCACCTGTGCTTTGCCGCCCCGACGGGGGTCCCCCAAAGCGGCGGGCCGCGCAACCCGGGTAATTGGGGTGTGGAGGTGCTGGCCCGGGAGTTGTTGGCTTCGGGCAGTCTCTTCGCTTGTCTAGCCGGGCATCGAGAGCCCCTGTCCCGAAATAAATGATTGAGGACCTCTTTCCGTCGCACCGGGGCTGGCCTGCGTAATTTCGAGTGGAGCTTCTTCCACGCTCGTGCCTGCCGTGGGCGGCGAATAGGGGCAGAACGCCGCCCTGCGGTTCAGCCTTGTAACCGATTAAGCTTGGGCCGGACTTGCCAGAATGTTCGTCCGTCCAGGCCCAGGGGGATTGGGCGCTACGGACTGTGCGTTTGTGGTCTGGTCGTACAGCCACTCGATATGCTTCCGGAGCAGGTCAGCTGCAAGGCCGCCGTTCTTGTCTTCAACGGCAGCAAAGATTGCGTGGTGATGAGCCCTAAGCTCCGCGAGGACGACCGGCCATTGTCCGAGAGAAACTAGGGCGTCCTTGATGTAGCCACGGACGGAGCCGCTAAGGGAGTCCATGACCGTATCGATGACCGTATTGCCAGCTAACGCGCTGAGAGCCAGATGGAACTGGGCGTCCAAATTATGGAATGTTTCGTAATCGATGTCTGGAGCATCCATGGCCATAAGAAGCTCCCTGGCTCGCTGGATGCCCTGTGGATCGTCATGTTGAACAGCCGCCTCGGCAGCCCATGTTTCGAGGAGAATTCGGGTTTCGACGATGTCTTTGACGGCAAGTCGGTTGCTGGCGATATGGAGGCGAAGTGTGGAGGCGAGCCCTGCCGAAGGTTCAGAGACGAAGACGGCGCCGGATTTGGGGCCCGCCCCGCTCGGGCTGCGGATGACACCCACAACATCCAGGATTCGCATTGCTTCTCGCACTGATGCCCTGGATATACCGTATGTTTCGGCCAGTATGCGCTCCCCGGGCAATTGGTCCCCGGTTTTGAAGCGTCCGGAGCGCAACCCCTCCTCAACATCCTGCAGGAGTGCATCGTATGTCCGCTTCGGTGAGGAAGGTGCTAAATCGGTCATGCTTCATTTTCCCCTACCAGGAAAAGCATCAGCGACGGTACTGTCCAAGAGGTCAGGAAAGGAAAGGGATAACAGAACCTGTAAGCGGCCGCTATCCCTTTCCTTAACCCAAGCCTGTAGAGGGACTGTGTAGTCCGGTTAGATGGCTTTACCCGGGTTCAGAATTCCCTGCGGATCGAACACATTGCGGATCGACCGCTGAAGTTCCAGCGACACGCTGCCCAGCTCGTCTTCAAGCCAGTCTAGCTTCAGCAGCCCGACGCCGTGTTCACCCGTGAGCGTGCCACCAAGGCGCTGGGCCAGGTAGAACATGTCGCCGAGGGCCTTCTTGGCGGGCCCTTCGGTGATGGATTCGTCGGGTTCGACGACGATCATCGGGTGAAGGTTGCCGTCCGCTGCGTGGGCAACGTTGAAAATCCGGACGCCCGTTTTTCGGGAAATGTCTTCCAGCCCCGCGAAGACTGCTGCCAACTGGTTCCGCGGCACGCCGATGTCGCAGATCGAGACACGTCCAAGCCGCTCAAGCGACGGGATCGCTTCCCTTCGTGTGGCCACCAGCGCATCCGCGGCCGCAGGATCAACGGCCTTCTCGATGTAACTGGCGAAAGGCTCGATAGCCTTAAGCAGGACGTCCTGTTCCAGGAACGCGCCGTACCCGTCGGTCTGGGCCAACAGGAAGGCACCGCCCTTTGAGCGATGGTCGGTGCCGTGCGCCGCGTCCACAGCTTCCAGTGTGGGGCCGTCCATGAGTTCCAGCACCGAGGGCTGCAGCCGGGCTGCGATGATGGCGGATGCAGCCAGGGCGGCGGCGTCGACATCCGGGAAATAGGCGGCGACGGTAGCGGTCCGGATGGGCCGGGGCCGGAGGCGCAGCGTGGCTTCCACCACGACGCCCAGCGTTCCCTCAGAACCGATCATCAGGGCGTTCAGGTCATACCCTGTAACTCCCTTAATAGTGTTCCTTCCCGTGCGCAGCACCCGGCCGTCGGGCAGGACAACTTGGAGCGCCAGGACGGATTCCCGTGTAACGCCGTATTTTGCGCACCACATTCCGCCGGCGTTGGTGGCGATGTTGCCACCGATGGAACAAATTGCCGTACTCGCGGGATCCGGTGCATAGAAAAGGCCGTGGGCCCCCGCTGCGGCGTTCACTTCGGCGTTGAGAACGCCAGGTTCCACCACCGCCAGCTGCTCCACCGGGTCGATGTGGAGGATCTTGTTCATCCGGGCCAGGTCAAGGACCACTTCGCCCGCGTGGGCCGAAGCTCCCGCCGCCAGTCCTGTCCCGGCACCGCGGGGAACCACCGGAACGTTGTGTGCCGCCGCGAGTTTCATGGTGGCAACCACTTCCTCCGTGCTGGTGGCGTACACGACGCCGTCCGGGAGGCTGGGCGGGATGTAGCCGGATCGGTCCGTGCTTACCCGGACGCGTTCGTCCAAGTCAATCGACGAGTGTGCGCTGGCGTTCAGGAGAGCCAAGGACGCTGTGAGGGCTGTTGTTGTGCTCATGGAAAGGAAACCTCTTTGTTTTCTTGGGGCCCAGGGATTGGACGAAACCGTACCCCAGTGCGATGTTCGTTTTGATGATGTGGGGTTTAGGGAACCATCCAGCCCAGCACCGGAGTTGACTGCAGCAGGACCAGGACGATCATTACGGCCAGGAGCGCAAGGCTCCAGCCCAGAAGCTTCCGGAACAGCGTGCTTTCGGCTCCTTCAAGGCCCACGGCAGCCGAGGCTACTGCCAAGTTTTGCAGGGACAGCATCTTGCCCATTACGCCGGCGGAGGAGTTTGCTGCTGCCATGAGAACCGGAGGCAAGCCTGTTTGTTCGGCTGCGGCAACCTGGAGTTGGCCGAACAGGGAGTTGGAGGAGGTGTCAGAGCCGGTGAGCGCGACTCCGATCCAGCCGATCACCGGGGAGAGCACAGCAAAGAAGCCTCCGGCCGAGGCGAGTGCCAGACCGAGGGACGTTGTCTGTCCGGACAGGTTCATGACGAAGGACAGGGCGAGGACGGCGGTCACGGTGATGATGGTCCAGCGCAATTGTTTGAGAGTTTCCCAGTAAATCCGGAGTCCACTGATTGCCGGAATGCGGTACAGGGCCATGGTGATGATGCCAGAGATCAGCAGAAGCGTACCGGTGGCCTTAAGGTGGTCGAACTTGAACTTCTGCGCGGCAACATGCTTCCCGTCTGCATCGACAACGTCCAGGCCCGGCCATGCAAAGCTCACGCTTCCCACCACGCTCAGCCAGTTCTTCACGAGAGGAATCTGGGCGATGGAAAAAATAGTCATGATGATCAGGTACGGCGCCACGGCCATCCAAATTTCCCGCGCTGCGGGCCGCTGTACGTTGGTCGGCGTCATGACTCGCGTGGTCGCGGCCGCGGAAACGGCCTCCGTAACGGAGGCGGAGGCCGGTTCCCGCTCTGAGCCGTAGCGGCGAGCCGAGGCCTGACGGGACTGTGCCGGGCCGGATGACAACTCATCGCCGGGCTCGCCTGATTCGCTGCCTTGCCCGGACATCTCGATGATCTGCCGGGGCTGCCAGAAACGAAGCATCAGCAGCACTGCGGCCACCGTTGCGACGGCGGCCACAACGTCAGTCAGTTCGACGGCAAAGTAGTTGGACGTGATGAACTGGAAGATGCCGAATACCGCGCCGGCCACTAGCGCCACGGGCCAGGTCTGCTTCAGGCCACGCTTGCCGTCCACGATAAAGACGAGCAGCAGCGGCACGATCAGGGCGACAAAGGGTGTTTGCCGGCCGGCCATCGAGGACAGATCGTGCAAGGGCAGGCCGGTGACCCCGTTCAGGGCAATGATGGGAGCAGCCATGGCACCGAAGGCCACCGGGGCTGTGTTGGCAAGGAGCGAGACAACGGCGGACTTGAGC
>NZ_JBFTZQ010000054.1:0-5422 GCF_056406715.1 Arthrobacter sp. P1_B11
GTTGTTGGTTCTCAAGCAACGGGTTTGTTGGTTGGGAACCACATAGTGGACGCGGGCAGTCTTGTTATCTTCGTACCATTGTGGGTGTGAACGTCTTTTGAATCCGTTCACCAATGGTGTGTGGTGTAAGTTATCGGCCTATTAGTACCGGTCAGCTTCACGAGTCGTTAGTCCTCGCTTCCACATCCGGCCTATCAACCCAGTGGTCTGGCTGGGGGCCTCTCACACACAAGGTGTATGGAAATCTCATCTCGAAGCGAGCTTCCCGCTTAGATGCTTTCAGCGGTTATCCCATCCGAACGTAGCTAATCAGCGGTGCACTTGGCAGTACAACTGACACACCAGAGGTTCGTCCGTCCCGGTCCTCTCGTACTAAGGACAGCCCTTCTCAAATTTCCTGCGCGCGCAGCGGATAGGGACCGAACTGTCTCACGACGTTCTAAACCCAGCTCGCGTACCGCTTTAATGGGCGAACAGCCCAACCCTTGGGACCTACTCCAGCCCCAGGATGCGACGAGCCGACATCGAGGTGCCAAACCATGCCGTCGATATGGACTCTTGGGCAAGATCAGCCTGTTATCCCCGAGGTACCTTTTATCCGTTGAGCGACGGCCATTCCACAATGTACCGCCGGATCACTAGTCCCGACTTTCGTCCCTGCTCGAGATGTCTCTCTCACAGTCAAGCTCCCTTGTGCACTTACACTCGACACCTGATTGCCAACCAGGCTGAGGGAACCTTTGGGCGCCTCCGTTACTTTTTAGGAGGCAACCGCCCCAGTTAAACTACCCATCAGGCACTGTCCCTGACCCGGATTACGGGCCGAAGTTAGATGTCCAAAGTGACCAGAGTGGTATTTCAACGATGACTCCACCCGAACTGGCGTCCGGGCTTCAACGTCTCCCACCTATCCTACACAAGCCACTCCGAACACCAATACCAAACTATAGTAAAGGTCTCGGGGTCTTTCCGTCCTGCTGCGCGTAACGAGCATCTTTACTCGTACTGCAATTTCGCCGAGTTTATGGTTGAGACAGCGGGGAAGTCGTTACTCCATTCGTGCAGGTCGGAACTTACCCGACAAGGAATTTCGCTACCTTAGGATGGTTATAGTTACCACCGCCGTTTACTGGGGCTTGAATTCTCAGCTTCGCCTTGCGGCTAACCGGTCCTCTTAACCTTCCAGCACCGGGCAGGAGTCAGTCCGTATACATCGTCTTGCGACTTCGCACGGACCTGTGTTTTTAGTAAACAGTCGCTTCCCCCTGGTCTCTGCGGCCCCGATCCCCTCCCACCAGCAAGTGGTGTTCAAGGTTGGGGCCCCCCTTCTCCCGAAGTTACGGGGGCATTTTGCCGAGTTCCTTAACCATAATTCTCTCGATCGCCTTAGTATTCTCTACCTGATCACCTGTGTCGGTTTGGGGTACGGGCGGCTAAAACCTCGCGCCGATGCTTTTCTAGGCAGCATAGGATCACCGAATCCCCCCTTACGGGAGTCCCATCAGGTCTCAGGCATCATGAACGGCGGATTTGCCTACCGTTCGCCCTAC
The DNA here is from genome assembly GCF_056406715.1 of Arthrobacter sp. P1_B11. NCBI lineage: Bacteria > Bacillati > Actinomycetota > Actinomycetes > Micrococcales > Micrococcaceae > Arthrobacter > Arthrobacter sp. P1_B11. The sequence goes on from NZ_JBFTZQ010000054.1 coordinate 1,551, forward strand.
ATCCTTGGACCGGGACAACCATCGCCCGGCTCGGCTACCTTCCTGCGTCACACCTGTTAATACGCTTGCCTCCCAGGATCAGGTCCCGCGCTCCACCAAAAACCGCACACCACAAGGGTGATTGGTCAGGTCTCGGGCGGTTAGTATCCCCTGTTCAGCATGGGCGGTTTTTCGCCGGTACGGGAATATCAACCCGTTGTCCATCGACTACGCCTGTCGGCCTCGCCTTAGGTCCCGACTTACCCAGGGCAGATTAGCTTGACCCTGGAACCCTTGATCATCCGGCGGACGGGTTTCTCACCCGTCTTTCGCTACTCATGCCTGCATTCTCACTCGTGTAGGCTCCACCGCTGGTTTACACCGCGACTTCACTGCCCACACGACGCTCCCCTACCACTCCAGACGCCTGAACCAACCCCGCAAAGGGGCGGCTTAGCTAATATCTGAAATCCACAACTTCGGCGGTGTACTTGAGCCCCGCTACATTGTCGGCGCGGAATCACTTGACCAGTGAGCTATTACGCACTCTTTTAAGGATGGCTGCTTCTAAGCCAACCTCCTGGTTGTCTTCGCAACTCCACATCCTTTCCCACTTAGCACACGCTTAGGGGCCTTAGTTGGTGGTCTGGGCTGTTTCCCTCTCGACTATGAAGCTTATCCCCCACAGTCTCACTGCTGCGCTCTCACTTACCGGCATTCGGAGTTTGGCTGACGTCAGTAACCTTGTAGGGCCCATTAGCCATCCAGTAGCTCTACCTCCGGTAAGAAACACGCAACGCTGCACCTAAATGCATTTCGGGGAGAACCAGCTATCACGAAGTTTGATTGGCCTTTCACCCCTACCCACAGCTCATCCCCTCCATTTTCAACTGAAGTGGGTTCGGTCCTCCACGACGTCTTACCGTCGCTTCAACCTGGCCATGGGTAGATCACTTCGCTTCGGGTCTAGATCACGCCACTGCAACGCCCTGTTCAGACTCGCTTTCGCTACGGCTTCCCCACACGGGTTAACCTCGCGACGTAACACTAACTCGCAGGCTCATTCTTCAAAAGGCACGCCGTCACCAGAATCAGACTGGCTCCGACGGATTGTAAGCACACGGTTTCAGGTACTGTTTCACTCCCCTCCCGGGGTACTTTTCACCTTTCCCTCACGGTACTGGTCCGCTATCGGTCATTAGGGAGTATTTAGGCTTATCAGGTGGTCCTGACAGATTCACACGGGATTTCTCGGGCCCCGTGCTACTTGGGATCCCTCCCAGGCGGTGCACAGCATTACGGTTACGGGGCTCACACCCTCTACGGCCGGCCTTTCAAGACCGTTCACCTATACTCACACTCTCACCCCACTGCCCCGGCAGAGACAGTATGGGAAGTCCCACAACCCCGACCATGCAACGCCCGCCGGCTATCACACATGGAACGGTTTAGCCTGATCCGCGTTCGCTCGCCACTACTGACGGAATCACTATTGTTTTCTCTTCCTGCGGGTACTGAGATGTTTCACTTCCCCGCGTTCCCTCCACGCACCCTATGTGTTCAGATGCGGGTCACCAGGTAACTCGCGCCCCTGGCGGGGTTTCCCCATTCGGACACCCTGGGATCACAGTCCGGTTATCGACTCCCCCAGGCTTATCGCAGATTCCTACGTCCTTCTTCGGCTCCTAATGCCAAGGCATCCACCGTGTGCTCTTAAAAACTTGACCACAAAAGATCAAAAAAACTAATTCACGAGAGAACCAYGAAAACCAGCCACACCCAACACCACCACCCCCAAAAGGATGACACCATCACGCGCAGCCAGATCCAGGTTCATATTCTTGGAAATTGCTTCTTATAAAAGATGCTCGCGTCCACTATGTAGTTCTCAAACAACAACCCCGTACCACACACCCCACACACCAGCCCCCAAAAAAAGGGAACCAACCGTGCATGATCGGTGCAGCCAGGAAACCAGAAACAAACAAACACCRGGGATAACCCCGGCCCTGTTGCCTCAGGACCCAACAGTGTGCCAAACACTAAACCGCCAGCCCCAACCCCGCACCGTTCCAGGACACCGGCCCCTCCACAAGGGAAGAGAGCATCCGTACTAGGCAGGAAGAAGAAACCCGCGGCCGCTATTCGTTGATATTCCACCCATGAGCACCCGCCGCAGAACAATCGTCTGCGCAACGGGCTTTTACTCCTGACAACCCCTCCACACTCACATACATGAGGCAAGGTGACTGTAGGTGCTCCTTAGAAAGGAGGTGATCCAGCCGCACCTTCCGGTACGGCTACCTTGTTACGACTTAGTCCCAATCGCCAGTCCCACCTTCGACAGCTCCCTCCCACAAGGGGTTAGGCCACCGGCTTCGGGTGTTACCAACTTTCGTGACTTGACGGGCGGTGTGTACAAGGCCCGGGAACGTATTCACCGCAGCGTTGCTGATCTGCGATTACTAGCGACTCCGACTTCATGGGGTCGAGTTGCAGACCCCAATCCGAACTGAGACCGGCTTTTTGGGATTAGCTCCACCTCACAGTATCGCAACCCTTTGTACCGGCCATTGTAGCATGCGTGAAGCCCAAGACATAAGGGGCATGATGATTTGACGTCGTCCCCACCTTCCTCCGAGTTGACCCCGGCAGTCTCCCATGAGTCCCCGCCATTACGCGCTGGCAACATGGAACGAGGGTTGCGCTCGTTGCGGGACTTAACCCAACATCTCACGACACGAGCTGACGACAACCATGCACCACCTGTGAACCGGCCCCAAAGGGGAAGGACTGTTTCCAGCCCGGTCCGGTCCATGTCAAGCCTTGGTAAGGTTCTTCGCGTTGCATCGAATTAATCCGCATGCTCCGCCGCTTGTGCGGGCCCCCGTCAATTCCTTTGAGTTTTAGCCTTGCGGCCGTACTCCCCAGGCGGGGCACTTAATGCGTTAGCTACGGCGCGGAAAACGTGGAATGTCCCCCACACCTAGTGCCCAACGTTTACGGCATGGACTACCAGGGTATCTAATCCTGTTCGCTCCCCATGCTTTCGCTCCTCAGCGTCAGTTAATGCCCAGAGACCTGCCTTCGCCATCGGTGTTCCTCCTGATATCTGCGCATTTCACCGCTACACCAGGAATTCCAGTCTCCCCTACATCACTCTAGTCTGCCCGTACCCACCGCAGATCCGGAGTTGAGCCCCGGACTTTCACGGCAGACGCGACAAACCGCCTACGAGCTCTTTACGCCCAATAATTCCGGATAACGCTTGCGCCCTACGTATTACCGCGGCTGCTGGCACGTAGTTAGCCGGCGCTTCTTCTGCAGGTACCGTCACTTTCGCTTCTTCCCTACTGAAAGAGGTTTACAACCCGAAGGCCGTCATCCCTCACGCGGCGTCGCTGCATCAGGCTTGCGCCCATTGTGCAATATTCCCCACTGCTGCCTCCCGTAGGAGTCTGGGCCGTGTCTCAGTCCCAGTGTGGCCGGTCACCCTCTCAGGCCGGCTACCCGTCGTCGCCTTGGTGAGCCATTACCTCACCAACAAGCTGATAGGCCGCGAGTCCATCCAAAACCACAAAAAGCTTTCCACCCCCCACCATGCGATGAGGAGTCATATCCGGTATTAGACCCAGTTTCCCAGGCTTATCCCAGAGTTAAGGGCAGGTTACTCACGTGTTACTCACCCGTTCGCCACTAATCCCCGRTGCAAGCACCGGATCATCGTTCGACTTGCATGTGTTAAGCACGCCGCCAGCGTTCATCCTGAGCCAGGATCAAACTCTCCGTTGAAAAAAACAGACACAACCAGGAACCACGGGAAAACGCGGAACCAAGCTGCACAAAATTTGAAACCAGCTGTAAAAACCAGACCACACCACAGGGGCGGCGCA
>NZ_JBFTZQ010000055.1:0-5277 GCF_056406715.1 Arthrobacter sp. P1_B11
CTAATAGGCCGATAACTTACACCACACACCATTGGTGAACGGATTCAAAAGACGTTCACACCCACAATGGTACGAAGATAACAAGACTGCCCGCGTCCACTATGTGGTTCCCAACCAACAAACCCGTTGCTTGTGAAGCAACAACTGATTCACACCACACCACACCCTGGGCCACCCCTCGAAACAGAGGAACGGCACAGGAAGTTGTAACCACCAGATTTCCCAACCCCCCAGGGGGTTCGGGTACAAGGGTTACGGCGGTCATAGCGTGGGGGAAACGCCCGGTCCCATTCCGAACCCGGAAGCTAAGACCCACAGCGCCGATGGTACTGCACCCGGGAGGGTGTGGGAGAGTAGGTCACCGCCGGACAACCATTAGGTCGAGGACCCCCAACCACGTTGGGGGTCCTCCCGCATTTAAACCCCGCCCCACACCCACGCTCTCGCAGTTCCTGCAGGAAACCAACCAACGCTCTCTCAGTTCCTGCACCCTCTCCGGCACGCTCTCGCAGTTCCTGCACGGAAACAAGGGACCCTCCCGCACGTCCAGCAGCTTCTCCGGCGACGCTTCTCCGGCGTCGGCTCTAGACTTACACTCCATGAGCCCTACATCCTCTGGACGCCCGGCAAAGCCGGCAACAATCCTCGACGTAGCGGCCGCCGCAGGTGTTTCACGCCAAACAGTCACGCGCGCCATGAACGGCATGCCGGGAATCAAAGAATCCACCCGGGAACGCGTGCAGGAGCTCGCACGTGAACTTGGATACACGCCAAGTCGTTTTGCGAGGGGCCTCGTCCAGGGATCGCGAACTTCGGTGGGACTTGCCATCCCCGATCTCACCAACCCTTATTTCCCGGCGTTCGCTTCGAGCGTGGTGGAGCTGGCCACCCAACGTGGATGGCACATCGTGGTTGACGACTATGGCCATGGCGGACGGACCGGGCTCGATGCCGTGGATCACCTGGCACCCCAAGTTGACGCCGTCATCGGATACCTGGGTGGGTACGCCGAGCAGGCTCAGGCCGTGATGGGCCGGCGCCCGCTGATTGTCCTGGACGAAACTCCCGGCGGTGCAGCAGGAAGCATCAACTTCGACTACGCCGAGGCAGCAAAGCTGGCCGTCGATCATCTGTGGAACACGAACCGGCGCAATATCGCCTATCTGGACGCGTGCAGCTCCAGCCTGATCGGGTCCGGCCAGGTACCCACTGGCCCATCCAAGTTCGGGGCTCCGGAGGTCGTAGCCCAGGTTCCGTCAACAGAAGCTGAGGCTGGGCCGTGCACCGTCCGCGGCCGGGCTGTCACTGGGCGCCTGTACGGTACCGGGGCTCCGTGGGCGCTGGTCACGGCGGCGGAAACGGCTGAGGCAGCGCGAGCGGCCGCCGCTGCGTTGCTGCGCGAGCGGCCCGAGACCGATGGGATACTGGTCTTCAACGATCTGATGGCTGCCGGCGTCCTGAAGGCAGTTCATGAAGCGGGACTCAGGGTTCCGGAAGACTGCGCGGTCATAGGCATGGACGGCATCCCGCTGGGGGAATTCCTGACGCCAGAGCTCAGCACCTTGGCGCTGGACCTGCGGGAGGTGGGCCGCGCCGCCGTCGAACTCCTGGAAGGGCTCCTGGCCGGCGCCGTTGCGCCCGGTTCAGACGCCGCCCGGCTGACTCTGGTGCATCAGCTGATCCTGCGCGAGTCGGCCTGAGCCGCTTGGGAGGTACCTCCGCTGGCCGCAGCCGCGGTGAGCGGCAAGGTTTGCCGACGCGAAGCGAGGAACACCCTGTTCAAGAAAGGCCTGCTCGCGTAAGATCCATGGAACGTGAACGTTCACGAACCAATCCGGGTGCCATGACTTCGTAACCGAGCGCCCCTGTACCGGAACAACTCCAACCCGAGGAAACGCCATGTCAGTTGAGCACACCACCGGACACGACGCCGTCGCCGTAGCGGAATCCGCCCTGGACCTGGCCGCTGAACAGCTTGCCGGGATCGAGTCCCTGGCCCCGCCGCAGGGTACGCTTCCTGCCCGCGCCTACCTTGAAAGCGCAGCGCCCCGGCTGTCCCTGAACGGCATGTGGAAGTTCAGGCTTCACCCCGGCATCCGTCAGGCACCGCAGGACGGCTGGCAGTCTGGCGGGGACCGCCCGGACTTCACCGATCTCCCGGTGCCGTCCAGCTGGCCCATGCACGGCCACGGGACACCCTGGTACACCAACGTTCAATTCCCCTTTGCCGTGGAACCGCCGCACGCACCGGAGGCCAACCCCGTCGGGGATCTGTTCGTGGAGTTTTCGGCGGGTCCGGAGTATTTCCCGTCGGCGCTGCTCCGCTTTGACGGCATCGAGTCTGCCGGAACCATCTGGCTGAACGGCACGCTGCTGGGCACCACCCGCGGCAGCCGGCTCGCGCACGAATTCGATATTGCGGGCGTGCTGGTACCGGGCAGGAATGTCTTGGCCGTCCAGGTTGCCCAGTTCTCGGCTGCCAGCTTCGTGGAGGACCAGGACATGTGGTGGCTGCCCGGCATCTTCAGGGACGTCACGCTGCAGGCCCGCCCGGAAGAGGGGATTGATGACGTCTTTGTCCACGCTGACTTCGACCACCGCAGCGGTGAAGGCATCCTGCGCATCGAGGCGAGCCGGGCGGGCGAGCCGGTTGACGCCGTCGTGCGCGTTCCGGAACTGGGCCTGGAATTGCCGGCCGGGGCCGAGCATCGGCTCCCGGGCATCGACCCGTGGTCGGCCGAGCTTCCACGGCTGTACGAGGCGAGCGTCAGCACGCCGGGGGAGACGGTCTCCGTGCAGCTCGGGTTCCGCACCATCAGCATCGAGGACGCCCAGTTCAAGGTCAACGGGCGCCGGATCCTGCTCCGCGGCGTCAACCGCCACGAACACCACCCCAAGTTGGGTCGGGTGGTGCCGAGGGAGGTCATGGAGAGCGAGCTGTGGCTCATGAAGCGGCACAACATCAACGCCATCCGGACGTCGCACTACCCGCCCCACCCGGATTTCCTGGCGCTGGCGGACCAGCTGGGCTTCTACGTTGTCCTCGAGTGCGATCTGGAAACCCACGGTTTTGAAGAAGGCGGCTGGAAGCAGAATCCCAGCGCCGATCCGCACTGGCAGCCCGCGCTTGTTGACCGGATGTCCAGGACGGTGGAGCGCGACAAGAACCATGCCTCGGTCATCATGTGGTCCCTGGGCAACGAGGCAGGTACAGGCGAGAACCTGGCCGCCATGTCCCGCTGGACCAAGCTTCGCGACCCCTCCAGGCCCATCCACTACGAGGGCGACTGGACCTCGGCCTACGTGGACGTCTACTCCAGGATGTACGCCAGCCAGGCGGAGACCGGGCTGATCGGCCAGGGTGTGGAACCTCCCCTGAATGATGCGGGCCTGGACGCCCGGCGGCGTGCCATGCCGTTCGTCCTGTGCGAATACGTCCACGCCATGGGCAACGGCCCGGGCGGCATGTCCGAATACCAAGAGCTTTTCGATCGCTACCCACGGCTGATGGGCGGCTTCGTGTGGGAGTGGCTCGAGCACGGCATACTCCGCACCGGGGAAGACGGGAAGGAATACTTCGTTTACGGCGGAGACTTCGGCGAGGAAGTCCACGACGGCAACTTCGTCACTGACGGCCTCGTGGACGCCAACCGCGTCCCCCGCCCGGGCCTGCTGGACTTCAAGAAAGTGATCGAGCCGCTATCCATCGACGTGGCGCGGGACTGGTCCGCGTTTGCGCTCACCAACCGCTTCGATTTCGCTGACACCTCGGGACTGGAGTTCCGGTACGTTGTGGAGGCCGACGGCGTAACGGTCGACGGCGGCCGGGTGGACGTTGCGCCCGTGGCGCCGCATGAGTCTGCCGATGTGCGGCTGCCGGCGGGGCTGCTGGAACGCGCCGCGCCGGCTCCTGCGGTGCTCACGGTACGGGCCGTACTCCGGGAGGACGCCGCATGGGCAAAATCAGGGCACGAGGTTGCCTGGGGCCAGGCGTCCGCCAAGATGCCGGCCGCCCCGAAGCCAACGGCCATTGCCAGGGTCGAGGTCGAAGAGGAGCTGCTGCGCCTAGGGCCAGCCGTCTTCGACCGTGCCACAGGTTCGCTTACCCGGCTGGGTGAAACCCCCGTCGAAGGACTAAGGCTCATGCTGTGGCGTGCCCCCACGGACAACGACCTCGGAGCGGAATGGGGCAGCCCGGATCCCCGCCCCGCGGCCAAGCAGTGGCTGGACGCCGGCCTCAACCGGATGCACGCGCGGCTCCTCGGCATTTCCTCCCGGCCCTCGGCTGGCGGTGGCGAGGAACTCGTTGTGCGGACACGGGTTGCCCCTGCCGGCAAACAGTTCGGGGTTCTTGCCGAGTACACATGGTCCAGCGATGGAACCGGCGTCAGCCTGCGGACCACGGTCACGCCCGACGGGTCGTGGATCGACGCCGGCTGGCCAGTCCCGTGGGCGCGGATCGGGGTTGAACTGATCGTGGGGACATCGACCAGGACCGTGGAATGGTTCGGCCAGGGACCGCATCACAGCTACCCGGATACCGGTCAGGGCACCAAACTTGGCTGGTACAAATTGCCGTTGCGGGACATGGACGTGGATTACGTCCGCCCCCAGGAGTCGGGTGCCCGTTCCGGAGTGTACTCGGCAGCTTTGGACCTCGACGCCTGCCGGCTCGCCATTAGCGGCGCACCATTTGCACTTACCGTGCGCCCGTACAGCCAGGAAGTCCTGGCTGCCGCCACGCATCAGCCGGAGCTCCGCCCGGACGGCCGAACTTACGTCTACGTCGACCACATGCGCCATGGCGTCGGCACCGCGGCCTGCGGCCCGGGGGTTCTGGACGGCTATCGCTTGGAGCCGCGGGAAGTCGACTTCACGGTGGCGTTCCGTGTGACTCAATCCACATAAGGCAGCCGGACAGGCGGTGATGCCGTGAGGGGGCTTTGTGGGCCGGAAATCCCCGGAATCCCGCGGATTTCCGGCCCACCCTTTTCGCTAGCGGGTGCATTTGCGTGGGGTGCCCGGGCCGTGTAAAGTAATTCGAGTCGCCGCCGCTGATGCGGAAAGAAAGCGACCGACCCCCTTCTGAATGGCCTGGAAAACGGCGCTTTTATGGCGTGTGGAATCCGGGTGGGGATCCTTGTTTGAGCCGTGGACCGCGGAGACGCTGGTTTGCAATGTGGTTTGGATTCGGGTAAGTTTGGGAAGTTGCTCCGGAGCGATCTGCGACTGGTTGTTTGGTTGTGGTGGTGCCGGGTGTGTCTGTTGTTTGAGAAC
>NZ_JBFTZQ010000056.1:0-3116 GCF_056406715.1 Arthrobacter sp. P1_B11
TCTACTTCTGCGACCCCGCCAGCCCCTGGCAGCGCGGCTCGAATGAGAACACCAATGGGCTGCTGCGCCAGTACTTCCCCAAGAGCACGGATTTGTCCGTCTACGGTCCCGAAGACCTCGAACTCGTCGCTCAGAAACTCAACGGCCGGCCACGTAAAACGCTCGGCTGGGAAACCCCAGCCGAGCGTTTACGTGCTTTACTACTAACCACCTAACCAACAGGTGTTGCAACGACCCCTAGAAACCGCCAGGGCATCAAGTGTTCGTTCGCGCTTTGTTTGCGGAGGTGGGACGAGCGGGCCGGTCAGCTACCCATCGAGGTGCCCGCCGCCGTCGGGCTTCCTGCTTTGATGCTCCGGCTCCTGCTTTTGCTCCTCAAAGCACGGCGGGCGTCCGCCGGTCCGCTTCCTATTCGCTGGCGTGTTTGCCGTGTGAAGCGATGTAATGCGCAGCGGCACGCTGGAGCTTGCGCTCCTTGGCCAGTTGTTTGCGAAGCGACGTCAGCTGCTCGCTCACTTTGGCCTGTTCCTCGGCGATGATCCGCTGCTGCTCGGCCTGCTGGACAACAGAGTTGAGGGCCGTGGCGAGCTGAAGCTGCTGCTCCGCAAGCAGCTTTTGGGTTTGCTGGATCAGTGGAACCATGTCCTCGGGCCTCGTCCGCATGTCGGCGAGCATGGTCCTGGCCCGCATCGGCGGCTCGTCCAGGGCGCGCAGTCCTGGCACGGCTGCTTGCCGCACGGACCCACGGGAACCGGCAAGGCCAGGGTTGCCAAGACTGGCGCCCTCGTTGGCGAGCTGGCGGTTGAGTACCTCCACGAACTCACGGTCCAGATCATCGTCGGCCGCAACTGCACCATTCGAAGGGGCTCCGCCATTCGAAGGGGCTCCACCGTCCGAAGGGCCTGAACCCTCCACGGTGACGGCTTCCCCGGCAGGGGCCGTCTGCTCAGCGCTGGCCTGATCGGTGGCAGCAGTCTCTGGCCGGATGTCAACGGTGCGTCGCAGCGGCTGCTCCTTGATGAACAGCACAGCAATGAGGGCCACAACCGCGATGCCGCCGGCGATCAGGAAGATTTCCGCGGTTGCATCGCCATATGCCGCCCTCATAATGTCGCGCACCGGGGCGGGCATGTCGGCGAGGTCAAGGCTCGCCCCGGACGAACCGCCGTTGACCCGAATTCCGGCTTCGGCGAAGCCCTGGGCGGCGAGTTCCTTGACACGGTTGCCGAGGATGGCGCCGAGGACAGAGACACCTATTGCGCCGCCGACCGAGCGGAAGAAGGCCACGGACGCACTCGCCGTGCCGATGTCACGGGCGCTGACAGTGTTTTGCACAGCCAGAACGAGGTTCTGCATCAGCATGCCGAGGCCCAGTCCGAGGATGGCCGTGAAGATTCCGGCCTGCCACAGTTCCGTGGTGTGGTCCATCGTCCCGCCCAGGCCCAGTCCGCCGATCAGCAGAATGGAGCCGGCGATCAGGTAGCGCTTCCACAGGCCGGTGCGGCTAATGAGCAGCCCCGAGACCACCGAACCGATCAGGTTGCCGGCGATCATGGGAAGGGTGAGCAGGCCGGCCTCGGTGGGCGTGGCGCCGCGTGCCACCTGGAAATATTGGCCGAGGAAGGTGGAGGAGCCGAACATGGCCACTCCCACGGCGACCGAGGCGAGGATGGCCAGGGCCGTAGTGCGGTCGGAGATGATCTTGAGCGGGATGATGGGCTGGGCAACCTTGGATTCCACGAACACCAGCAGAGCCAGGAGCAGCACGCCACCGCCCACCATGAGCGCAGACTGCCAGGACCACCAGTCGTAGTAGTCCGGGTTGCCCGCGAACGATACCCAGATCAGCAGCAGGCTGACGCCGGAGGTCAGGAGGATGGACCCGAGCCAGTCGATCTTCGCGGGACGCTTGATGTGCGGGATTTTCAGGGTCATCTGCAGCAGGATCAGGGCGACGACGGCGAGCGGCACGCAGACGAAAAACGTCCAGCGCCAGCCCAGCGGGCTGTCCACGATGAACCCGCCGAGCAGTGGGCCGCCGGCCGTGCCGACGGCCATGACGGCGCCCATGTAACCGGAGTACTTGCCGCGGTCGCGGGGCGGAATCATGGAGCCGATGATGGCCTGGGCCAGGGCTGTCAGGCCACCCATGGCGATGCCCTGGACGACGCGCGCGGTGAGCAGCAGCGGGATGGTTTCCGAGAGGCCCGCCATCACTGAGCCGGCCACGAAGATCACGATGCTGAGCTGGACCAGGAGCTTTTTGTCGAACAGGTCGGCGAGCTTGCCCCAGATGGGCGTGGTGGCGGCGTTGGCCAGGAGCGCGGCCGTGATCACCCAGGCGAAGTCCGTCTGCGTGCCCTTGAGCTCGGACATGATGGTGGGCAGCGCGTTCGCAACGATGGTGCTGCTGAGGATCGCGGTGAAGAAGGCGGCAAGGAGCCCGGTCAGGGCCTCCATGATCTGCCGGTGGGTCATAGCGGCCTGCGGAGGGTGGGCCGAAGCGCGCGACGGGGCCGTGCCGGTAGCGGCAGCGTGGCTTGCCATGTATCTGCTCCTAAAGGGTGGAAGACGTAGTGATGGGTCCGGCCGCCATTGCCCGGGCGGATTCCCGAAGGGATTCCGCAAGATTCCGGAGAACTTTCGCCGTCTCCGCGGCGTCCTGCTGGCTCCACTCCCGCAGGTATCCCTGCAGGGTGGCAGTGCGGTGCTCCTCGATTTCGAGAAGCTTGACGCGTCCGGCGTTGGTCAGGGCCACGAGCTGGGCCCTGCCGTCTTCCGGGTCCGGCCTCCGGTGCACCAGGCCAAGATCCTCGAGTTCGGCGATGTGCCGGCTCAGAACGGGGGCGCTGACACCCAGCCGCGCGGCCAGATGCGTGGCGCGTGATTCCTTCTCCCCCACGAACCGGAGGACGCCCTGCAGCGCGACGCCGGTGTCGGTTCCGCGCGCATTTGCAACCGCAACGCACCGGACCGCCCGCTGGAGGTCGAAGATCTGCCGCACGAGTTCGGCCGCGGTGTTCGGCTCAACTGCCATGATTGGACAACTCCTACTTGTTTGCCTGAAGCAACTATAACTAAGAATAGTTGCTTTGGGAAACTAAGCAGGTTGGGGG
>NZ_JBFTZQ010000057.1:0-1943 GCF_056406715.1 Arthrobacter sp. P1_B11
TGGTACGACACCGAACACAAAGAAATGTTCGCCGACCTCGCAATCGAAGACCTCAAAATCTCACCAACCCCGGCAGTACAGGAAGCTGGGGCAGGCGTGCCGATGTAACACGTATCCTCTCGCGGGTGCCGATCGAGCCTGAACATCGATCGGCACCCGCCGTGTTGACACAAGACGTGGAGGTTGCGTCCTTCAGCGCGATCGAGGACTGAGGCCGGACGGCCTCGCATGCATCGGACCAAATCCGGCGGCGTCGAAATACTTACCTTGCGGCGTTCCCCGAGGCTTTTAGCCCCGTAGGGCGCGGCCACCCCTTATGGTCAATTATGGAAGAATTACTCCCCCGTGACCTGCCCGACTGCTCCACAGGAGCTTAGTGATGAACATTAATACTACGAACCTTCAATTACGGCACTTGGCGACTTTCGTTGTCACCGCTGAGGAACTTCATTTCACACGGGCCGCTGCACGTCTGCATATGGCTCAGCAGACGCTCAGTCAACAAATTCGCCAGCTCGAGGTTGAGCTCGGCTTGCCTTTGTTTGACCGGACCAGGCGTAACGTCGAATTGACTGAGGCCGGAAAGGTGTTCTACGAGCGATGCCGCCAAATCATCGATTCCTTCGAAGCCGCCTGCGTAGAGGCCGAACGCGCAAACTCGCGTGTGCGAGAGACGATCTTCCTGGCTTTCACCCCGTCGTTCCTGGAACAGGCAACCAAACTGCGCATGGCGGTGGTTGCCAGGCACCCCAGCGTGAAGTTCTCGCTTGTCGAGTGTTGGACCGAGCAGGCCATTTATGGAACACGGAACGGTACTTACCACGGCGCCATAGTTAATGCGGCGGTGGACGCGGAGGGCTTGGCGCGTAGACCGGTCGCACCAACGAATATGGGAATCGTTTTGGGAAAGAGTGACCCCCTCGCGGAGTCCGCCATCGTCCGCCGAACCGACCTGCTCGATCGAAAGCTGGCAGTTTGGTCCCGCGAACTCTCGCCACACATGTACGAGAGTATTGCCGACCTATTCAAGGAACACTTCGCCCGCGGCCAGGTGCACGAGTTCGAAAACCTCAGCCGGGGGCTGTTCCTTGATGATCCTGAGACCAGCGAACTGATTGCCAGCAGCCAGGCCTTCATGCCAGCTCCGCGGTCACACATTCCTCCAACCGATACCCGTTTCGTCTGGCGGCCTGTAGAACAACCGAATGAAGTCGCTGCTCAGCTTGTTCACCGGATCGATATCGCAGACAGTCCTGGTGCAGCATGGCTCAGAGATGCAATGGACGGGGCCTTATCCCCCTAGTGGTATTCCCGCAGGGCCAAATGACGGGGCATCTACGGGCGGCTCAGCCCGGCAATGCTTCCGCTTGCCTGCATCATCCGGCAAGGGGCGTCCGGAGACCTCTGGGCTGGAGGTGCAGCTGCGCGTCCGGCTGTGGTTGAACCGCGTCCCCAGCTTCCCAGTTATGAGCCGCAGGCGCGCATCAGTTTATTGCCCGGCCGTTCCCGCTACTGGCGGTCGTTAGGTTGCTCTGTTTTCTCAGTCCAGCCCCCTCCAGCGTTGGACAAGGCGGTAGTTACATCGGATCACGGTAAATACGCTCGGAACACCTGTTGGAAGTCAGGCTCTTACCGGCCCTACTGTTGTGGTGATGGCAGTCACAAAGGCGATCTGCCAACAAGACAGGCTTCAGTTGAACGGAGAATTTTGATGGGTGAGCACCCTTATGTAGTGGTGATCGGTGCCGGGATGTCCGGTATCCACATCGGCAAGCATCTGAAGGATATGGGTATTGCCTTCAGGATTTATGAGAAGGCTCAGGAGATTGGGGGGACCTGGCGGGATAACAATTATCCGGGCCTGTATGTGGACGTTCCGGTTTCCCAGTATCAGTACACTTTCGCCCCGAAGTATGACTGGTCGCGCCCCTACGCGCCCGGGC
>NZ_JBFTZQ010000058.1:0-1801 GCF_056406715.1 Arthrobacter sp. P1_B11
CGGTTGGCGATGACGGGGGACATGCCGGTGAAGCCGTCGCGGGCTTCTTCGGCGATTTCGTGGATTTGTTTGCGGCAGGCGTACCAGCCGGCGACCATGAGGGCGCAGGCGACGAGGGTGACCAGGAGGGTGAGGGGGGAGTCGATGAAGACCATGATGAGGACGCCGAGGAGGAAGAGGAGGGAGAGGTAGCCGGTGTAGGGGGCGCCGAACATGCGGAAGGAGGGGCGTTTGAGCCAGCCTTTGTCGGCCCAGCGTTTGAGTTGCATCTGGCACAGGACGATGGTGGCCCAGGTGACGATGATGCCTACGGAGGCGACGTTCAGGACGATCTCGAAGGCTTGGGTGGGGACGAGGTAGTTCAGTGGGACGCCGAGGAGKGAGACGCCGGCGGTGATGGCGATGCCGCCGTAGGGGACGCCGGCTTTGTTCATGCGTTGGGCGAATTTCGGGGCGGAGCCGGCGACGGACATGGAGCGCAGGATCCGGCCGGTGGAGTAGAGGCCGGCGTTGAGTGAGGAGAGCGCGGCGGTGAGGACGACGAGGTTCATGATGACGTCCACGCCCTGGATGCCGATGGAGCCGAAGAACGTCACGAAGGGGCTGACGCCCTTCTGGTAGGAGGTGTAGGGCAGCAGGAGGGCGAGCAGGATGACGGAGCCGACGTAGAACACGGCGATGCGGAAGACCACGGAGTTGATGGCCTTGGGCATGATTTTTTCGGGGTTTTCGGTTTCGCCGGCTGCGGTGCCGACGAGTTCGATGGAGGCGTAGGCGAACAGGACGCCCTGCATCAGGATGATCATGGGCAGCAGGCCGTTGGGGAAGATGCCGCCGTTATCGGACAGGAGGCTGAAGCCGGTTTCCTGGCCGGGGACGGGGGTGCCGAAGATGACGAAGTAGGTGCCGACCAGGAGGAAGGCGACCAGGGCGGCGACCTTGATGATGGCGAACCAGAATTCCATTTCACCGAAGACCTTGACGGAGACGAGGTTCAGGGCGAGGACGACGATGAGGGCCATCAGGGCCCAGGCCCACTGTGGCACGTCGGCCATCCAGGGGATGTATTTGCCGAAGAAGTTCATGTAGAGGGCCGCGGCGGTGATGTCCACGATGGTGGTGGTGGCCCAGTTGATCCAGTAGAACCAGCCGGAGATGAACGCGGCTTTCTCGCCGAAGAATTCGCGGGCGTAGGAGACGAAGGAGCCCGAGGACGGGCGGTGCAGGACCAGTTCGCCGAGGGCGCGGAGGATCAGGAAGGCGAAGAAGCCGCAGACGGCGTAGGCGATGACGAGCGAGGGGCCGGCGGCGTTGAGCCGGCCGCCGGCGCCGAGGAACAGGCCGGTGCCGATGGCGCCGCCGATCGCGATCATCTGGATCTGCCGGGGCTTCAGGCTCTTGTGGTAGCCCTTGTCCTCCGCGTGGAGAAGCTTCTCGGTGGCGTGCGCCTGGGCCGGAACCGTGTGGTCTGTGATGGCCGCGGTGCTTGCGGCGCCCTGTGGGGAGTTGGACATGGGGGATCCTTTGTTTCCAGTGGGGGACGGGAAATGCGGTTTATTTGCTGAGGTTGGCGAGGCGTTCGGGGCTGAGGAGTTCCTGGAGTTGGTCGGCGGTGAGGAGGCCGTGTTCGAGGACGAGTTCGGCCACGCCCTTGCCGGTGGCGAGGGCTTCCTGGGCGATGGCGGTGGCGGTGGCGTAGCCCAGGTGGGGGTTCAGGGCGGTGACCAGGCCGATGGATTGTTCCACGGTGAGGCGGAGGTGTTCGGTGTTCGCGGTGATGCCCCGGACGCAGCGTGCGGTG
>NZ_JBFTZQ010000059.1:0-1373 GCF_056406715.1 Arthrobacter sp. P1_B11
GTCGGTCGGTGTGGTTTAGAGGACTTTTGCTGTTGCGAGGTGTGGTTTAGAGGACTTTTGCTGTTGCGAGGTCTTCTGCTTTTTCGCCGAAGGGCATGTTCACTGTTTCGCGGAGCAGTTTGGCTACGATCAGGAAGGCGATGAGGGAGACGCCGCCGAGATAGAAGGCCGGGGCGAGGGTGGAGCCGGTGGCGCCGATCAGGGCGGTGGAGATCAGTGGGGATGCTCCGCCCAGGATGCCGGCGCCGATGCTGTATCCCAGTGCTGATGCGGCGTAGCGCATGCGTGCCGGGAAGAGTTCGATGCAGAGCACGGAGATGGGGGCAAGCATTGAGCCGATTACGAACGCCAGCAGGCACTGGCCGATGATCAGGGCGGCCATGTTGCCGAGATTGACGAGCATGAACATTGGAACGCTGAGCAGCACGAGCGAGCCGACGGACCAGAGGTAGACGGGCCTGCGGCCGAAGCGGTCGGCGAGAACGCCGCCGGTGAGGGTTCCGATGGCAATGAAGGCCACGGCGATGGCGTTGGTGAACAGCGCGGTGCCCGCAGAGATCCCGACCGTGTTGCGCAGGTAGCTGACCATGAAGGTGACCATCGCGTAGGTCGCGGTGTTCGAGCAGGCGGCCATTACGAACAGAAGGAAGATTCCCTTCTTATGGGTGCGGAGGGCCTCGCGGATGGGGGCCTTCTCGACGGCGCCTTCTTTTTTCAGCGTTTCGAAGGCGGGGGTGTCATGAAGCCGGCCCCGGATGTAGAAGCCAACAAGGCCCAATGGAGCTGCGATAAGGAACAGGATGCGCCAGCCCCAGTCGGCGACGGTCTCGGTGCCAAGGACGGCAGTGAGCAGCGCAACCACACTGATACCTGCCAGGGCGCCTAGGGAGGCCCCGGTGGGTGAAAGGCTGGCAAAGAATGCCCGGCGCTTCTTATCCCCGAACTCGACCAGGAACACGGCCGAACCTGACCATTCGGCGCCTGCCGCCAGCCCTTGAGCGCATCGCAGTATCACGAGGAGCAGAGCTGCGACCCAGCCAACCGTTTCAGAGGTGGGAAGCAGCCCCATGCACGCCGTCGCGCCGCTCATCACCAGCACTCCGCTGGACAAGGCGGCCTTGCGGCCCCACCGGTCACCGATATAGCCCCAGATCACCCCGCCCAGCGGCCGGGCCACGAAAGCGACCGCAAACGCGGCGAACACCGAGAGCAGAGACGTCAATGGGTCTGTCGATGGGAAGAAGAGTGGCGCAAGAAACACTGCCACTGAGCCGTACGCAATGAAGTCGAACCACTCGATGAAATTACCGATGGCTCCGGCGCTGATCGCGCGCCGCCGGTCAGCCGGGGTCAAAACTGGTGTGTTGTCCATG
>NZ_JBFTZQ010000060.1:0-1344 GCF_056406715.1 Arthrobacter sp. P1_B11
ACGATCACTTCGTCGAGGGACACCCGGTGCGAGCCGTCGCCCCAGAGCGCCATCTTGGCGGCGTTGATGGCCTTCGCTGCCGCGATCGCGTTGCGCTCGATGCAGGGCACCTGCACGAGCCCGCCGATCGGGTCGCAGGTCAGGCCCAGGTTGTGCTCCATGGCGATTTCCGCGGCGTTCTCCACCTGCGCCGGCGTGCCGCCCATGACCTCGGCCAGGCCCGCGGCGGCCATCGACGACGCCGATCCCACCTCGCCCTGGCAACCCACTTCCGCCCCGGAAATGGASGCCTGTTCCTTGTACAGCACCCCGATGGCRCCGGCGGTCAGCAGGAACTTCACCACGACGTCGTCGCGGTCCTGCTGSGTGGCCTGGTCCATGCCCGGGGCGAAGTGCAGCGCGTAGTACAGCACAGCCGGGATGATGCCCGCGGCCCCGTTCGTGGGCGCRGTCACCACSCKGCCRCCGGAGGCGTTTTCCTCGTTCACGGCCAGGGCAATCAGGTTGACCCATTCCTGCCAGTACTTCGGGTCCCGGAAGCCGGGRTCATGGTCCCGGCTTTCCTTCAGGAGCCGCTCGTGCCAGTCRGGRGCACGACGGCGGACCTTCARCCCGCCGGGCAGCAGCCCCTCGCGCTTGAGGCTGGTCTCCACGCAGCCCTCCATCACCGAGTAGATGTGAAGAAGCCCTTCGCGGATCTCTTCTTCGGTGCGGCTATCTTCTTCATTGACCCGCATCACGTCGCTGATGCTCAACGACGTGTTCTGGCAGTGCTTGAGCAGYTCCGCTGCGGTCCGGAATGGCAGCGGAAGCTCCTTCTTGGACTCCTCAAGYTCCTGCTGGGCCGCGTCCTCCTCGCCCTCGCGGACGATGAATCCGCCGCCCACCGAGAAGAAGGTGGCGSTGTGCAGCACCCCGCCGTCSGMGTCGGASACCGTGAAGGTCATGCCGTTGGTGTGCCTAGGCAGGATCGTCAGCGGACGCAGGACCATGTCCTTSACCCCGTAGGGCAGCGGCACGGAACCGGCCAGCTGCAGCGTGCCCGTCTCGGCGATCGCCGCCAGCCGTTCTTCGACCTCGTCMGGCAGGATCTTCTCCGGGTGGAAGCCTTCGAGGCCGAGCAGGATCGCGGTCATGGTGCCGTGGCCGTGGCCCGTGGCCGCCAGCGAACCGTACAGGTCCACCCGCAACGACGCCACCCGGTCCAGGTCTCCGGAAGCCTTAAGCTCCTCGGCAAACACCGCGGCAGCACGCATGGGGCCCACCGTGTGTGAACTGGACGGGCCTATTCCGATGGAGAAGAGGTCAAAGACTCCAACAGCCATTGTCGGTTCCTAACTAGGT
>NZ_JBFTZQ010000061.1:0-1297 GCF_056406715.1 Arthrobacter sp. P1_B11
CGTGGCTGCAGGAGAAGATACCTCCCATATCCTCAGCGGGCAGGAGAAGATACCTCCCATATCCTCAGCGGGTTGACTAACCAGCTGCCTGATCGTGATCCGGAAGAGACCGCCGAGTGGGTTGAGTCCCTGGATTCGCTGATCAGGGAACAGGGCACCGAGCGTGCCCAATACATCATGCGCAGTCTCCTGCAGCGTGCCGGCGCCCAGAGCGTCGGGGTTCCGATGGTCACCACCACGGACTATGTGAACACCATCCCGGCGGACCAGGAAGCACAGTTCCCGGGCAACGAGGAGTTCGAGCGCCGCTACCGGGCGTACATGCGCTGGAACGCCGCGGTGATGGTCCACCGCTCGCAGCGGCCGAACATCGGCGTGGGCGGGCACATCTCCACCTACGCCGGCGCCGCGACGCTGTACGAGGTCGGGTTCAACCACTTCTTCCGCGGCAAGGACCACCCCGGCGGCGGGGACCAGGTCTTCTTCCAGGGCCACGCCTCCCCCGGCATGTACGCGAGGGCGTTCATGGAAGGCCGGCTGACCGAGCAGGACCTGGACGGCTTCCGGCAGGAAAAGTCCAAGGCCGGCCACGCCCTGTCCTCCTACCCGCACCCGCGGCTGATGCCGGAGTTCTGGGAATTCCCCACCGTGTCSATGGGCATCGGGCCGATGAACGCGATCTACCAGGCCCAGTCCAACCGCTACCTGCACAACCGCGGCCTGAAGGACACCTCCGAGCAGCAGGTCTGGGCGTTYCTGGGCGACGGGGAAATGGACGAGCCCGAGTCCCGCGGCCTGCTCCAGCTCGCCGCGAACGAGAACCTGGACAACCTGAACTTCGTGATCAACTGCAACCTCCAGCGCCTGGACGGGCCGGTGCGCGGCAACGGCAAGATCATGCAGGAACTCGAGGCGTTCTTCCGCGGCGCGGGCTGGAACGTGATCAAGGTCGTCTGGGGCCGGGAATGGGATGACCTGCTCACCCGCGACTCCGACGGGTCGCTGGTGAAGATCATGAACGAAACCCTGGACGGGGACTACCAGACCTACAAGGCCGAGTCCGGCGGGTTCGTCCGCGAGCACTTCTTCGGCAAGACCCCGCAGACCAAGGACATGGTCGCGGACCTGACCGATGACCAGATCTGGAACCTCAAGCGCGGCGGCCACGACTACCGCAAGGTCTACGCCGCGTACAAGGCAGCGACCGAATTCAAGGGCAAGCCCACCGTGATCCTGGCCAAAACGGTCAAGGGCTACGGCCTCGGCCCGCACTTCGAAGGCCGCAACGCCACCCACC
>NZ_JBFTZQ010000062.1:0-1267 GCF_056406715.1 Arthrobacter sp. P1_B11
CTTGGGTTCTAGCGGTCGTTGCAACACCCCGACTTTTGGGAGTTGCAACGACCGTGGTTCGTTTAAGCGGTGATTCATCAGGATCCGGGTGGTACTCGCAGGATCAGAAGGATGCATTTTTCGCGGTGTTTGACCGCTTGGGGAGTACGGCGGCGGCCGCGAGAGAGTTGGGGTTGAACCGGTTCACCTGTGCAGGCTGGGTCCGGAAGGCGGGACTGAAGGGCCGCGGGAAACGCGGGTCCGGTCCCCATCCTGGCCGGGATGAATTCTTTGAGCTGCGCGAGGCCGGGGTCAGCCGCCGRGAGGCAGCCAGGGCCGTGGGTGTGCATGCCCGCACTGCCAAGGACTGGGACGTTGGCATCCGAAAATCGGGCAGCCGCCGCTTTTACCCCGACGGGCRGGTAGTCGACTACAAACGTGGAGTGACCACATTCCACGCGCCGTMGGACTCCGACGGGTCCATCGACCCCCGCTTTCTGTCACTGCAGGAACGTGAAATGATCCGGGACCTGAGCCGGGCCGGTTCCTCGCTGAGGACGATAGCGCTGACTCTGCAGCGTTCCCCCTCGACCATCAGCCGGGAACTGCACCGCAACAGCGACCCCCTGCTGGGTTACCTGCCCCACGGAGCGGACCGGCAAGCCGCCGCCCGCAGAGCCCGTCCCAAGACAGCGAAACTGACCGGCGAGTCGAAACTGCGGGATTACGTGCAGGCAGGACTGGGTCTGGAATGGTCACCGGAGCAGATATCGCACAGGCTGGTCACGGACCACCCCGATGACCAGGAGATGCGCGTGAGCCCCGAGACGATCTACCAGGCCCTCTACCTCCAGGCCCGGGGCGGCCTCAAACGCGAAATCCAAGCCGCCCTGCGCACCGGCCGCGCCCGCCGCCACCCCCACAACAACTCCGCGGAACGACGGCCCCGGTTCGCGGACCCAATGATCATGATTTCCGAACGCCCGCCCGAAATCGAGGACCGGGCCATCCCCGGGCACTGGGMAGGAGACCTCATCACCGGGACACTGAACCAGTCCGCGATCGCCACCCTGGTCGAACGCACCAGCCGGTACGTGATGCTCGTCCACCTGCCCACGGATCACGGCGCCGAAGCAGTCCGGGACGGACTCGTCACCGCCATGACGGCCCTGCCYGCGCACCTGCGAGGCTCCCTGACCTGGGACCAGGGCTCCGAAATGGCAGCCCACAAATCCTTCACCMTGGCCACGGACATGAACGTCTACTTCTGCGACCCCGCCAGCCCCTG
>NZ_JBFTZQ010000063.1:0-996 GCF_056406715.1 Arthrobacter sp. P1_B11
CTGCGAGCTGCGAGCAGCGAGCTGGCTTCCTGGCGGGTGCTGCCGGAGCTTTCGATGTGTGCCAGTTCGGCGGGGATTTCCCAGCCTTTCTTGCGCATCGCGGTGGCCCAGAGCCGGCCGGCACGGTAGGAGGACCGGACGAGGGGTCCGGACATGACGCCGAGGAAGCCGATCTCGTCCGCTTCCTGCTGGAGGTCCACGAATTCCTGTGGCTTGACCCAGCGGTCCACCGGGAGGTGCCGCTCGGACGGGCGCAGGTACTGGGTGATGGTGATCAGGTCGCAGCCGGCCTCGTGCAGGTCCTTCAGGGCTTCGGAGATTTCCKCCCGGGTTTCGCCCATGCCCAGGATCAGGTTGGATTTGGTGACCATGCCCAGGTTCCGGCCCTGGGTGATGACGTCCAGGGACCGGTCGTAGCGGAACGCGGGGCGGATGCGCTTGAAGATCCGCGGCACGGTCTCGACGTTGTGCGCGAAGACCTCGGGCTTCGARTCGCAGATCGCSTCGATGTGCCCGGGCTTACCGGAGAAGTCCGGGATCAAAAGTTCGACGCCGGTGCCCGGGTTCAGCTCGTGGATCTTGCGGACCGTCTCGGCGTACAGCCAGACGCCCTCGTCCTCGAGGTCGTCACGGGCCACGCCGGTGACGGTGGCGTAACGCAGCTGCATCGCCTGGACCGACCGGGCCACCTTGGTGGGCTCGAACACGTCCACCGGGGAGGGTTTGCCGGTGTCGATCTGGCAGAAGTCACAGCGCCGGGTGCATTCGGAGCCGCCGATCAGGAACGTGGCCTCCTTGTCTTCCCAGCACTCGAAGATGTTGGGGCAGCCGGCCTCCTCACAGACGGTGTGGAGGCCCTCTTTCTTGACGAGGTTCTTGAGCTGGACGAACTCCGGGCCCATCTGGACCTTGGCCTTGATCCACTCCGGCTTGCGCTCCACCGGGGTGGCCGCATTACGCTGCTCAATGCGCAGCATCTTCCGGCCTTCTGGTGCC
>NZ_JBFTZQ010000064.1:0-994 GCF_056406715.1 Arthrobacter sp. P1_B11
GCCGAWCTTGTTGAGTACTTGATGCCATGATATTGTGTGCTAAATGATTCACATGCTATGTGCTACATGGTTAACTTAGGATGTGTTGGAATATGCTGTTTATGCCTATTGGTTGAGCTGTTTCATTGATGCTATTCCACTCGTGCCTATGTTTCTGGAAAGTGAGGATTRCGGGCARGTCATGCCGAATTTTTAWGAGATTTTGAGARAGTTTKAAAGGACGAACGRAGTTCGGACCTTGTTATGTTTTAATGGATCGAGACCTTCTCAGGGAATTATTTGAGATTATGGGATCTCTAAAAACTCTTAGGAAGTAKTATAAGATTAAAATGRAAWCTATTTTATYACGGAAAACTCATAAGACATTAATYAACTTCTAAATCCTTTGAACAATAATGAYAYCCTTAGATAAGAGCTTAGAGCYTGWATATTAGTTTKGAAAATATGAGAAGTGTCGTCGAGTCCAAGTYTTGAGGAAACTTACAAGTTTCCGAGTATGYTTAYACTCTTTCGCTCGATGAGCAGKTTAATGTTTGGCTATCTAAAGTTTAGCCGGARACTATAAGTTTCCAAGTACTTCGGTACCTTTTCGCTCGATGAGCAGTTTATTGATTGGCTATCTAAAGTTTAGCCGGGAACCATGAGTTCCAAAGTATCTTCTTCTTGTTTTGATTAATTCATTTTGTCGCAGAATCGACATTTGCGTTAGGGTATTTTTTTTAGAGAGTTTGTGTTATTTAGAACACGTGGCGACGTGTCGRGTGAGGTCRGAGACGTTGTTTGGYTAATCACTTGCATTCATGCACTCATTTTGAGGTTAATACACGGCGKRWTACCGGACCTCGGTGGATTCCAAAATGGTCATAAGACCCGGATTTCCATATTTAGGACACTACGGTGGTCCTCAGTAGCAGACGGAATGGCAGACCTACGGGTTYACTGCTGATCTGRCTACYTTKGTKTGGTGTAAGAGACGCCCGAGCGGAATGGTCCC
>NZ_JBFTZQ010000065.1:0-861 GCF_056406715.1 Arthrobacter sp. P1_B11
CATCTGGTCCGCGGCGGCCATCTGGTCCGCGGCGGCCCAGAAGGCGTCGCCGGTGCGCTGGAAGCCGAACATGGAGTAGAACACGTAGACCGGGATCAGCGGCACGCCGTGGGTGGCGTAGGCGGTGCCGGCGGCGGTGAACGCCGCGACGGCGCCGGCTTCGTTGATGCCGGGGTGGATCAGCTGGCCCTGGGCGGATTCCTTGTAGGCCAGGACCAGGTCGCGGTCCACGGACAGGTAGTTCTGGCCCTTGGGGTTGTAGATCTTCGCAGTCGGGAAGAACGCGTCCATGCCGAAGGTGCGGGCTTCATCGGGAATGATCGGCGCGATGTGCTTGCCGAAATTCTTGTCCCGCATCAGGTCTTTGAGCAACCGGACAAAGGCCATGGTGGTGGCTGCCTGCTGCTTGCCGGAGCCGCGCTTGGCGACCTCGTAGGTTTTCGCATCCGGCAGCGCGATGTCGGAGTGCTTGGACCGGCGCTCCGGCACAGCACCGCCCAGGGCAGCGCGCCGTTCCATCATGTACTTGATTTCCGGGGCATCCGTGCCCGGGTGGAAGTACGGCGGCTGGTACGGATCCTTGTCGAGCTGCTCGTCCGTGAGGGGGATCCGCAGGTGGTCGCGGAACTTCTTCAGGTCGTCGAGGGTGAGTTTTTTCATCTGGTGGGTGGCGTTGCGGCCTTCGAAGTGCGGGCCGAGGCCGTAGCCCTTGACCGTTTTGGCCAGGATCACGGTGGGCTTGCCCTTGAATTCGGTCGCTGCCTTGTACGCGGCGTAGACCTTGCGGTAGTCGTGGCCGCCGCGCTTGAGGTTCCAGATCTGGTCATCGGTCAGGTCCGCGACCATGTCCTTGGTCTGCGG
>NZ_JBFTZQ010000066.1:0-825 GCF_056406715.1 Arthrobacter sp. P1_B11
CGCAGAGCCCGTCCCAAGACAGCGAAACTGACCGGCGAGTCGAAACTGCGGGATTACGTGCAGGCAGGACTGGGTCTGGAATGGTCACCGGAGCAGATATCGCACAGGCTGGTCACGGACCACCCCGATGACCAGGAGATGCGCGTGAGCCCCGAGACGATCTACCAGGCCCTCTACCTCCAGGCCCGGGGCGGCCTCAAACGCGAAATCCAGGCCGCCCTGCGCACCGGCCGCGCCCRCCGCCACCCCCACAACAACTCCGCGGAACGACGGTCCCGGTTCGCGGACCCAATGATCATGATTTCCGAACGCCCGCCCGAAATCGAGGACCGGGCCATCCCCGGGCACTGGGAAGGAGACCTCATCACCGGGACACTGAACCRGTCCGCGATCGCCACCCTGGTCGAACGCACCAGCCGGTACGTGATGCTCGTCCACCTGCCCACGGATCACGGCGCCGAAGCAGTCCGGGACGGACTCGTCACCGCCATGACGGCCCTGCCCGCGCACCTGCGAGGCTCCCTGACCTGGGACCAGGGCTCCGAAATGGCAGCCCACAAATCCTTCACCATGGCCACGGACATGAACGTCTACTTCTGCGACCCCGCCAGCCCCTGGCAGCGCGGCTCGAATGAGAACACCAATGGGCTGCTGCGCCAGTACTTCCCCAAGAGCACGGATTTGTCCGTCTACGGTCCCGAAGACCTCGAACTCGTCGCTCAGAAACTCAACGGCCGGCCACGTAAAACGCTCGGCTGGGAAACCCCAGCCGAGCGTTTACGTGCTTTACTACTAACCACCTAACCAACAGGTGTTGCAACGACC
>NZ_JBFTZQ010000067.1:0-748 GCF_056406715.1 Arthrobacter sp. P1_B11
CGGCGGGTGAAGGCGCCTTGGCGGTGGCGGAGTTCTTCTTCGCTGGGTTCGGTGCCGTCCTGGTCGATGGCGTCGGTCCAGCGGTGGGCGATGCGGAGCAGGAAGTCGTGGTCGTTSTCCAGGGCGGTGCGGTTCAGGGCGGCCTCCATGGTGTGGAGGGTGGCGGGGTTGGTGATGGGGCGGGCCTTGTCCAGGGCGGTGGTGATGATGGTTCCGGCGCGGGAGGCGATGGTCCCGGCGGCGAGGTTCGCGGCGGTCTGTTCGCAGGCGGGGGGCATGGGGTGGGTGTTGAGGCCGGTGCGGGGCAGCACGGCCGCGGCGAGGGCGAGCCGGCGGCGGGCTTCGCCGATGCTGATCCGGAGCCGGACCCGGAGGTATTCGGCGGTGTTCCGGCACCCGTCATCGGCAGGCACAGACCGCACCCGCGCCGGCCCCGGCGCCGTCTCCGCGGCCCCGGATGCTCCTGCACCCGCCGCGGTGTCGACCGCGCTGCCGCTGCCGGTGTCGGTGTCGGTGCTCCAGCCGGTGGTCCAGCCGGTGGCTTTGGCCGCGGGTCCGGCGGCGTTGACCGCCTCGGTGCGGGTCCGTTCCACCGCGGCCGCGGCGAGCAGCTGAAGGTGCTCGGCCCGGCGGGAGAGCTCCTCGGTCAGGTCCGCGAAATCCGCCGCCTCCCGGAAGGAAGCCAGCCCGAGCTCGTTGTCCGCGGCGTCGACCGCCGACGCCAGCGCCTCCAGACACTGCTCCAGGG
>NZ_JBFTZQ010000068.1:0-714 GCF_056406715.1 Arthrobacter sp. P1_B11
TTAGAAGACTTAGCATCAAATTTATGCAATCTATCCTTAGTATTGAGAACATAACAAACACARCCAAAAGGATGAAAATAAGARATGTTGGGTTTTATRTTCTTCCACAATTCATARGGAGTCTTATTCAGAATTGGTCTCACAGAGATTCTGTTCTGAATGTAACATGYTGTGTTTACTGCCTCTGCCCAAAAGTGCTTAGCCATGCCAGTTTCTTGGAGCATGGTTCTWGCCATCTCCTGAAGAGTTCTGTTCTTCCTCTCAACAACACCATTTTGTTGAGGAGTYCTGGGACAAGAGAAATCATGTGCAATTCCATAGGAATCAAACAGACTCTCAAACTTGTCATTCTCAAACTCTCCACCATGGTCACTTCTGACACGCACAATTCTACAAGCCTTCTCGTTTTGCACTTGAGCAATGAAGGTAGAGAACACARCATGAGACTCATCCTTGCGGGTTAGAAACTTTACCCATGTCCAGCGGCTATAGTCATCAACGATAACCATCCCATATCTCTTGCCACCTATAGACTCAGTTTTCACTGGTCCAAAAAGGTCGATATGCAGAAGTTCCAACGGCCTTGAGGTTGAGACAACATTCTTTGCCTTGAAAGGGACTTTTGTGAATTTGCCTTTCTGACATGCTTCACAAAGAGCGTCTGAAGCGAACTTCAGATTGGGTAAGCCCCTGACAAGGTTTAGCTTGCTCAGC
>NZ_JBFTZQ010000069.1:0-704 GCF_056406715.1 Arthrobacter sp. P1_B11
GGCCGGGATTCGGCGCCGCGGCCGAAGCCGCGGCCGCGGACGCCCACCTCGAACGCCGCACCCGACCCCAACAACTCCTCGACGGCCTCGTCGGCGCCTGCAAAACAGCCCTCGCCACCAACACCCTGCCAGCCACCGGCGGACTCCGGCCCCAGGTCATGGTCACCATCAGCTACCAGGACCTCCTGAACCGCCTCCACACCACCGCCGCCAACGGCCCCCGCTACACCCGACCCACACCCACGACCCGGACAACGACCAACACCGGCGGCCCCAGCCGCCCCGGCGACAATGCACAAACCCACTGGCAAAACCCGGCAGCCACAGGCACTGCACCCGCAGCGACCGACGACACCGCGACCGGCCTGCCCCCGCTCCCCGACACCCCCACCGGGACCGGGACGTTCGCCTTCACCGGCCCCGTCACCCCCGCCACCGTCCGCAAAATCGCCTGCGACGCCGACATCATCCCCATCCTTCTCGGCAGCCAAGGCCGCATCCTGGACATCGGCCGCACCACCCGGATCTTCCCACCCCACCTCCGCAAAGCCCTCACCGCCCGCGACCAAGGCTGCGCCTTCCCCACCTGCACCATCCCCGCCCCCTGGTGCGAAGCCCACCACACCACCTACTGGTCACACGGCGGACCCACCAACACCGACAACGGCGTCCTCCTCTGCACCCACCACCACCACCTCATCCAC
>NZ_JBFTZQ010000070.1:0-665 GCF_056406715.1 Arthrobacter sp. P1_B11
ATCAGACTCTTCTTGGTCTTGAAGTGCTTCTTTGGCTTCTTGTCATTCTTCAATTTTGGACAGTCACTTTTGTAGGGCCCTGATTCTTTGCACTCAAAGCAAGTGACTTCCTTGATTGATGACTTCTTCTGGCCTGAGGAYTCAKACTTTCCTTTTGCCTTTCCAGAGCCTYTGWACTTGCTCTGCCTGTGCTTCCAGATGCGGTTGAGTCTYTTRGAGATCAGAGTCAGCTCATCTTCATCAGAATCTTCTGATGCTTCTTCAGATTCTTCTTCTTCAGCTTGAAGAGCCTTTGACTTCTCAACCTTAGCCTTTTCAGATTTGGATTTCAAGGCTATGGACTTTTTCCTCAGATCTTGCATCTCTGAGCGCTTCAGCTCATGGCATTTCAAAATGCTGATGAGTTMTTCTAAACTCATATTCTCAACRTCTCTCGTGAGCTCTATTGAAGTCACYAAAGGCATCCAACTTTCAGGAAGACACCTGATGACCCTTATGACATGATCTTTTGTTGTGTAGCTCTTGTTGAGAGGTCGTATGCCAGCTACAAGCAACTGAAATCTGGAGAACATTTCTTCAATGGACTCATTTGGCTCCATGATGAAGGATTCATACTTTTGGATCAAAGACAATGCCTTTGATTCTTTGACTTTCTTGTTTCCTTC
>NZ_JBFTZQ010000071.1:0-600 GCF_056406715.1 Arthrobacter sp. P1_B11
GGGATGGGATCGGCGTCGTCGATGGCCGCCGCGGGCCTGGCCGAGGTCATGGGCGGCACGCCGGCGCAGGTGGAGAACGCCGCGGAAATCGCCATGGAGCACAACCTGGGCCTGACCTGCGACCCGATCGGCGGGCTCGTGCAGGTGCCCTGCATCGAGCGCAACGCGATCGCGGCAGCGAAGGCCATCAACGCCGCCAAGATGGCGCTCTGGGGCGACGGCTCGCACCGGGTGTCCCTCGACGAAGTGATCGTTACCATGCGGGAGACCGGCCGGGACATGAGCTCCAAATACAAGGAAACGGCCATGGGCGGCCTCGCCGTCAACGTCGTCGAATGCTGAAGGAAAGAGAACAATGACACTGGCACCAGAAGGCCGGAAGATGCTGCGCATTGAGCAGCGTAATGCGGCCACCCCGGTGGAGCGCAAGCCGGAGTGGATCAAGGCCAAGGTCCAGATGGGCCCGGAGTTCGTCCAGCTCAAGAACCTCGTCAAGAAAGAGGGCCTCCACACCGTCTGTGAGGAGGCCGGCTGCCCCAACATCTTCGAGTGCTGGGAAGACAAGGAGGCCACGTTCCTGATCGGCGGCTCCGAATGCAC
>NZ_JBFTZQ010000072.1:0-523 GCF_056406715.1 Arthrobacter sp. P1_B11
TTCCCTAGATGGGAAGAAAGCAAAGACTCTGGAGGAATTTCAAGTCCGGTCCGAGAAGTACATCAACATGGAAGAAGCAGCAACATTTGAAGGTATGAAAAACGGTAGAAAGGGGGGGTTTGAATAACKTTTTCAGKAYAAAACTWCCACCTTAAAGATWTWGRCAAATCTTTCGAGAACTTAAGTGCTAASRATAAGAGATAGARAAGCACACAAGGATTTTATCCTKGTTCACTTGATAAATCMCTCAAGCTAMTCCAGTCCACCCGTTAAGGTGATTTCTTCCTTCTTAGAATGAAGGCAATCCACTAATCAGGTAAGWGTTACAACTGCACTTGAAACCTACAAGTGACTAACAATTACACTGACTTAGCTSWCACTAAGATTCACTCTCTTAGTCTTCTCTAGGATCCGATCAACCTTGATCTCCTAAAGGAATCACCACTAAGATTCACTCTCTTAGTCTTCTTAAGGATACTGACCTACCCGGTCCCTTAAGGAAAATCAAACAACTGTTTGAGGT
>NZ_JBFTZQ010000073.1:0-512 GCF_056406715.1 Arthrobacter sp. P1_B11
GCCCGGGCGCGTAGGGGCGCGACCAGTCATACTTCGGGGCGAAAGTGTACTGATACTGGGAAACCGGAACGTCCACATACAGGCCCGGATAATTGTTATCCCGCCAGGTCCCCCCAATCTCCTGAGCCTTCTCATAAATCCTGAAGGCAATACCCATATCCTTCAGATGCTTGCCGATGTGGATACCGGACATCCCGGCACCGATCACCACTACATAAGGGTGCTCACCCATCAAAATTCTCCGTTCAAAAGATGTGGAAGACGTCGGTCGGTGTGGTTTAGAGGACTTTTGCTGTTGCGAGGTCTTCTGCTTTTTCGCCGAAGGGCATGTTCACTGTTTCGCGGAGCAGTTTGGCTACGATCAGGAAGGCGATGAGGGAGACGCCGCCGAGATAGAAGGCCGGGGCGAGGGTGGAGCCGGTGGCGCCGATCAGGGCGGTGGAGATCAGTGGGGATGCTCCGCCCAGGATGCCGGCGCCGATGCTGTATCCCAGTGCTGATGCGGCGTAGCG